>JAFSUT010000087.1 GCA_017445085.1 Clostridia bacterium | reverse complement strand
GTCAGCGGCAGAACTCGGCTCCCTGTCCGCTTTATCGCCGAGTCCTTCGGTGCAGAGGTCGGCTGGGACGGCGCGACTTCCACGGCTACGCTGACCAAATAATAAATGTGGGGGCTTTTAAGGAAAGCCCCCACACCCCAAACCTTTTTGAAAAAAAGGATATAAATACAGCCATAGCATCGTGAACAACTTCACTTTGCTATGGCTGTATTTTTATGGTTTTCGCTTCAAAAGTTTTTCGGTTTGCCTTTACAAAAAGGAACAAAAACCTTTATCTCCACTCTGTTTTCTTATCCTGCAAGGGCCTTCAGCGCACGTACGACGTTGACAAGCGAGATAGTCGGATAGGTTGCCGCGGTGTTGCCGCCGTAGAAGCGCGCCCACTTGGTGTTGTCAAAGCCGTTAAGCATATAGCCAAGCAGCATCAGCGCATCGGCAAGATCCTTGTCGCCGTCGCCGTCAAAGTCTCCTGCGACGATCAGTTCTGCCGTTACGCCTTCGTCTTTGTTGACCGTGATGCTGCCGGTATTATTGCCCTCGTTGTAGGTTTCGCTGGCGGTGGCGTTGCCCTTCCAGCCAAAGTCACGGATCGTCGTACCGTTCCAGCTGTCGATATTTGCGGTAATACTTCCGGTCAGATAGTTCTGCCCGCAAATGCCGTTGCGGATATTGTCCTTGATGACGGCGCCTTTACCGATATTCAGCGTCATATTGCCGCTGTACGTACCGTAGATCGCCGCTTTGTAGTTGATAAAGAGATAGTTGCCGCCGAGGAAGATCTGATAAGAGCCGCCGTTTACGGTGATCGTGCAATCCTTATCCGTGCTGATTCCCTCAACTCTGTTGTACCAGCCGCTGGCCGGATTTTCACCGACCACCACCCAGCCGGCGAGGAAAACGGCGTCCGTGATGTCAAAGGTATCGGCGAGGGTCACGTCGTTGTAGCCGCACTCCATATAGAGCGCGCCGGATGCCGACGTGCCAAACGTGATATTCGAGACCGTCGTGGCATTTTGGAAGGTCAGGTACTTTGCGTTGGTCGTAAACTTTGCCCCCGTCCCTTCGCCGACGATATTCAGTTTCACGCCTGCCGGGAAGGTCGTGGTGTAGTTTGCGCTGTCGTGATTTGCATAGTTATACTCGCCCATGATATGCAAAGTCGCGTTTTCCGCCATACGACCGAGCGCGACCGGGAGCAGCGAGATCGGATCAGCCGCCGTGCCTGCGCCTGCGGGTTTGCCGCTTTCCGAGAGATAGACGTCGTCGAGATAGAAGCCTGCGGGTGCGTAGACTTTGTTAAAGACGGCGTTATAGATCTTATCCGCATAGATGGTATATCCTGCGGCGTTGGGGTGCAGCTGGTCGCCGCTGAGCAGTTTGCCGTCAAGCGCATCAGCCAGCGTGAGCGCGTAGAGGTCGATAAACTGATATTTGCCGTTGTCCGCCGCGTTTTGCGTATTCAATGCAAGTTTCTGCATCGCCGCCACGTTGGAAACAGCGCCGAGACCGGACGCGTTTTTATCGGTCCTGTGCAGGGGGTTGGTGCCGTAAACCGTCTTGACGCTCGGCAGCGTGCCGTAGTCGCGGATCAACTCGGCATAGCCGGTATAGAAATGATCCACCTGCCCGTGGCAGTAGGTCGTGCTGTGCGCGTCGTTGGTGCCAAGCCCGATGATAACGTAGTCGGGGTCGGCTTCCCTTGTGGAAAGGACGTACGCAAGCATATCGTTGTACCAGAGATTGCCGTAGTTCAGCACGCGCGTACCGCCGCAGCCGTAGTTGCCGAGGATGACGTCCTTGCCCGCCGCCGTCATCTGCGTGAGCAGTTGCGCGGGATAGGACATCGTTTCCGCATAGGTGCCGCCGTGCCCGTTGGAGGTATTGCCGGTGCCCTGCGTGATCGAGTCGCCGATGCAGGCAAAGCGGATCGGCTCATCATAGGTCTGCGCCGCGCCGTTGACGATATCAAAGCGTTTGACGGTCACGTTTGCGCCCGCGGGATAAACGAGGGTCGCCTTGCTCTCGCTGCCCGCGTAGCCCTTGACCTGCGTTGCGTCCAGCACGATACCATCCGCAAGCGTTGCATCCCCGGAAACGGTGAGCGTGTAGTTGCCGCGGAGAAGCTGGGTGTAGGACGCCGCGTTTTGGAACGCGTTGATCTCACAGCCGTTGAACGTCCCGCCGCAGAGTGTGATCTCGATATCGCCGTCCACAGCGTAGTATTTTGCGTCCGACATCACCACAGGCGAGGAGCCGCTGGTGCGGGTGCAGGTTTCCCCGATGTAGCCCTGCGCGTAGATCGGCAGATTAAACGTACCGCCGTTGATCGTCAGCGACGCGTCGCTTGCCAAAATCGACATTCCCGAAAGGCTGAACGCCTGCTCGTTTTTGATCGCCGAATCCGCGGTAAACGAAACGCCGCCGCCAAACGTACCGCCGTTGATGACGATATCCAGCGGTGCGGCGATCGAGCCGAGGATGGAAGTGTAGGTCGAGCGGCGGTTGCCGCCGACAAAGGTCGCAAACTTACCGCCGTCTACCGTGATGGTATAGGGAAGCTCGGTAATGGCTTTGCGGTTTTCGATCATAAAGAGCGCGCTCTGTGCCGTACCGCTGTCCGAGCCCTCCGGCGTTTCGGCGCCGCCGAAAAACGCGAGATCGCCGACGACGACAAAGTTTTCGGTAAAGTGGAGCGAGTTGAATCCGCCGAGGATGGCGGCGTTTCCGGAAGCCGTGAGCGCCATATCAAAGGTCACGGTGTTATCGTTTTCGTTTTTCGCAAGGAGGATATCCGCCCCCTGCAAAACCAGCGTACCGCCCGTAAAGGTGAGGTCGCCGCTCTGCTCGGGGATCGTGATGTCCGCGCTTTGCGTCAGCGTACCAAGGATCTGTACCGTGCCGCCCTCGCCGTCAAGCGCGGTCACAGCGGCCTGCAAACTGCCGCAAGGCGTTTGTGCCGCAGTGCCGTCCCCCGCGGCGCCCGCACGGACGTACACGGTCGTGTCCGCCGCCGTTGCACAAAAGGCGAAAACGACAACTAAAAGCGAAACCAACAAAAGAAAACTGATTTTTTTGTTCATTTTGCACATTCCTTTCTCTGCTTTTGATTGCAAAAATATTTATTTTCATTATAACCCAAGCACGCGCGGTTTTCAATACGAAAAATATACAAATTTTACTTGCAAAATTTGCACACGTCCGAAAAATACAAAAAGGGCTGTAAATTTCTTTACAGCCCTCTCATGCTTCAAAAAATCAAGAAAGGATCGCGCGGTCGCTTACAAATTCACTGCCGCTGGCGCGACCGAACATCTCGATCAGGTCGGAGACGGTCAATTTGCTCTTTTCCTCGCCCGAAATATCCAGGATCACGCGTCCCTCGTGCAGCATGATCAAACGGTTGCCGTAGCGGATCGCGTCGCGCATATTGTGCGTGATCATCAGCGTGGTGAGTTTGTTTTCGGTGACGATCTGCTCGGTCAGTTCCATGACCTTTGCCGCTGTCTTTGGGTCGAGCGCCGCCGTATGCTCGTCAAGGAGAAGCAACTTCGGCTTTTTCATCGTCGCCATCAGCAGGGTGAGCGCCTGGCGCTGTCCGCCCGACAGCGTGCCGACTTTGGCGGAGAGGCGACTTTCCAGCCCGAGTCCGAGTTCGGAAAGCGCCGTCTTGTATGCCTCGCGTTCTTTTTGGTGAATGCCGAAGCGCAAGCCGCGCCGTTGTCCGCGGCGCGCCGCCAGCGCAAGGTTTTCCTCAATGCGCATTCCCGGCGCCGTCCCCATCTGAGGATCCTGATACACACGCCCGAGGTATTTGGCGCGCTTGTATTCGGGCAGAGCGGTGACGTCAATGCCGTCCAGTACGATCTTTCCCGCATCGGGGAGCCACGTGCCGCAAATCGCGTTTTGCATCGTGCTCTTCCCCGCGCCGTTGCCGCCGATGACCGTGACAAAATCGCCGTCCGACAGCGTGAGCGAAAGATGGTCAAGCGCGATCTTCTCATCGATCGTCCCGCGGTTGAAAACCTTGGTCACATTGCAAAGTTCAAGCATTGGTCTTACCGCCTTTCTTTGAGCGGAACGTCACCGAGATCTGCTTTTTCAGATACGGGACGCCGAGGAAGAGTCCGACGACGACCGCCGAGAACATTTTGAGAAAATCGGTGTCGAAGCCGACGAAAATGATCGTCTGGTAGACAATGTAATAAACGACTGCGCCGAGCAGGACGCCAAACAGACTGAGCGCAAAGTTTTGCGGCAGGCGGGAAACGAGCGCCTCACCGATGACCACGGCGGCAAGACCGATGACCACGGCGCCGCGCCCCATATTGATGTCCGCAAACCCCTGATACTGGCAGAGGAGCGCACCGGACAGCGCAACGAGTGCGTTGGAGATCGCAAGTCCGAGGATCTTGGTAAATCCCGTGTTGATGCCCTGCGCACGGCTCATCACCGCGTTGGAGCCGGTGGCGCGGATACTGCATCCGAGTTCGGTCCCGAAAAACGCATAGAGCAAAACGATCAAAGCCGCGGCGATCCCGAACAAGATCAAGATCGCGGACGGGATATTGAGCTGTGAAAGAAGCACCGGCGTTGTCCGCGCAGGCAAAGTCAGATTGGCTTTCCCCATGATTTTCAGGTTGACCGACCACAAGACCATCTGCGTCAGGATCCCGGCGAGAATGGCGGGGATGCCGAGATAGATATGCAGTACCCCGGTGAGCGCACCTGCAATAAAGCCGCAGATCAATGCGCAAAGCATGGCAAGCCACGGGTTCATCCCGCGCAGCACCAGCACGGTGCAAACCGCCGCGCCCGTACAGATACTGCCGTCTACCGTGAGGTCGGCAAAATCCAAAATACGAAAAGTCAAATACACGCCGATTGCCATAAGTCCCCAAACGAGACCCTGCGCAAGTGCGCCCGGCAATGCGCCGAGGAGTTGAACGAACATAGGGGAAAGCCCTGCCTTTCTTTTTTAGTTC
This sequence comes from Clostridia bacterium, assembly GCA_017445085.1. Classification (GTDB taxonomy): domain Bacteria; phylum Bacillota; class Clostridia; order Oscillospirales; family CAG-272; genus UMGS902. The sequence continues at coordinate 9,711 of JAFSUT010000087.1, read as the reverse complement.
ATCGCTTCGTAATCTGCGGGGACCGTTACGCCGAGTTCCTCGCAAATTGCGGGATTGTACATCTTCTTTGCGGGGGCGTATTCGATCGGCATGGTCGAAATATCCGCCTCACCGGTCAGGATCTTGGCTGCCATCTTGCCGGTGGCCGTTCCCAGATCATAGTAGCTGATGGAAAGGGTCGCTACGCCGCAGTTTGCGCAAATGCCGCTCTCCCCTGCAACGACCGGCACTTTTGCGCCCTTGACGATGTTGCCGATGGTTGCCGCGCAGGAAGCCGCGGTGTTATCGGTGGGGATATAGATGACGTCGCTGTCCGCCGCCGCTTTGGTGGTGACCGACGCAACGTCGTTGGAGTCAGCAAAAGAATAGCGAACAACGTTTACGCCCTTGGCGCCGAGTTCCTCCTCGATCACTTTGACCTGATACTCGGAGTTCGGCTCTGCCGAACAATACAGCATACCGACGTTCTTTGCATCCGGGAAGAGTTCGAGGATCATCGCCGCCTGCTCTGCCAGCGGTGCGCAGTCGGACGTACCCGAAACGTTGCCGCCGACGACGCCGGTAAAGTCGCTGATGCCGAGCGCCACGCCGTATTCGGTGACCGACGTGCCGAGGATCGGAATGGTGGTGGTGGCGTTAAATGCCGCCTGGAGCGCGGGGGTCGCGTTTGCCATGATCAAATCGACGTTTTTGGCAACAAAAGCGTTGGCGATGGTCGAGCAGGTGGCGCTGTCCGCAGCGGCGTTTTGTACGTCAAAGTTGACTTTGACGTCCTCGCCGAGTTCAGCTTTGAGCGCGTCCATAAAGCCGTTTGTCGCCGCGTCAAGCGCTTCGTGCGTGACGAATTGGCTGATGCCGACGGTGTATTCCTTCGGCGAAGCGCCGGTCTCTGCGGGGGCGCTTTCGGTCCCGTCTGCGGGGTCAACAACTGCCGTCTGCCCGCAGCCGAGCAGGAGCAGTGCAAGGGCGAGTACGAGGGCAAGGATTGCCATACTCTTGAAGATGTTTGCGTGTTTCATTTCTTTTTTCCTCCATATTTGTTCAGAACGGCGCCGATAAGAGTTTTTGCAAAAAGCACACAGCCCATACGAAAAATCAAAAATACCGTATGGACCTGTGATCCATACGGTAAACTCTTATCAAAGCAACCGAAATCCAAAAAAGCGTTTATGCTCTGCCGTTTTCAGTCGTTTTTATGCATCACAAATCACTATTACTATTGTTGCCGAAATAGTAATAGGCATAAAATCGATTTGTCATGTCAAAACGAACGGTGAACATATGACTTTTTGAATTCCTTTCTGAAATTTGTACCTATTTTATCACTGTCGGTCTGAAATGTCAACTGTTTTTTTACTCTTTTTCAATTTTTTTGCAGAAAAGGCGGAAAATCCCGCGCGGCGCGCCGCCGGATGCCCGTCAAAAAGCAAAAAAGGCGGCGAAAGCCTTGCAAAAGCGTGCAAAGCTTTCGGCCTCTCTTTTTTTGCATATATCCTCTGTCGGAGACGCCGCTTATGGAAAACTTACTTAAACAGGCGGACTTTGACCATCCCGTCGATCTTTTCGAGGTCGCCGATAAGATCTGCGGGAACTTTCACGTTGAAGTCGAGGATCGTATAGGCGTAGTCGCCGCGCGCTTTGTTGATCAGGTTTTCGATATTGAGGCCCGCTGCCGTCACCTTTTCGGTGATCTCGCCGAGCATACCGACGCGGTTGTTGTGGAACAGCGTGATCCGGTCGCCAAACGCTCTCGCAAACGAAACGTCCGGGAAGTTGACCGAGTTTTTGATGTTGCCGTCTTCAAGATAATCCTTGATCTGCACCGACGCCATGATCGCGCAGTTTTCATCGGCTTGGGGCGTGCCTGCGCCGAGGTGCGGCGTGCAGACGACGTCTTTTCTGCCGAGTTCGTTTGCCGTCGGAAAGTCGGTGGCAAAGCCCTTGACCTTGCCGCTGTCCAGCGCGGCAACGATGGCGTCGTTGTCTACAACGCCGCCGCGGGCATAGTTGACGATGTAAACGCCGTCTTTCATCGCGGCGATCGCACCCGCGTCAATAAAGTTCATATTGGCTTCGTTTTGCGGGATGTGGATCGAAACGAAATCCGCGTCCGCATACAGTTCTTTCACGTCGGAAACAAAGTTTACGTACTGTTTGAGTTCGTCTTTGCGATGGCTCGGCAAATAGGGGTCGTAACCGATAACGGTCATACCGAGGTCGTAGCAAGCCTTTGCCACGCGCGAGCCGATGGCGCCCACGCCGATGATACCGATGGTCTTGCCCATGATCTCAGTGCCGCGGTAGACTTCCTTGCCCTTTTCCACCGTCTTGCCGGGGTCGCTCTCCCCGCCGCGCAGACTGTTGACCCATTCGCTTGCGGGCTGCACGTTGCGGCAGGACATGATCATCGCCGCGATCGTGAGTTCCTTGACGGCGTTGGCGTTGCCGCCGGGGGTGTTGAATACGGCGATGCCCGCCTTGGTGCAGCGGTCGACCGGAATGGTATTGACGCCCGCGCCGACGCGGACGATGGCGCGGAGCGAGGGGGCAAACTCAAGGTCGTGCAGCGGCGTCGAGTGTACGATGATCGCATCCGGATTTTTTGTATCCTCGGTGATGGTATATTTGGTTTCGTCAAACGCACGTCTGCCGGCGTCCGAGATCTTATTGTAAGTTTGAATGGTAAACATGGTGCTCTCCTTTGAATGCAAATTGTATAACAAGCATATTATACTCAAAAAGCAAATTTATGTCAATAGATTTTGGAAAACGCAGAAAAAAAAGAGGGGATCGCCCATTTCTTCCCCTCTTAAAGCCGTATTTCCGCTTCACCGAGCAAATACGCGGCGGCATCCTCCCGCGCAAGCGCGGTCGCAAGCAAAAGTTCGTCGGTCAAAATCGTTTCTATCTCGTGCAGGAGGCGCTCATCCACAGCGCGCAGTTTTTTGCCGCACTGTGCAAGCGACCTTTGGCGCATCATCAACAGTTTGAAACAGTGGAGGAGTTCCGGCGTGTCGCCGTTCTCCATCACGCTTTTGATTTGTGTCTGCCGCGCACGGTCGTCGGGGATCCATTCTTCCTCCGTCACCCGGCACGCCGCGATCAGGCGGTCAAGTTGCGCCGCATTTTTCACCGGGCGGATCCGCGACGTGAGCGGGCTGTCCACGGGGACGTAAAAGACAGATGTGCCGAAAGACGACGGGCGAAGAACGTAATAATCCCTGCTCTGACCGCCGAAGTCCTTTTGCGTGATCTCCACCATTGTGCAAACGCCGTTGCTCCCGTAAATGACCTTATCGCCCGGTGCAAAGGTTTTTCCCATTTTGTCCCCCTGTTTTTTGCGGTTTTTCCCCGCCGTGTGCCTGCCTCTCTTTGATGATTTGATTATACCATAATTTTGCAAAAAAGGACATAGGCATTTTTTACAAAACTTTTTGCCTTTCTTTTGATCAAAACGCCCTATTTTGCAAAAAAAGCAGACGACGCTTCGGCGCTTGGCTCTAAAAAATCACGATCCTCCTCGCTGTACACCGCAACGCCGTTTTGCAAAAGGAGCGCCGCCGTCACACCGTCGCCGCGCACAAGCCGCCCCGTGAAGGTGCCGTCGTAGATCTGCCCGTGCCCGCAGGACGGACTGCGCGCTTTGAGGATCGCCGTGCGGATCTCCAGCCGCCGACAAAGCGCCAGCGCCTCCGCCGCCCCCTTTTGATACGCCGCCGTGCAGTCGGCGCCGTCCGCGCGCAAAACGCGCCCGTCTTTGCACTCACACGGCATACGCGGCGTCGGCAGACCGCCGTAGATCTCGGGGCAAAACGGGATCAGCGTATGCGCCCCTGCCAGGCGCAGGATCTTTTCGCAAACTTTGGCGTGTCCGTCATAGCGGCAGGCGTGCCCCATCAGGCAGGCGCTGACGAGAATTTTCAACGCGGTCACCTCCATAGAGTTTGTTTTGCGGCGCTCTTTCTCGCAAAACCGTCATTTTCGTTTGGCCGCCGTGCGGACGCCCTCTTTGAGAAACAGGCGCCCCGTGGTGAGGATGATTTTCCGCGCCGCGGGATCGAGATGGCGGAGCGACTTGATAAACTCAAACTTATCCGAAACGATGTCGGTCAGCGTTTCCGCGCGCGACGCGGTAAACGCCTGATAGATCGCCTCCACCGTCTCACGGCGCTCATCCACCGTCATCCCGGCGACCCACGCTTTGATCGTCCGTTCCAGCGTGCGGCTCTCGCGCGAAAGCCCCGGGGAGAGGACAAACGAGCACCCTTTGACCTCCCACGAAAACGGATCGTGCTGCCAAAGTCCGGTCGCCGTGCTGACGACCACTTTGCCGCGCTTGTCGTGTTCAAGCAGGAGCCCCACCACCGAAAAGTGCGGCAAAACCGTCAAAATGCGATCGCTGACAGCAAGATACCCCGCCGTATTTGTCAGCGATTTTCCAAAGCCGGGGCCGTCGTTGTTGTAAACGGCAACAAGGCGCGATTGCAGGCGTTTCTCCGCATTTGCCGCCGCGTAGATCGCAAGATTTCCGCCCTTGGAGTGTCCGCCGACGCGAAGTTTGCCGCGCACGGCGCGCGCCGTGCCGGAAAGGTAATCCAGCGCATACCGCTGTGCCGGCACTTCCTCCATAAAGCCCATATTGAGATCCTCTTTCCACCCCACCAGCGTATCATCGGTGCCGCGAAAGGAAACATAGGTCGTCCCGTCCCCGACCGAGATCGAGAGCGCGGCAAATTGCGTTTCTGTGACCTTATCCACGGTCTCGGTAAAGCGAAAGAGCCGCATACCGCCGAAGCGCACGCTTTTCGCCGCCTTTTCAAACAGGGTCGGCAATTCCTTCGGGATCAGCGCCCCCGTCCCGTGGATCTGCGACTTTGGCAGGGCAAAATACGCCGCCGTGGCGTCGCGCAGAGAGATACTCTCTCTCAGATTTTTGCCCTCGGCGATGCCGCGCAGATCAAGGAATGAGAGCATCGCCAAAATCAGATTGTCCACCTCGCAAAAGGGAGATACCGTCACGGCAAGATCGCCGCGCCAGTCGATATAATCAAGAATGTTCATTCTGCCGCCTCTGTGCCGCAAGTTTTGAATATATACAACCGCAGTAGTTTTGCCGATAAAGCCCGTACTGTCTCGAAAGTTCGATCGAGCGGGCGTAGCCGCCCTTTTTCTTGAAGTCCGAAAACAGATACGGCACGCCGTACTCCTCTGCAAGTTCGCCGCCGATGGCGTTGAGCGACGCGGCGTTTTTATACGGGCTGATGGAAAGCGTGGTACAAAAATAATCAAAGCCGCCCTTTGCCGCCGCCTTTGCCGTCTCGGCAAGGCGCAGACGGTAGCACTTTTTGCATCGCTCGCCGCCCTCGGGGAGGTCTTCCAACCCCCGCGCGATCTCCAGAAAGGGCGCGGGGTCATATTCCGGGATCAAAAGACACACGCCGCGGCCGCTGTCTACCCTGCCGATATATTTTGAGAGTTCGTTGGCGCGCAGGATATACTCCTCTCGCGGCGAAATGTTCGGATTGTAGTAGTAAAGGGTGATTCCAAAATACGCCGACAGATATTCGAGCGTATAACTCGAACACGGCGCACAGCAGGCGTGCAAAAGCAGCCGCGGGCGCTTCCCCGCCGCAAAGATCCCGGCAAGCGTCTTTTCAAGTTGCAAAGCAAAGTTTTGCATACGATCACCCCCTTTTCTATTATAGTCCTTTGCGGTAAATTTTACAAGAAAAACCGACGAAAAAAACGGTCGCCGCACCGCGGCGACCTTGTAAAGTTATTGTTTTCGCGCGGGGAAAAGTTTGATCTTGGATGCGAGGATCCCGAGAAAGATCAAAACACAGCCGAGATAGCCGCGCACCCCGAGATTTTCGTGCAGGATCAGCGCGCCGCCGACGGCGGCAAACACGCTCTCGGCGCACAGGATGATCGAGGCGAGCGCCGGCTCCGTCCCCCGCTGCCCCAGCACCTGACAGGTATACGCCACGCCGACCGAGCCGAGACCGCAGTAGAGGAGCGGAATGAGCGCGACGCGGACATTTTCAAGCGTCAGCACCCCGGGCTCAAGGACAGGCGCCAGCAAAAGGCAAAGCGTTCCCGTCGTCAAAAATTGCACGAAAGAATACTTGAGCGGCGGCACCATACTGCCGAATTTGTCCACCGCAAGGATATGCGCCGTCCAAAAGAAGGTGCCGAAGAGCGTGATGAGGTCGCCCGTGGCAAAAGACTCCCCGCCCCCCTGAAAACTGATGAGGAACAAGCCCGCAATACCAAACGCAACACCGATCCATGCCTCCGCCGGGATCTTGCGGCGGAAAAAGACGCCGCAGAGCGGGACGAAAACCATATACAGCCCCGTGATAAATCCGCTTTTGCCGGGGCTTTGTGTGAGCAATATCCCGTACTGCTGGAGCACCGACGCCGCAAACAAAAACGCGCCCGTCAGCATCCCGTACCGTACCGTTTGCCAAAGCACCCGTTTTTCGACCGGAGCACGTTCAAACAAAAAAATGACGGGAAGAAGCGAGACCGCGCCGAGATAAAAACGGAGCCCGTTGAACCAATAGTTGGCAAGCCCCCTGCCGCCCTCGGTTTGAAACACAAAAGCAAATCCCCAAATGACCGCCGTGATCACGAGAAACAGGATCGCTTTCGGATCGTTTTTTTTCATAATTCCGCCACGCTTTCACAAAAAATATGTTTCAGTATACCACATTTCCCCCGCAAATGCAAAGAAAAAACGATATTTTTCCCAAAAAAACAAAAACAGACGCCACCCGGCCGTGCATGCCAAGCGGTATCTGTTTTCGGATAGCTTTGCGCCGCCGTCCCGCCGCGCGATTTTACTTGACCCGCTTGGCAACGACGACAAAGCGGCCGTCCGCCGTATGATAATTACAGGTCGAGAGGGCGAGGAGTTCGTCGCCGTACTCGACGGCAACGCCCGTATCGTAGAGCGCCGACGCCGAAACGCCGGCAAGATACGCCGAAAACGCGTCTTCCTCGCGCAAGTCATAGTAGAGATAGTACTTAAACGCGTCTTTCTCCGTACTGTCGTAGACCTTGCTGTAAAAGGCGGCAAAGATCTCGTATTCCCGCGTCTCAAACAGTGTATCAAAGCGGATCAACCGATGTTCCTCCCAATACGCCTTGTCCTTGTAATACGGGAGCGTACCGAACATGGTTTTATTTTTCATATGATGCCCGCAAATGATGTAGTAGTTGCCGTCCTCGACACAGGCGCCGTCGATAAACGGCACGCCGCTGACCGAATACTTGCCGTCAAAGCCGCGGCGCAAATAACGTTCCGGCGCCTGCGGCGTGTACATGACCGGATAGTCGATCGGCGTATCCTCGATTTGGATCCAGCCGAAAAGATCCGGATTTTGCTCATACAGCGGCTTGTATTGCGGCAGGATCACCGGCGCGTCGGGGGGCAAAGACGCCTCTGTGTTTTCCGCCGACGGCGCCGCGGTGGCTTTATAGTCGTGAACCGCACTTTTCAACGCGTCAAACTGCGCTTTCGCCCTTTTTTCCTCGGCAAGCTGCGTGAGCACCCGACCGGCGGAAAACACAAATACGGCGACCGAGGCGATCAAAAGGAAAAGCGTGACATACTTTCGGATTTTATAGTTCAAGGTTTGTTTCTCACTTGATTTGGATAAAAATACCGCCGCTTACTCGCCGTCGGTCGGGGCGTCGGTATTGTTTTCGGGCGATGCGGGCGGCGTTGGCTCCGCCGCGCCGTCGGACGGTTCCCCGTCCTCCTTTTTCTTGCCGGAAGATCCGGGGAGAAAGGCGAGGATCAGCAAAACCGCGCCGATCGCAATGGTGATATACAACCCCGGCGGGTTTTGAATAAAATCAGAAACATAACCGAGTTTGGGGATGCTGAACTGCGGCACGCCGATCACGTTGTTAAAATGCACCGGCGCCCCGTCCTCGATCTGGTTTGCGTCGCCCTTGGTATAAAACCGCTGATTTTCGGCGTCTACACGCACTACGCGGTGGGTGGCGACCACCAGATCTTCATTGAGTACAAACGTGATGGGGTCTCCCGCCTTGATGGTATTGACGTCCACGCTTTTGACGTACAAGAGGTCGCCGATGTTGTAGGTCGGCGTCATACTGCCGGAAATGACCGTGTAGACCTTGTACCCCATGATGCGCGAGCCCATCAAAAAGATCGCGCACAGGACAAACAACGTCACGAGGATGGTGGAAACGACGTTCCATATTTTTTTCATTGTTTCTTTCACTTTGCTTCTCCTTGATTCTTATGGGATCTGTGCGAAAATGCAAAAAGCGTTTTTCCGCACGGAGCGAAAAAACAGATACTTCTCACCGAGAATTCGGCGAAGAAAAGGCACGGGGATCCATGCCCTTTCTTCGCCGCCCAACCGTTTACGGGTTGGGCGGGAGAAAAAGGAGTCGTTCACGATGCCGAGGTCGGCATCGGTGGACGCATGTTGAGCCCGGCGGCAGGGCGCGGCTTAGGTTTCAGAGGCGCCTGATCGCCGGTATATCCGATCACCGTATCGGCGGCCGCCGTGTTAGAAACGGCGCAGTTGCCGATGACGGTTTCGGGCGGAATGATTACTGAGGGATGATATCCGTCGTGTTGTTTCCGGTTTCGGTGTTGTCCACAACCGTGTTGTTGCCATTCGCTCTGCCGTAGAGATAACCGGCGTTGATGGAACTGTTGCCATAAGCGTTGGTGAGTTTGTCCACGGTGATGGTGATGTTTTCAACCGTGCAGTCGGTGATCGAAGTGCTCGACGCAATATAACCGGCAAGACCGCCCACGTCGCGATATGCGCGGAGGGTAACGTTGGTCGCGGAGCAATCGGAGATGTGGCGGTTGTTGCCATTATCACCGATCCAGCCTACGAGACCGCCGATCTTATCGCCGTTGTCGAAAGAGTCGCCGTCTTCATTGGGGATACCGGTGACAGAGGCGTTGATCACGTGGCAGTTTTCCAGATCGCCGTAGAGCTGACCGACCAGCGCGCCTGCCATGCGGTTTGCCGTTACGGTGACATTCTTGACGGTCACGTTTTTGATCGTGCCGAGGTATACTTCGCCAAAGAGGCCGGCGCCGCCGTGCGTATCAACGGTATAGTTGGAAACGGTGTGTCCCTGGCCGTCAAATGTCCCGCGGAACGCCTTTGTAAAGTTGGTCCCGTTGAAATCGCCGATCGGCGTCCAGGAAATATTGTTCAGATTGATATCGCTGTCAAGTTTGACGGTCTTGCCCTGGAAGGTGTTGCCTTCAGAGACGAGTTTGGAAAAGCCTGCCAATGCAGCGGGGCTGCTCAAAGTGAATTCGTCGCCTTCTGCATTAAACCAGGAGGTATCCGGGGTAACGACCACATAGCTTACCGCAAACGGGGAAAGGGTCTTGGTCTTGATGGTGAGGATGCCGCTCTCCGCGTTGTAGCTGTAAATACCGTGTCCCGCATCATTAGCGGTATCGGTGGAGTTGACCATAGCGTTGCCCTTGTGCGTTGCGGTAACGCCCGAGAGCCCTGCGCCGAGGTTGTACTCGATGGTGATGTAGTTGCTGAACGTTGTAACGTTATCCGTGGTGGTGCTGGTGACGCCTGCTTTGGTGCTTTCCATCACGGCGGTCATATCGATTTCCAGCGCGACGGTCGTGCCGGCGGACGTGGTCGTCTCCCCGGTCTTTGCCACGTTGAGCGTGAGGGTGAG
>JAFSUT010000086.1 GCA_017445085.1 Clostridia bacterium | reverse complement strand
GAGTTTTGCCGGAGCAGATTGGTTCGTCGGCGAGGCTAAGCCCGCAGGCGTTACTCGGCGTAACGGCAAGGGCTTAACCGATGAAGGCGGGACAATATGCCCGTCAAAACCGAGTTCAAATTCGCGCCGTCTTCCTAGGATGATGCTTGTCCGAAGTTTCATTGCGATACCCTCCGTTGTGTGTTTATGCTTTGATTATACTATAAAAGTAAGAAAATTGCAATGTAAATAATGATAAAACGCGGATCGAAAAGTACAAAAAAACCATAGGCAAAAATGGGGTTGCCCTCCCGTGCGGCGATATGCTATAATGAATATATCTTATGAGGGGTGGTAGACGCATGGAAGACAGAAAAAATGCACCCGACGCCGTCGATTACGTTAAGAGGGACGGCGGTCTTTTCAAATGGCTGGATAATTTTTGGTATCATCACAAGTGGAAAACCATCATCACGAGTTTTCTTCTCCTGACGCTGCTGGTTTGCAGCGTACAGTTGTTTTCGCGGGAGGAAACCGATATCTACATCCTTTACGCCGGTCCGTATAAATTCGGGCAGAGCGACACGCGCAGGATGCAGTCGGCGTTTGCTTCGATCGCCGACGACCGCACGGGCGACGGCAAGTGCAACGTGACGCTGGTGGACCTTTATATGATGTCGGACGAGCAGATCGCCGGCGAGGTGGCAAAAGCCGAGGCGGCAGGGATCGAGGTAAGCGTCAACTACGAGTTGTTTCGCGCCAACCGCAAGGCGTTTGACGAGCAGATTTTGGCGGGAGACGCGGTGATCTGCCTCCTGGACCCGTGGCTTTACGCCGACGTGCGTGACGCGGGCGGCTTTTTGCCGCTTGCGGAGGTGCTGGGCGCCCAGCCGTCCTACGCGGTGGACGATTACGCGGTGCGCGTGGCGGATACGCCCGCGGGGCAGTATTTTTCGATCCTTGCGGGGCTGGACGAGGACACGCTCCTTTGCGTGCGCCGGATGAGCAGTTTTTCCTTTTTCAAAGGACAGGACAAGGCCGAGCGCTATCACGCCTATTGCCTTTCCACCGTGCGAAAAATGTTTGATTTTACGCCCGCCGCGGAAGAATAAGAGGACAATTTTCACAAAATTCAATTTCTGTTTTTATTGAAAAATTTGAGATCGGCGCGGATTTCGTTGAAACGTGTTGATTTTTCTGCGGCAGCGTGCTACAATATTGCCATATTGATTTTTGAGTAAAAAGGCTGTTGCAATTTCGGACAGGTCGAGATCGCGGCAGAGAGAAAGGAACGACACAATGGCAAATTTCAAGTGCCGATACTGCGGTGGCGATCTCCGCTTTGAAGTCGGGGAGACGGTCGGCAAATGCCTCGCCTGCAAAAAAGAGCAGGCGGCGGACGACGATACGGCGTACGCCCTCGGCATGGAGCAAATGTCCTATGATATTCTCACCAGGTATGAAGCGGCTTTGCGGATCTTTCAAACGATCCCCGGGGTAAAGGATGCCGACGAAAAAGCGGCCGCCTGCCGGGCGAAGATCGAAGAACTCAAAGCGCGCGAAGAAGAATACAAAGCGGCGGCGCTGTGGCGCGCCGCGCAGGAAAAACTTGCGGCGCAGGCGTTTGCGGCGGCGCGCCGCCGCAGACGGATCATCAAGTGGTCGATTGTCGGGGTGTGCGTTCTTTTGCTTATCCTTGCGCTGGTCGTGTTTTTGCCGAGAAGAGCGCAAAGTCAGATCAAAAAGTTTCTTGCCGCCGGTGACTACGATCGGGCGTACAACCTGATGGCGGTGTTCAGCGATGCCAATGCGATTTTGGAAAGCAAATATGACAGAGCGGCGGCGTTGATCGCCGATGCGGACTATGCGGCGGCGTATCTTTTGCTTGGCGAGATCGATTACAAGGATTCAAAAGAACTGCGCGACCGCATCCGTCCGGCGTACGAGCGGGAAGTCTTGTCCGGGAAAAACGCCGGCGAGTACGCCTGCTTCGGCGCGTATGAGCAGGACGATGACACCGACAACGGGAAAGAAGATATCGAGTGGCTCGTGCTTGCCAAAGAGGGCGACAGCGTGCTTCTCATCAGTCGGTACGCGCTCGACTGTCGGCGCTTTCACGGAGAAAGCGGCGACGTGACGTTTGCACAGAGCGATCTGTGCGTATGGCTCAACGAAACTTTCCTCACGGATGCTTTCGACGCCGGAGAGGCGGCGATGCTTCAAGACACGGCACTTGAAAGCGACGGGGCAGAGGCGTCGGTCAAAGTTTTTCTTTTGAGCAGTGCGGCAGCGGAGACCTATTTTGAAAAGGACAGAGATCGCTGGTGCGCACCGACGGCGGCAGCCGTGGCGCACGGCGCGTGGGCGACCGATGAATATTCGGTCGGCGGCAGACCCACGGTGTGGTGGTGGCTCTCTTCGCCGGGGAGTTTGCCCTCCAGTGCTGCGTGCGTCCTCAACAGCGGCGCCGTCAGCCCGGAGGGGCGCGGCGTCAATAACACGTTTCTCGCCGTCCGCCCGGCAATTTGGGTAAATCTTGCCGAAAACTAAATCAATGGTAAAATAAAATAAAAATACGGGCTGCAAAGGAAGGTGCTTCCTTTGCAGCCCGCGCTTATGCAAAAGCAAAACCGCGGCGGTGCGGTTTTGCTTTTTTGTTACCGTTTAGCCGCAGTTGTTGCAGGAGAACAGGAGGATCAAAAGGGCGATAACGATAATCCAAGTGTAGCTGTTGTCAAACAAATTACAAAGGCAGTTGTTCATACCAAGGCTCCTTTCGGGGAGGATCGCTCCCTGCTATTATCCTATGCAAAAGCGTCCGGAATGTGCCTTGCAATCCGTGCGGCGATATGCTATAATGAGAAAAACGTTTGTTTGCCGGAGGTCGCCATGCCGCAGAAAAAGACAAAAACGATCAAAAAGAAAATCGTATCCGCCGCGTGGAAACTCTTTTATGAGCAGGGGTATGACAACACCACGGTGGACGACATCGTGGAACTGTCCGAAACCTCCAAGGGCTCGTTTTACCATTATTTTGAGGGAAAGGACGCCTTGCTCGGCTCCCTGCCGTTTTTGTTTGACGAAAAGTATGAGGAACTGATGCCGACGATGGCGGCGGACACCGACAGCGTGGAAAAACTGCTCTACCTCAACCGTGAACTTTTCGGAATGATCGAGGACACCGTTTCGCTGGAACTTTTGGCGCGCCTCTTTTCCACCCAGCTCGTCACGCGCGGCGAGCGTTATTTGATGGATTACAGCCGCGTGTACTACCGCGTGCTGCGCACCATCATCCAGGAGGGGCAAAACCGCGGGCAGATCCGCACCGATATGTCGGTGGCGGAACTTTCCAAGCTCTACGCGCTGTGTGAATGGGGCATTATGTACGACTGGTGCATTTCGGGCGGCAGTTATTCGCTCAAAAACTACGCGATGCGCGTGATGCCGATGTTTCTCGCCTCATTTCGCGAAAAATAATTTTTATTTATTTTTCATAGCGAAAAACGGTCTATATATAGTATGACGTAAAAACGCTTTATTTATGCTGAATATTATTGTTTTTGATAAACGCAGTACGGAGTAAAGTCTGTACTGCGTTCTGTATTGCAGTCTAAAAAAAGTTGTGCTATAATAGGGCATATTTTGTTTTTAGGAGTATCTTATGAACGCAGAAATTATCGCATTTGTCCTGTATTTCGTTTTGATGCTCGCCATCGGGTTGATCTTTTTCTTCCGTGAAAAGAGCGGCGGCGCCAAGGAGTATTTCCTCGGCGGTCGTTCCATGGGTCCCTGGGTCACCGCGATGAGCGCGCAGGCGTCGGATATGTCGGCGTGGCTCCTGATGGGGCTGCCCGGCTCGATTTTGGCTTTCGGCTTTGGTCAGATGTGGATCGGGATCGGGCTTTGCATCGGCACCATCCTCAACTGGATCCTGGTCGCACGCCGTTTGCGCTGCTTCTCGGAGGCGGCAAACGACTCGATCACCCTGCCGCAGTACCTCTCCAACCGCTTTGCGACCAAGTCGATCGCGCTCCAGATCATCTGCGCCGTCATCTTCCTTGCGGCGTTTACCGTGTACGTCGCTTCGGCTTTCGTTGCGGGGGCAACGGTGTTTACCACCATTTTCCCGAAACTCTCGTCCTCGGTGGCGATGCTGCTCTTTGCGCTGATCATTATCGTGTACACCTTCCTCGGCGGCTTCAAAGCGGTCTGCTGGACCGACTTTTTCCAGGGGATCCTTATGCTGGTCGCCGTCCTTGCGCTGCCGATCGTCATTGTCGCAACGCAAAATCTTGATTATTCGCTCCTGTCACAGACGGTAGTGGGTGCCGACGGCACAGAATACGCGTTTGGTACAAGTCTGTTTTCGGCGTCGTGGCAGGATATCGTCTCCGGACTTGCCTGGGGGCTCGGTTACTTCGGTATGCCGCATATCATCGTCCGCTTTATGTCGATCAAAGACCCCAAGATGGTCAAAAAGAGCGCGATCGTCGCCTCGATCTGGGTCGTCCTCTCGCTCGGCGCCGTCTGCATGATCGCTTACTTCGGCAGAATGCTCGTCGGTGAGGAACTTCTGGTTTTGGGGATGCAGAAAACCGTATTTATCGCGCTGGCAAGAAAACTGTTTACTCCGCTGATCGCCGGTATCCTGCTTGCCGCGATCATGGCGGCTTCGATGTCCACCGCGGACAGCCAGCTTCTCGTGGCGTCCTCCTCGTTCACCTCGGATATTTACAAGCCGGTCTTCCGCAAAAAGGCGTCGGATAAAGAGATGATGTGGGTCGGCAGAGGCATCGTCCTCCTCGTGGCGCTGATCGCCTACTTTATCGCTTCGTCCAAGGGCGACGGCGCACAGGCGATCATGAACCTTGTGGAAAACGCGTGGGGCGTCTTCGGCGCGGCGTTTGGACCCGTGGTCATTCTCACACTGTTCTGGCGCAGATTTACCTACGCGGGTGCGATCGCTGGCGTGGTTGCCGGCGCGCTGACCGACGTGCTTTGGCTCGTCTTTTTGTCCGGACCGACCGGGGTTTACGAGATTCTCCCCGGATTTGTCGCCGGTTTGATCTGCGCCGTCATCGTGTCGCTTTGTGATGCTGCATTTTCTAAAGTGGATTTGGTAAAGTGGGATTAAGAGTAGAATGGCGTAAGTATAATAATCATTTAAGTCAACCATTTAAACAATTAGTATTGCAACAAGCATTACACCAACATTTAATTTCAAAATGTGCGATGAATGTATAGCAATATGGATATATTCTTCTCTGAAACCACATAAAAAACGAAAGGATGTTTCAACATGATTTCTATTAATAAACGGAAAATTGCCGTTTGTATTCTACTGACAATTATCACCTGTGGGCTTTATCAAATATATTGGGATTATTTACTTGTCAAAAATATAAGAGCTATTAAGAAGGACGAATCAAGTTGCGTTGGGGAAATGCTGTGTCTGATATTTGTACCCGCATATTCGTTCTATTGGTGGTATACGCGTGCAAACACCGTGAAATATGAGTTTACTAAGCATTCTTATTCTTTTAACAGCAACAGTGTTTTATTTTTAATTTTAGAAATTTTCCGTTTAGGGATTTTTTCAAGAATAATTATGCAATCTGATTTTAATTCGTTGCCCTCCGAAACCAAGCGTGTACAAGTACCTTCAAAAGAAGTGCTTGCTATCTACGACAAAGCCGTTTCGATGAAATAAACAAATTTTCCGACAAAAACAGAAGCCATAGCAGAGTGAAATTCACTGTGCTATGGCTTTTTGCTGTGTAAAAACAAATCATGCCCCGTTTCAAAAAAATTTTGGGGCGATGTTTTGCCCTATTTGGCAAAACTCGCCGCGTTAAAGATTTATCTTTAACGCAGGTGCGGGGGAACCTTCTTTGTAAAGAAGGTTCCCCCGCAATTATTATTCTTCCATCCTATTTCCCCGTGGAGCCGAAGCCGCCGGTACGCGCGGCGGTGGCGCAGTCGTCCTCGGTGACGCCGTATTCGGTAAAGATCCCCTG
>JAFSUT010000085.1 GCA_017445085.1 Clostridia bacterium | reverse complement strand
GAAACAAAAAATAACCAACCGCTTTAGCGGTGGTTAGAAACCGCTTGCGGTTGGCAGATTTTTCGAGGGCGTGTAGCCCTCGCCAGTACCAGGGGGTTACACCCCCGTGCAAACCACCGGCTTAGCCGGTGGTTATGATTGTATCTTCGTTTTTTATTCTTTCTCAAACACGGTGACGCACTCGACGTGTCCCGTGCGGCAGAACAGGTCAAACGGGAAGACTTTGCCCATTTGGTAGCCGTTTTCGGTCAGGTATTTTGCGTCGCGGGCGAGCGTTTCGGAATTGCAGGAAATATAGACGATGCGCGGGATATTTTGCGCACAGAGAAATTCCAAAAGACTTGCGGCGCACCCTTTGCGCGGCGGGTCGAGGATAACGACGTCGGGGGAGAGGGGCGCGCCCGCTTTTTCAAGCGAAAGGACCGCGTCGGCGGCGTCGCCGCAGTAGAATTCGGCGTTTTTGATGCCGTTTGCCCGCGCATTTTCGCGCGCGCATTCGATCGCGGCGGGGACGACCTCCACGCCGATGACCTTTTTTGCCCTATGCGCCATCGAAAGCCCGATCGAGCCGATGCCGCAGTAGAGATCGAGCAGGGTTTCGCCGCCCGAAAGGCACGCAAGTTCCGCCGCCTTTTTGTAGAGCAGTTCCGCGGCGGCGCGGTTGACCTGATAAAACGCGGCGGGCAGGATGCGCAGGCGCACGCCGCAGAGGATATCCTCAATGTACGGCGTGCCGAAAAGCAGGGTGAAACTTTTGCCGAGGACGACGTTTGTATCCTCACCATTGACGTTGATATAAATGGACGCGATCTTTGAAAACGCGGCGGTCATTCGGGCGACAAATTCATCGGCGTGCGGCAGCTGCGGCTTTGTGAGGACAAGGCAGAGCATGATCTGTCCGGTCGCCTCGCCGATGCGCAGATAAATATGGCGCAAAAGCCCTTCGCCGCTCGTTTCATCGTAGACCGAAATGCCGAAATCTTCGACAAACCGCCGCACCTGCATCAGGATCGGCGCAAAACTTTCATTTTGCAAGTCGCAGTCGGTGCAGGGGAGCACGCGGTGACTTTTGGCGGCAAAAAAGCCGATTTGGATCTCGCCGTTCTTTCCGCGCCGCACGGGATATTGCCCCTTGTTGCGGTAGTGGGATACCGCGCCCGCGTTTGTGAGCGGCGCGACGGTGACGTTGTCCATCCCCTGCCGCTGAAAACTCATACGCACCGCGGCTTCTTTCTGCGCGCGCTCATAGTCGTAACTCACGCTGCGAAACGCACAGCCGCCGCAGGCGGCGGACACGGGGCAGACGTCGTCCACGCGGTGCGGCGAGGGGGTGAGGATCTCCTCGGTACGCGCCACGGCGTACTTTTTTTCGACCTTGATGATGCGGATGCGCGCAAAATCGCCGTAGACCGCGCCAAAGACGAAAATCGCCATGCCGTCGATTTTGGCAATACCAAAGCCGAGGGAGTTCATATCGAGGATCTCGGTATCAAAACAATCGTTTTTCTTCACGCCCGTCCGCTCCTTTCAAAAAAATTTGCCCACAGACATTTTTTGAAAAAAACTGCCGTCCTGTCTGTGATATTTTTATCCAGTATAGCATTTCCGCGTCTTTTTTGCAAATAGATATTGAAAAAAAAGAAAAAATATGATAAAATGAAGTTTCGAGAGAAAGGAGGCGGACATCGTGAATTCACTTCGCACGTTTTTGATCACGTTTGGCGTGTCGCTGCTTGTGTTCGGCTTGTGCGCCTTTTTTATCACCGGCCTTGTCCTCGGCAGCATCAGCGAGATGATCAGCGGTGAGCGCCCTGCCGAAACCGCGCCGGCGGCGACCGACGCCTACGGCGAGATCGACACGGGCATCAAAGTCCCGATCGAGGAGATCAGGGGCGAGTCGTTTAATATCCTGCTCATCGGCACGGATTATCGCCCGAGTTTATATACCGACTATCATCCGGCGCTTGCGGCGCAGTATCCGTTTCTTGCTTCCACGGCGTCCCTGATTTCGGTGGGCGAAGACGGGGAGATCAAGCGCTACCGCACGGTCAGCGCGGATGCGGTGATGCTTGTCTCTGTCAATAAAGAAAAACAGAGCGTGACCGTTTTGCAGATCCCGGGCGAGATGCAGATCTCGGTCGGCGGGGTCAACGTTTCGGTCGGCGACCTCTACTATCTCAAAGGGCTTGACTATTTTATCAAGAAAATGGCGGGCATCACGGGGATGGAGATCGACTATTACGCGCTCACCGACATCGAGCGGATTGCCGCCGTTGTCGACGCGATGGATACGATCAACTTTACCGTGCCGTGCGATATGCAGTATACCGACGAGATCTCGGGGCTGACCATTTCGCTTTCGGGCGGCACGCAAAATCTGGACGGCAACGCGGTCGCGCAGATGCTTGCGTTTGACGGCTACACGTCCTCCGACCTCTCCCGCAACAAGACCGCGCTTGCGTTCTTCCGTGCGCTGGCAAGCAAAATGACCAACGCCGCGTATATGCGCAAAGCCGTTTCGATCTTCAATTCGGCGGGCAAATATATCGATACCAACTTTACCGCCGACGATTTCGGCAAAAATATCGACCTCATTTTTTGCTACAACCGCTTTACGCAAAATATCATCGAATATCCGGGCAGTTATTACTACCGCGACGGCGTGCGCTATTTCAGCCCCAATATTTCGGCGGCGATTTCCGCGATGGAATCCTACAAGTAAATTATTTTAATGACAGATAGAGGAAAACAGTATGAAGAATTCCGAAAAGACCATGGACAAAATCGTTGCCCTGTGCAAAGGGCGCGGCTTTATTTTCCCCGGCTCCGAAATCTACGGCGGTCTTGCCAACTCCTGGGACTACGGTCCGCTCGGCGTTGAGTTCAAAAACAACGTCAAGCGCGCGTGGTGGAAGAAATTTGTGCAGGAATGCAAGTACAACGTCGGGCTGGACAGCGCGATCATCATGAACCCGCAAACTTGGGTGGCGTCCGGCCACGTCGGCGGATTTTCCGACCCGCTGATGGACTGCAAACAGTGCAAAGCCCGCCACAGAGCCGACAAACTGATCGAGGATTACGCCTTCCAAAACGGCACCGACGACAATCCCGCCGGCTGGTCGTTTGAGGAGATGGCGAAGTTTATCCGCGAAAAGGGAATTGCCTGCCCCGAGTGCGGCGGCCACGAATTTACCGACATCAAAAAGTTCAATTTGATGTTCAAGACCTTTATCGGCGTCACCGAGGACTCGTCCTCGACGGTTTACCTCCGTCCCGAGACCGCGCAGGGGATCTTTGTCAACTTTCCGTCGGTCGCCCGTGCCTCCCGCCGCAAACTGCCGTTTGGCGTTGCGCAAATCGGTAAATCTTTCCGCAACGAGATCACGCCCGGCAACTTTGTCTTCCGTACCCGCGAGTTTGAGCAGATGGAACTTGAATTTTTCTGCAAACCGGGGACCGATCTTGAGTGGTTTGCTTTTTGGAAAGATTACTGCCACAATTTCCTCCTGTCCCTGGGCATCAAGGACGAGAATCTGCGCCTGCGGGACCACGACCCCGAGGAGCTGGTGTTCTACTCCAAGGCCACCACGGACTTCGAGTTCCTCTTCCCCTTCGGCTGGGGCGAGCTCTGGGGCGTGGCGGATCGGACGGATTACGACATGACCCAGCACATCAACACTTCCGGCAAGGATCTGAGTTACTTCGACCCGGAGAAGAACGTCCGGTACATCCCCTACGTCATCGAGCCCTCCCT
>JAFSUT010000084.1 GCA_017445085.1 Clostridia bacterium | reverse complement strand
GAAACAAAAAATAACCAACCGCTTTAGCGGTGGTTAGAAACCGCTTGCGGTTGGCAGATTTTTCGAGGGCGTGTAGCCCTCGCCAGTACCAGGGGGTTACACCCCCGTGCAAACCACCGGCTTAGCCGGTGGTTATGATTTTGCCGCAGAAAACGACCGAAAAACAAAATCTATTTACAAAAAGCGAAAAACGTGCTATACTATCTCTAATCTGAATGTATACGGACGGAATTATGAAAGAATACTTGGAATGCGGCAAAATCGCAAATACGCACGGCGTTCGCGGCGCCGTTTTGATCGAGTCTTATTGTGACGCACCGTCTGTTCTCGCGGCGTTGAAAACCGTGTACACCGAAAAGGACGGCAAATATCAGCCGCTGCGCATTCTTACGGCGTCGGTATATAAGGGGCGCGTGATGGCGACCTTTGCGGGCGTTGATAAAATCGAAGACGCCGCGCCTATGAAAGGGATGCTGCTGTATGCGGCGCGCGCCGATTTGCCGCTGGCGGAGGGCGCGTATTTTTTGGAGGACCTGATCGGACTCCCCGTATTTGAGATCACCGACGGCAGACGGTACGGCGTACTCAAAGAGGTGGTCGAGTCGCCCGCCGCGCCGCTCTACGCCGTGGAGGGGGAAAACGGGATCTCACTCGTTCCGGCGGTGCCTGCGTTTATTAAAAAAATCGACTTGACAGAGGGAATTTACATTGCCGCGATTGAAGGGATGTTTTCATGAGATTTGATATTATGACGCTCTTTCCGGACCTTGTACAAACGGTCCTTTCGGAGAGCATCATCGGTCGCGCGCAAAAAAGCGGTGTTATCGAGGTGCATACGCACAATATCCGTGATTACGCCGAAAACAAGCATAACCGTGTGGACGATACGCCGTACGGCGGCGGCATGGGGATGCTGATGGCGGCACCGCCCATTTACCGTTGCCATAAAGCGATCACGGAGGCGCTCCCTGCGGGACAGCGCGTCCATACGGTCTATCTATCGCCGCGCGGACGCGTCTTTGATCATAAGATCGCCAAGGAACTTGCCGCCTATGACGATTTGATTTTACTTTGCGGTCATTATGAGGGCGTGGATGCGCGCGTGATGCAAACCGTGGTGGATGAGGAAATCTCCATCGGCGATTTTGTACTGACGGGCGGGGAACTGCCGGCGTGCCTTGTCGTCGACGCCGTGGCACGGCTGTGCGACGGGGTTTTGTCGGACGCCGAGTGCTATGAAAAAGAGAGCGTCGCCTCCGGACTTCTTGAGTATCCGCAGTACACGCGTCCATACGATTTTATGGGGCTGACCGTCCCGGAAGTTTTGATTTCGGGGCATCACGAAAATATTGAAAAATGGCGGCTTGAACAGTCGGTCGCGCTGACAAAGGAACGCCGCCCGGACTTATATGAAATTTATGAAAAGGAGAGAAAATGAAAAGCGGATTTAAGGCATGGTTTGCCGATTTCCTCTCGGACAGTTTGATCTTACGATGCATCCGCGCCCTCGGCAAAGTTTTGTACGATCGTCTCGGCACGGGCGTCTACGGTTATTTGTTCGGTTCATACGACGCGGTGTGCAATGATTTCGACAAAAGCGCACTCGGACGTTTGCGTAAAAATCTGCGTGCCGAGCGCGTGCGCCGACAGATCGCGGACAACATCGAAAACAGCATTTACGTCAAATCTATTTCCGCATTTGCCGCATTTCTCTGGCAATTATCCATGCGTGTGATCGGCATATTCCTGATCTCGTGCGGTCTTTATGCGGGGATCGCGCAGTTTATCCGCTATTTGCTTGCAGACGGCGGCGCATTCAACCTCGACATTGCCGTTTCTGCAGGGCTGATCCTGCTCGGCATTCCGCTTTTGCTCAGCCTGAAACCGCTTTGCAGTGCCGTCGGCGACAGTTCGATCCTACGGGCGTTTTTTGTCGGCTTTCTGGGTTGCTTTGACCGGGATTTTGACGCCGACGGCGAGCCGCGCGGGCGAAAAACGGCGGCGTTTGTCCTTGGGTTGCCGTTTGGGATCCTTTCCTTTTTCTTCGGACCGGTGTATCCCTTGATCTTTCTGTTGCTTTTATCGGCGCTCTATGCGGTTTTACGTTCGCCGGAGTTCGGTTTGTACGCCACCGTATTTGCTTTGCCGTTTTTGATCGTTTTACCGCATCCGAGTATTCTCCTTGCGGTGATGGTGCTGTATACTTACTTCTCTTATTCGGTCAAACGGATCCTCGGTAAGCGGTATTTCAAATTTGAACTTCTCGACGTCCTCGTCTTCTGCTTTATGGTGATGATGCTGTTTGGCGGCGTCGTCTCCTACGGCGGCCGGCAATCGCTGGCGGCGGCGGGGATCTACACGGTCTTGATGCTCGGTTATTTTTTGACGGTCGGGCTGATCCGTACCAAGGAAAAACTGTCGCACTTGTTGCTTGCGCTCGGTTCGTCCGCGTTTCTTGTTTCTTTGTACGGGATCTATCAATATCTTTCGGGCAATATTTCCACCGAGTGGATGGATACCGAAATGTTTGAGGGGATTGGCGGCAGGGCGGTGTCCACGTTTGAAAACCCGAATATGCTCGGTCAGTATCTGATTTTGCTCCTGCCGCTCTTTGCCGCCGCTGTTATGCAAAAGCAAAACAGAGTATACGGCGCGGGCTATCTGCTGCTTTGCCTTGCCGGGGCAGGGTGCCTCATCTATACGTGGGCGCGCGGTGCGTGGCTCGGATTTATGCTTTCGGCGGTCATTTTTCTCCTGATATGGAGCAGGCATGCGATGAGCTTTTTGGCGGCGGGGGCTTTGCTTTCTCCCTTTGCGCTTCCGTTTTTGCCGAGCAGTATCGTGGACCGCTTTACCAGCATCGGCAATTTGGCGGATACTTCTACCAACTATCGCGCCTATATTTGGCGCGGCAGCGTAAAAGTGGCGCGAGACTACGGTTTGTTCGGTATCGGTATCGGCGAAAACGCATTCAGCAAGATCTATCCCTACTATGCGTTTAACGGGATCGAAAAAGCACCGCACGCACACAACCTCTTTCTGCAGCTTTTGATTTCGCTCGGGCTTTTCGGATTTCTTTTATTCGTCGTTTTGCTGTTTGTCTTTCTGCAAAGCGGATTTACGCTTGCAAAGCGCGGGCAAGATCATAGCACGCGGATGATCGGATGCGGCGCCCTTTGCGGCGTTATTGCGGCGCTTGTGCAGGGGTTGACGGATTATACATGGTATAACTACCGCGTGTATTTCATCTTTTGGGTCGTTTTTGGCGTTGCATCCGCGGCGGCGCGGATCAGCGCGGCGGCAGTTGCACAGGAGAAAACCGTTACCGATGCGTTTTCCGCCGAACGCAGTTTTTAGGAGGTATGAAAATGAATCAAACCAATAAAAAAGACTACCGCATCAATTTTGTGGATATTTTGATCTCGCTGTTGCTGATCGCGCTGATCTCGGTCGGCGCGATGCTGATCGGCAATGCATTCGGCGTGGAATCCAATTTCGGTAAGACCTCTTCGTCGGTGGAATACACCCTGGTCCTGCGCAATGTGCGGAGCGAGTTTTGCGACAAGATGCAGGTCGGCGATGAAGTTGTAGAGGCGGCAAAGCGCTTTCATCTCGGCAAAATTACGTCGGTCAAAACGGAGCCGTATTATTTGGACGTATACAGCCAGACCGAGGGGCGTATGGTTTACGCCGAGTATCCGGATTTTTCTACGATCGTGATCACGATCCTGTCGGAGGAAGCCGCGATAGATAATGAAATGTGCTACGTCAACGGGACAAAGATCGCCGTCGGGCAGGGAATTTCGTTTCACACGAAAAACTTTTGCGGGACGGGCTACATCGGTCAAATGTCTGTAAAATGAGGAGAGATTTGTGATGGAAAACAAAAAATTCAAAGTCAATATATTGGACTTTCTTATCATCGCCCTCGTTTTGCTTTGCATCGGCGGCGTGGCTTTGCGCGGACAGAATAAGCGAATGGATGAACGGCAGGAAATGCAGACGGCGACTGTCTCGTTTCTTTTGTGCAACGTGCAGGAGGATACCCGATATTGCTTTGCCGAGGGGGATCGCGTGTACGACGAAACGCACGGCTGCGAGTTCGGGCGTTTTATCGGCAACAGCCTGCGCGCAACGCCTGCCGTGATCTATGCGGCGGCAGACGGGAAGATCGATCGCGTTTTGTCTTCTTCCGGCAGGATCGATATCCGCGGTTCGATCGCCTGCACGGGGATTATGAGTGAAAGCGGCTTTTTGGTTGGCGGTACGCAGTATATTGCGCCGGGGATGTCGGTCGTTTTGTATTTCCCGAAACTCAACGCGTCTGTTTTGATCACGGATATCGTGCCGGCACAAAAGTAAGAAATGAAAAAAGAATTTTTGCCGAAAATGCTTGCATTTATCGGTGAGATTTGCTATACTATAAAAACAATATAGAAGAACAAGCACAGAGGAAAGCGCCGAAAATGCCGCTTTCGTGTAAAAGGAGCGAAATTTCCGATGATGACCCGTGAGGTAACAATTAAAAACAGTGTTGGCTTGCATGCACGGCCGGCAACCTTTTTCGTACATCGCGCCAACTGTTATAAAAGCTCGATTTGGGTTGAAAAAGATGACCGCAGTGTCAATGCGAAGAGCCTGCTCGGGGTATTGTCGCTTGCAATCGTCAACGGTATGACCATCACGCTCGTTGCCGACGGCGCCGACGAAAAGGAAGCGCTGGATGACCTCGAAGAACTGGTGGAGACCGGCTTTAACGAATAATTGTTTTTTTGAAAGATTTACGGGCGGGCATAACGGCGGTTGTGTACGCCCGCTTTTTATATGCGGGGCGGCGGTACGTGCAGAACATGCCGCGCCGCGAGAATGGGGAAAACAGATGCGGAAAGGAGAGCGGACAGGACGTGGAAGAAAATGAGTCAAGGATAGCGTATCTTTTGGAAAAAGCAAACAGCTTGCCGCTCCGTCCCGGCGTGTATATCATGAAAAACGCCGGCGGCACCGTGGTGTATGTCGGCAAATCTCGCAAACTGAAAAATCGCGTTTCGCAGTATTTTCAAAACAGCGAAAAGAACATCAAAACCGAAAAAATGGTGGCGTCCGTCTACGACTTTGACTTCTATCTCTGCGATACCGAGATGGAGGCGCTCACGCTTGAAAACGTTTTGATCAAGGAGTATAGTCCGAAATACAACATTTGCCTCAAGGATGCAAAATCCTATCCGTATATCAAAGTGACGGTCGGGGAGGAATATCCGCGCCTTGTATTTACGCGCACGCGCGGCGCCGACCGCGCAAAGTATTTCGGTCCCTATTCCGGCGCGTCGGTCGCCTATAATATTATGGATACGCTCAATAAAAGCCTCGGTTTGCCAAGTTGCAAGCACGTTTTTCCGCGCGACATCGGCAAAGTGCGCCCGTGCATATACAGTCAAATCGGGCGGTGTATGGGCGTTTGCAAAAAAAGCACGCAAAAAGAGCAGTACGACGCCGCCATCCGCGCGGCGCTGCGGATCCTCGGCGGCGATTTTGCCGCGGCGAAAGAAGAACTCGCGGCGCGGATGTATCGTATGGCGGAGAGTGAAAACTTTGAGGCGGCGGCAAAATGCCGGGACAGCATCGCCGCGCTTGACCGCATCAGCCAGCGACAAAAGGTCGTTTCCTCACCCAATGCCGACCAGGACGTTTTGGCGCTCTACAGCGACGAAAAGTGCAGTGTGATCTCGGCGTTTTTTATCCGCGGCGGTATGCTTGTGGATAAAGAAGAGTTCGTTTTTTCGGCAGACGAGATCATTTCGGAGGAGGAGCTGCCGACCTTTTTGTGCGAACTTTATTCCGCCCGCGCATATATTCCACACGACATCGTTATGGCGGATACGGTCGATGAAGAAAGCGTAACGGCGCTGGAAATGCTCCTCTCTGAAAAATCCGGGCACAAAGTGCACATTTTACAGCCAAAGCGCGGTGAACTCAAAAAACTTTGCGATATGGTGCGCGACAATGCGGCGGAAAAAGCGGCAAAATTTGCCGATGCGGCGGAGCGCGATAATAAAACGCTCCAAACGCTCGCCGCTCTCCTCGGTTTGGAAAAGCCGCCCCGTCGTATCGAGGCGTATGATATATCCAATCTCGGCACAGAGCATATTACGGCGGGGATGATCGTTTGCGAGGACGGCAAGTTCAAAAAGAAGGATTACCGCACGTTCTCGATCCGCACGACCGACGGCACGGATGACTACGGCGCCATGCGCGAGGCGCTTTCCCGACGGATCGCGCATCTGTCGGATGCGGACGGCGGCTTTTCAAATCGTCCGGATCTGATTTTACTTGACGGCGGCGTCGGTCACGTCCACGTGGTGCGGGATTTGTTTGCAGAACGCGGGATCGATATCCCCGTATTCGGTATGGTCAAGGACGAGCATCACAAAACGCGCGTTTTGACCGACGGCGTGCGGGACATCGGCATCGCGCGCGCACAGAGCGTGTTTGTGCTGATCTACGGCATTCAGGAAGAAGTCCACCGCTATTCGGTCGGACGGATGAGCGGTGCCAAGCGGAAAACGCTGCATCATTCGATTTTGGAAGAGATCGACGGCATCGGACCCGCAAAAGCAAAGAAATATCTGAAACTTGCAGGTACGCTTGCCGCGCTGAAAAGCGCAGATCTTTCACAGTTGCTTGCATTTGGCATCCCCAAAAAGGATGCGGAAAACATCATTGCCTATTTTGCAAAGGAAAGAAAAAAATGAGAATTATCACGGGAAGCGCCAAAGGAACGCCGCTGTTGACCCCGGCGGGAGACGCCACGCGCCCGACGCTGGAGCGTGCCAAAGAAGGGCTGTTTTCCATGTTGCAATTTGACGTGGAGGGCAGGCGCGTTTTGGATCTGTTTGCAGGCTCGGGCCAACTCGGACTTGAGGCGCTCAGCCGCGGCGCGGCATTTTGTCAATTTGTGGACGCTTCCGCGGAGGCTGCCGATATCGTGCGCAAAAATGCGGCGCGTACGCGCCTTGCGGCGAAGTGTACGGTGAGCGTTTCGGATTACGCGGCGTTTTGCCGCCGCGCGGCAGGGGAAGGGTACGACCTTGTATTCCTCGATCCGCCGTATGCGTCGGACGCGCTTTGCACGGCGCTCAGACTTTTGCACGGCACGCCGCTTTTGCACCGCGGATGCTTGCTTGTCTGCGAGAGCGGCACGGGCAATGTGCCGCAAGCAGACCCGGCGCTTGCCGGGATATATACGCTTGTAAAAAGCAAAAAGTATGGCAAAGTTCATTTTGACATCTTGACCCCAAAGGAGGACGCCTGATATGAGGATCGCGGTCGTACAGGGGAGTTTTGACCCCATGACCAAAGGGCATTGTGCGCTGATCGTGCGGGCGGCGGCGTTGTTTGAACGCGTGATCGTGGCGATCGCCGACAATGTGGATAAGACCTATCTTTTTTCAAAGCGCGAGCGGCTGGAAATCGCGCAGGCGTCGCTTGCAGAACTGCCAAACGTTTCGGTTGAACTCTGCGACGGCTATGTGGCGGATTTTGCGGCGGCACACGGCGCGTGTTGTTTTGTGCGCGGTATTCGCGATGAAAAAGATCTTGCTTATGAAAAAGTGGCGGCTGAGTTTAACCGCGCGCGCGCCGATATCGAAACGGTCATGCTGTTTTCCGAGGGGGAAAACAGCGGGATCTCTTCCACCCTCCTGCGCGCACGGCTCCACGCCGGGGAGAATATAGACGACTTGGTTGCCCCCGCCGCAAAAGCAATTCTCCTTGCACGGTTTGCAACTCAGCAAAATGCGGGAAAGAATACTTAAAATTTTGTACAAAAATATTGATAATTCGCGTTTACATTTGTATATTATCGTGATATAATATATTTATCAAATTTAGGAGGATAATCATGAAAAAGATTCTTCTTGCCGCTGCCGCGGCACTTGCGTTGATGCTGACTTTGGTTTTCGGCGCGTATGCGGCAGACTATGTTTACTATGAAAACGACTTTTCCAACCCAGATGCGCTGGCTGATTTTAAGCAATATCGCGGCGAGTGGTCGATCGTTGACGGTCAACTGATGCTGACCGGTGCCGGCGGGCTCCAGATGGACGCGCAAGCCTTTTTGCTGTTCAACAAGGATGAGGGCGCCAACAACCTGACCGACTACATCGTGGATGTTGATATGCTCAATATCCAGTCGCAGGCGGGGCCGCTTTTCCGTTGCGATCTCAGCAAAGCCAACGGCGAAACGAGCAACAGTTTCTACGGTTATCAGGCGTTTATCAGTTTTACCGGTGAAAAGGGTGCTCTCGGTCGCGGCAATCTGCTTGGCGATTGGGCGGGCAACCTCAAAGTCGGCGATGCGGTGATGAGCCCCGGACAAAACATCCATTTGCACGTTGTGGTTTCGGGTCAAAACATCGACTATACGATTTCCGATTTGGATTCCGGCGCACAGCTTTGGACGACTTCGATCACCAATGACGAGTGGGCGTTCGGTACGTTCGGTTTCCGTGCTTGCATTATGCATGACGGTATGATCAACCTCGGTATGCTCGGTATCGACAACTTCAAGATCACGGCGACCGGCAAATGCGGCGATCACCTTGCCGCGGGCAAAGCGCTGAAAGACTTCAAGCCGGACGTACAGTCTGCGGCGATCATGCCGAAGGTAACGCCCGCGATCAAAGTCAATACGCCGAAAGTAGAAGAGGTCGATGCGTCTAAACTTGATATGAGCAAGACGACCTACGTCTTCTATGAAAACGATTTCTCCGATGCAAAGACCCTTGCCGATTTTACGCAGTATCGCGGCGACTGGGCGATCAAGGACGGCAGACTGTATTACAGCGCTCTGACCGAGGGCTTTGACGCATCGGGCAACTTCTCATTTATCCTTTACACCAAAAATCACGATGCAAACCTTTTGACCGACTATACGTATGAACTTGACGTTTATAATTCGCAGTCGGCGGCGGGTCCGATCACCCATGCGGACTTGTCCCGTGCGTGCAGTGATAATGCAAACGCGTTCTACGGTTATCTGTCGTTCATCAGCAACACCGGTTTGAAAGCCGCAATGGGTTCCAGCAACCAGGACGGCGGTTGGGCAGGCAACCTCAACGTCAGCGACGATATCCTGACCATCGGCAAAAACTATCATCTCGTTGTTGAACACAAAGACGGGCTGATCACGTATACGCTCAGCGAATTGGAAAGCAAGCAGACGTTGTATACATATTCCACGGCGATCACCGATTGGAATGCAGGTTCTTTCGGTATCCGCTCGGTATCCAACAGAGATCTCCTTTCCAACT
>JAFSUT010000083.1 GCA_017445085.1 Clostridia bacterium | reverse complement strand
CGCCGCAAAAGCCCGCGGCGGCGCCGGTAAGGACGCCGCTAAAGCTAGCGGCGGCGCCGGTAAGCCCGCCGCAAAAGAAAGCGGCGGCATCGGTAAGGACGCCCGCCCCCGACGGCGGACGTGTATATCGCCGCCGTCTTTCCGTCGGGAAGATCGTGTTTCGCGGCTTTGTCCTCCTGATCACGCTCCTGTTTTCGGCGGTTTATCTGCTTGCGTCGGCGCTTTCCACGGTGGCGCACGGACCGAGCGAGAGTTTGCGGGATCTGCTCGTTCTTTCCGCGCTCCAGGCGAGTGCGACAAAATGGGTACCGGGGCTTTTCCTGGACCGCGATACGGTCGACGAGATCCTGGCGGAGAGTCAAAAAGTCAGCATTGACACCATTTCGCTGGAGGGCTATGCGGCACAGAGCGAAACGCTTTCGTCCGACCCGTGGGCGGACGCCCGGGACGGGATGCTGTTTGAAACCGTGCGCGGCGCGACCTACAAAGCGTATATTCTGCTTGTCAGAGATCCCGCGCGCGTCTTTGTCGGTACCTCCAGCGATTTTAAGAGCGGGCGGCAGGGCATTAATATTTTTGACGCCGCCGCAAAATATCAAGCCGTCGCCGCCATCAACGCCGGGGAATTTGCGGATGCGGGCGGCGTTGGTACGGGCGACAATCCCATCGGACTTACATATTCCTGCGGAGAACTTGTATGGAACGACGGGCACAACGATCGCACGTTTATCGGCTTTGACCGTGACGACCGTCTGTTTGTCAGCGAGGGCATCACGCGCGCCGACGCCGAAGCGCGCGGCATCCGCGATGCGGTTTGCTTTCAAAACGGAAATACGCTGATCACGCACGACGGCGAAAATCTGACCGTTTATTATGAGGACGGCAACCGCGGCACGGCGCAGCGGTGCGCCATCGGTCAGCGTGCGGACGGCACCGTCATTTTGCTTGTGACCGACGGGCGGAGCGCATCCAGCATCGGTGCGACCCACAACGACGTGATCGACCTGATGATCTCCTACGGCGCGGTGTGCGCGGGGATGCTGGACGGCGGCTCATCCGCCATGATGTATTACGAAAACTATTTTGAAAAATACGATGTTGACGTCTCGTCGCTGGATCAATATCAAAAGCGCGGACTTGTCAATAAATACAAGGCGTTCACCACCCCGCGCAAGATCCCGACGTTTTTTATGGTCGGAGGTGAGACCGATGCGAAAGATTAAGATCCCGCGGTTTTATATCGGACTTCTGATTTTCGTTCTCTGCGTCGTTCTGCTCTCGGCTCTCGGCAATCGGATCTTGCGGCGGGTGCTGGTTGCGTACGAGGCGGCAGAGCCGCAAACCGCAGCGCGCCAACTCATCGCCGCGCTGGAAACCGAGGGACGGGAGAGCCTCCTTTATCGCACGCTGTGCGACGGACTTTCGCCGTATGAAACGGAAAAAGGCAAGACGTCTTTTGCGGATGCAAAACTTTTGACCGTGCCGCTTTCGCTCAAAAGCACGACCTCGGCAGTCACTGCCGCCGACGTGCAGTATACGCTTTGCCGCGGGGATGAAAAAATCGCCATGATGCGCCTTGAAACGGACGCGGAGGGCGGCGACTTTGGCTTTGTCGGCTATCATTTGCAGAGCGCTTCGTTTCTCCCGTCAAACCTGTATACGGTATCGGTGTCGGTTCCGGTCGGGTATAAGTTGTATCTCGGCGGTATGCCGGTGGGCGAGGAGGCCGCTTTGCCCGAGCAAACCGCGGATGCGTCCGCAAAGTTTATGCCGGACGGTTTTTCCGGCGTTGTTCGCAAGACCTATCGCGCCGACGCGCTCTGTGATGTGCCGAGCATCGAGGTCTATTCCGACAAGGGCGTGCCCGTGGAGATCCGCCCGGGGGAGAAGGACGGCGACTATGTCGCCGCGCTTGCGTATGACGAAGATCTTGCGCGGGAATATGCGGATTATGCCATCGAGGCAACCAAAGCGTATGCCGCGTATATGCAAAATGATCGTGGTTTCGGTGCGGTGCGCCCTTATTTTGATGCGGAGAGCGCACTGTATGAGCAGCTTCGCACGTCGGCGACCATGTGGGTGATCGACCATAACGGCTATTCGTTTTCGGACGAGAAAGCCACCGAGTTTATTTCCTACGGCGAAGGCGTTTTCTCCTGCCGCGTATCGCTGACGCATACGCTGACCTATCCGCGCTTGAAGGACTATCACGATTATATTGATATGACGTGGTATTTTCATCTTGTGGACGGCAAATATTTAATTTACAATTCATTTAATAACAATTAAACCAAAGATTTCAGTTTGGCGCGCGGCATATCTTTGTGCTTTGCGGACACAATAATAGCGTGATCGCGATCACAGGTGAAAAATGAAAACAAAGCAAAATATGTTCTTTTCGCTTTTGCTCTGCCTTGTTCTTTTGATTTCGCTCCCACTGCGTATCGCGGCACAAAACGAACTCAGTTGGTATTTTAAGAAGAACAGCGAGCACAAGCAGCCGCTGCTTGACAGCGGACAAACGTTCATCGAAGGCTATCACTGCTATTATGTGGACAAAAACCACGGGGACGACTGTGACGATAAAGTCATTTATCTGACCTTTGACGCGGGGTATGAAAACGGAAACGTCGAAAAAATTTTGGATACCCTGAAAGCACAGGACGTCAAGGCGGCTTTTTTCGTCCTCAGCCACCTCATCAGCGCCGATACGGAGCTGGTCAGGCGAATGGCAGATGAGGGACATCTGGTTTGCAATCACACCATGTCGCACAAAAATATGACCCTTGTCAAAACGAAAAGCGAATTTGAAAAAGAACTTTTGGGTTTGGAAGCCTTGTATTCCGAAAAGATCGGCGGCGAGATGCCGAAGTTTTATCGACCGCCCGAGGGCAGGATCTCGGAAGACAATCTGAAGATCCTGGAAGAAATGGGCTATAAGACGATCCTTTGGAGTTTTGCCTATGCCGATTGGGATAACGCAAATCAAATGAGTTGCGAGAGGGCGCTTGAAAAACTGAATGCCGGCGTGCATAACGGGGAGATCCTGTTGTTGCACCCGACGTCGGCGACCAATGCCGCCATTCTCGGTGAGTTTTTGGAGGGGCTTAAACGTCAGGGCTACCGTTTCGGTACGCTTGACGAACTGTAAGCGCATGGATACCGCCGTGAGAGAATTTCTCTCACGGCGGTATTTTTTGCATATTCCATAGACAAGCATCATAGATTGAAACAGGTGCAAATAACAAAAGGGAAGAGGCGGCTATGGACATCACGTTGGTATATAAAGTGATCGGCATCGGGCTGATTGTGATGTTTTCGGGGATGGTGCTTGACCGTGCCGACCGCAAAGAGCAATCGCTTCTCATTTCGCTGTCCGGCATCGTCGCGGTGCTGCTGATGCTGGTGGATAAACTCGCCGAACTGTTTCAAAAAATCAAATTTATTTTCGGACTGTAATGAATTTTGTACAGATTTGTGCGCTTGTAACGTGCGTATGCCTGATGCTTTTGTTTTTTTCGCGGCGGCAGGAGGAAATATCGGTGCTGTTGCTGCTTCTCCTCTACGTCGGTTTGTTTCTTTACGGTCTGCCGGCGCTCGGAACGGTCCTGCGGCGGATGCAGGCGCTCCTTTCGGATATCGAACTTTTGCACTTTGATATTTTGCTCAAATGCGGCGGCGTTTTGATGATATGCGCCGTGGCAACGACCGTCGCCGCCTGCGTCGGCAAAAAGGAAATCGGCGAAATCCTCGATTTTATCGCACTTTTGGAGGTTTTGCTTCTCTGCCGCCCGCTGTTTGAGGATCTGATTTTTGCGGCGCGTGAAATTTTAGGATAGAGTCACCGGATATTTTTACGGGAAAGGACGATGTACAAGTGGAAGACGTCACGGCGTTTTTTGCGGATGCCGAAAATGCGGTTTCAAGCGCGGAGGTCAAGGCGCTGATCCGTCGCATCGCCGCGGCGGGCGAGGGCGCCGCCGATCTGCTGCCGACGCTTTTGCGGGACACGCTGCTCAGCGACGCCGCCCTGCAAAAATCTGCCAAAGAACTCCTTTTTTCGCTCTTCGTTTTGGTCCTGCTTTACGGGGCGATCAAGGCGGCGGGGGGAAAGGCTGTTCCGGCGGCGGGCGGTCTGATCTCTTTTTTGATTTCTTCGGCGGCGGCATTGCCGCTTTATCGGATCCTTTCGCGCGCGCTCCTCTTGCAAAAGGAAATGAATGCGTTTTTCGGCGTTTTTCTTCCGCTCGCCGGCGGACTTTTGGCGTATGGCGGCGCGCCGGTCTCGGCGGCGGTATTCCACACGTTCTTTACGATGCTCCTGTCCGCTTTGCAGATCCTGCTCGGCGCTCTGACGCCGCGCATCCTCCTGATTTTTTATACGCTTTCGCTGTCCGGTCCCTTGTTTGCCGATGAAAAGATCGAGCGGGCGGCAAAATACGTCAAGGACGCCTTGTTTTCGGCGCTTGCGCTTTTGAGTTCGATCTGTGCGATCATCATCGGGGTACAAACGCTGATGAGCGTAAAAACCGACGCGCTCTCGGGCAGGGCGCTTCGACTTTTGGTCGCCAAAGCCGTGCCGATCGTCGGCAGTACCGTCAGTGAGAGTCTGCATCTTATCGGCGGAGGTCTGCTCGTCGTCAAAAACACTGTCGGCGGCGCGGCGGCGTGCTTTTTTCTCGGCTTGTTTCTGCCGATGTTCTTGCGGCTTTGGTTTTATTCGGTATTCCTCGGCGCGGCGGATACGATTTGCGATATCGGCGGGTTGCCCTGCCGCTCGTTTTTCGTCTATCTTCGGTTTGCTTTTCAATTTTGTATGGCGGTGATGGCGTGTCAATTTGCGCTGTGTATCCTCAACGTCGGCGTGTTTCTCGGCATCCCGTCGGCAATGAGTGAGTGAGGCGGCAATGATCTCTGTGTTTTATGTCGCCTTGTTTTGCGGCGTACTTTCTCTGCTGTTCGGATCGCTCCCGCAAAAAAAGGCGTTCGGCGCTTTCCGCACGGTCTGTATGCTTGCGGTCCTTGCGGCGATTTGTTTCCCCCGGGGCGGAGAACTGCCGCAGGTGCAGGCGCCCGAATATGCGGACGATTATTTTGCGGGGCTCAGCGATGTCGGGGTGCGCGCAGTCCTTGCGCAGGCGGAGGAATACCTCGGCAAAGATCTGTGCGGGCGGATCGAGCAAGAGTTTTCGGCAGCGCCGTCGGTGTGCAGGGTAAAACTTGACGGCGAGCGGCTGGCCGTTTCGGAGGTCGAAGTGGAGTTTCCCGCGGCGGCGCGTCTGGTCAGCGGCTATGAGGTGAAAATGTTTGTCGGAAATCTTTACGGCAGGACGGTAAAGACGGAGGTGAAATGGAATGGGGAAAGCGCTCCTTGATCTGGCGGGGAAAAAGTGGTTTGTACCCGCGGTCCTTGTTTTGATGGGCGTCATTTTGTTTTCTTCGCTGCTTGAAAAGCCGAGCGCCGCAGGATCGTCGGCGACGGATGCGGAGGAAGCAAAACTTGCGTCACTTTGCGACCGCCTGCTCGGCACAAATTCCACCAGCGTGATGTTTTCGTACAGCGAGGGGGCGGTGGACGCCTTTTTCGGCGGTGAAAAAAGCCGTCGCGCCGTTCTCGGCGTGGCAGTCTTATGCGAGGGCGGTGACGAGGCGGAAGTGCAGCTTAAAATCTACCGGTTGATCAAATCGCTCTATGCGGTATCCGGCAGTCAAATCAGCATTTGCGGCTACGGATAGCATAACTGCGGTCGCTTTCCCATATAGTATTACAAAAACGACATACGGAGGTATTTATGAAAATCAAACCTGTATTTGAGAAGATCGGCAATTTCTTTGTGAAAGCATACCAAAAGGTAGGAAAAAAGAATTTGATCGTGGCGACCGCCATTCTCCTGCTTTGCGGCGCGGTCTATGTCAACTACCGCCTGTTCAGCAGTCCGCTGGACGTTATCGGTTACGGCAAAAACAATATGGCGGACGCCTACGGCGAGGTGACGGAGAGCGGCGCGGCAGCAGCGGAGAATACCGACAGTTATTTTTCTGCCACGGTGATGGGGCGCACAAAGGCGCGGGATGAAGCCATGAGCGTTTTGCAAAAGGTCGTGGACAGCGCGGAGGCGATGGAAGAAACGCGCGCGCAGGCATTTGCGGATATGTCACAGATCGCCAAAGATATTGAAAACGAGGCAAATATCGAGGCGCTTGTCGCGGCAAAGGGATTTGAGGATTGCATCGCAGTGGTCAACGGCGGTACGGTGAGCATTGTCGTCAAATCGGATGGACTTTTGCCAAGCGAGGTCGCCCAGATCAACGAGATCGTCTATGAGCAGTCGGGCGCCTTGCCCGCCAATATCAAAATTGTCGAGCGCTCATAAACAAAACTGCCGGGATCGAGATCTCGGCAGTTTTGTTTTTTCAGTTGCAGCAGTCGGGTCTGACTTCAAACGAGTGGCAGTCTACGCATTGCGTTACGGTAGGATTTGCCTCGTGCGTGACAACTTTGATTTGGTCGAGGGAGCAGTAGTTTTGATCGGTACAATGATGCTTGCACTGATTGACCGTGCATTCGATGCACAGATTTGCTTCGCGGTTTTCCATTGCAAAATACCACCTTATATCAAAATACCGAGGCGTTTGCCTCGGTATTATTTTGTCCCGCGTTTTTTGATTTATGCACGTTTTGCGATATGTAAGAGGAACCAGGCGTCCAAAATGCGCAGGCAAAGCGATTGCTGCCGCTCCGCAAGATCGGTGTTGTATATCGCAAGGCGCGGCGGCGCGCCGCGCCATACAAAACTTGCGGCAAAACGCGCGGCAAGGCGCTCTTTCATCTCCTGCGGAAAACGAAATCGCGAGGAGAGCAAAAACAAAACTTCAGGGTCGTAGGCAAGCGCGGCGATTTGTAAAAGCGCCAGCAACGGCTCCTCGATATCAACAGCGTCAACGGCGCCGGCAATATAGTCCGACAGGGTGCCGAGACTTCCGTGCGGCAAATCGCCGAGGCGCCCGGCAAGTTTGGATGCGCCCGTGAGGAAATGCCCGCGCTCTGCAACGGCGCATTCAACGCTGTCGTTGACGGTCAGGCAGCAGAGGGTCTTGTCCTCCTTGCCCTCCACCGTGCGAAACAGACTCTCTGCGGAAAGGCGCGCCGCGTTGTCCACAATGATATTGCCGGTCTTAAATATCTTTTCGATATTTTGAAGCGGCTTGATTTCCGAAAGTTCCGGGATCATGGTGGAAAAGATCCGGTCGGTCGCTTTTTCATAAACGCCGGGGACGATGACGCCGACGCCGAGGATGCGCAGGCGCGGATAATTGGCTTTCAAAAATTGCAGGGTGCGTTGTAAAAAGCGGATAAACGCGGCGTTGCAAAACTGCGGATCGCTTGAAAAGCGGTAACAGACTTCGTCGATCCGCTCGCCCGTCGCGGTGTACAGCGAAAATCGAAAGGTGCGGCAGGACAGGTCAAAAATCGGGATGGCAGCGCTATGCTGAAATGCAAACCGCTCGGCAGGACGTCCCGGTGCGGTGCTGCCCGTCTGTACTTTTGTGAGGATGCCCGCACGGCAGAGCGCGGATACGATTTTCCCGACGGTGACAAGACTCAACCCGGTCGCCTCCGCAATTTCCCGCTTGGAAGTATGCCCCGAAAGGGCGATCTCCTGAAATACGGCTTGCATATTTTCAAGCCGAATGTCGCGCACGGATATTCTTTGCATAGAGCGTCACCTGCCTTTCCTTTGTCAAATTATACCCGAATTGCGTAAAATTGTCAAGAAAACCGAAAAGGGTAATTTTCCCTCGTGCTTTCCTGCATACCGCAAATTCCGCGGGGCAATACTTTTTGCAAGGAAAGTGCAGGAGAAAAAAGATGTATTTCAGTAAAGTGGAAATTTGCGGCATCAATACCGCAAAGTTGAAACATTTGACTGATGAAGAACAGCGCGTGCTGCTGCAAAAAAGCAATGGCGGGGACAAGGCGGCAAGACAGGCGCTGATTGACGGAAATCTGAGGCTGGTCCTCAGCATCGTGCAGAGATTTGCAGGAAGAAAAGAAAACACGGACGACCTGTTTCAGGTCGGCTGTATCGGGCTTATGAAGTCGATCGACAATTTCAATTTGGATCTGGACGTGAAGTTTTCGACCTATGCCGTCCCGATGATCATCGGAGAGATCCGCCGCTATTTGCGCGACAACAACGCCATTCGCGTCAGCCGCTCGGTGCGGGATCTGGCGTATCGTGCGCTCTCCGCGCGTGAGGAACTCTCCAAAGCGTTATCGCACGAGCCGACGGCGGCGGATATTGCAAAGGCGCTCGGAGAAGAGGAGGGGGCGGTGTCCGCGGCGATGCGCGCCATCGTCGACCCGGTTTCGATTTATGACGCCGCGTTTTCGGACGGGGACGACTCGGTATTTGTGATCGACCAGATCAGCGATCACAGCGCGGACGACGAACTATGGCTTGAGGATATCGCTTTGCGGCAGGCGATGAAGCGTCTCGGACAACGGGAAAAGTCGATCATCAAAAAGCGATATTTCCTCGGCAAAACGCAAATGGAGATCGCGGAGGAAATCGGGATATCGCAGGCGCAGGTCTCAAGGCTTGAAAAAAGCGCGCTTTTGACCATACGCAGATCCATGGAATAAAAAATAGGTTCCGAAGAACCTATTTTTTCAGTTTATGCGAGATAGTTTTCGCCGCCGCGCATCATGTTGCCGATGAAAATGCCGTACCCCGTGGTCGGGTCGTTGATCATGACGTGTGTGACCGCGCCGACAAGTTTGCCGTCCTGCAAAATCGGGCTGCCGCTCATGCCTTGCACGATGCCGCCGGTCTTTTCAAGGAGCGTCTTATCGGTGACGCGCAGGACAAAGTTTTTGATGGTCGCATTGGGATTTGGATTGATCTCCGCAATTTCAATGTCGTACGGGCGGCGCTCGCCGTCGTCAAGCGTGCAGAGGATGGTTGCTTTTCCCACTTTGACCTCATCCGCGGTCGCCACGCTGATTTTTTCCTCGGCGCCGGTTGGGGAGAGGAAAATGCCGAAAAGACCGACCTCGGTGTTGCCGAGCAGGCGCCCCGACTTTTCATTTGAAAAAGCACCGCGGAGTTCCCCCGGCATTCCCGCCGTTCCTTTTTGGATGCCTGTGATCGTCACGGGGGCGATATAGCCGTTTTTGATATTCACAAGCGTGGTCCCCCCGTTTTCGCAGATGCCGTGTCCGAGACCGGCAAAGGCAAGACCGTCGGGGCAGACGTAGGTGACCGTGCCAATGCCTGCCGCGCTGTCTTTTAAGAGGATGCCGATACGGTATTTTCCGCTTTCATCCGCGCGCCGCGGAGAAAGTTGTACATCGCGCACCGCATTGTCGTGCTGCACGCGCAGCAAGATCGGCGCGTCGCCGATCTGTTCCGTCAGGCGCAGGGCGTCCGCCGCGGATTCGACCTTTTTTCCGTTCACGGACAGGATCTTATCGCCAACGGCAAGCCCTGCGCTTGCTGCCGGAGAAACTTCAACGCCGCCGGATAAAAAAGGTTTGATCTGAACGATCGTGACCTCGCCCGTGCCAAAACGTACGCCGAAGGGGAAACCGCCCGCATATACAAACTGCCGGTTTTCCGCATCCGCTGCACCGACGGCGATCGGCGTCGCGCCGAAGAGGAGAATGAGGATAAAAAATAAGGAGAGAACATCGGATGTTTTTTTGCTTTGATTCATAGTTTCACCTTTTGCGAGTTTGTTTTTTGAAAATTTCGCTCAAAAACATTTTGACCCCCAAGGTTGAATTTATGAAATGCAAAATTATATGTGAGAGGGAAAAACTGAGGAGATTGCAACCGATTTGCCGCGCGTGTTTCCTGATCTTACCGTGAAAAAACAAAAAAACGTTTGCGGTATTTGACTTTTACCCATGATACAAAAAACGCCGACAAAGCAAAAAAGCACCGGTAAAGGTGCTTTTTCACAACGCAATTATTGAATTTCAACGGTTACCTTTTTACCGACGGTCGCCGCCGCCGCTTTCATAATGGAACGAAGCGCGTTGGCAATTCTGCCGTGGCGGCCGATGACTTTGCCCATATCGTCGGGCGCGACAGTCAAAGTGAGGAGGATCTCTCCGTTTTCGTCCTCGGTTTCCGTGACCGAAACACCATCGGGCGTTTCTACGATGGCTTTTGCCATGTCGGTCAGCACGTCTTTTAATACAAGCATCGAATGTGACTGAGGCTTCAATTATTTCACGATGCCGCTCTTTTTGAGCAGAGCCTTGACGGTATCGGTCGGCTGTGCGCCGTTTTTCAGCCAGGCGCTTACCTTGTCCGCGTCGATTTTGATTTCCTCGGGCTTGGTCAGCGGGTTGAAGTAGCCGACTTCGTCGATGAAACGACCGTTTCTCGGATAGCGCGAGTCAGCGACGACTACGCGATAGAAGGGGGCTTTCTTTGCGCCGATTCTTTTCAGTCTGATTTTTACTGCCATTGTGGGGTTCCTCCAAAATATAATATAATAAATTTTATAAAAATCCGTTAAAACGGCATTTTCATCTTTTTGCCAAACATACGGCCGGCGGCTTTCGGATTGCCGGTCAACTGTTTCATCATCTTTTTCATCCCGTCAAACTGCTTGACGATCTTGTTGATCTCTTCCACGGAAGTCCCGCTGCCTTGCGCAATGCGCTTTTTGCGCGACGCGTTCAAAATTTCCGGCGTTGTGCGTTCTTCCTTGGTCATGGATAAGATGATGGCTTCCATATGCGAAAGCGCTTTCTCGTCGATTTTTGCGTCTTTGAGCGCGCTCATATTGACGCCGGGGATCATCCCCAGCATAGACTCAAGCGAGCCCATATTCTTAAAGCGTGCCATTTGTTCGAGATAGTCGTCGAGCGTAAAGGTGGATTTGCGGAATTTTTCTTCAAGTTCGGCGGCTTTCTTTTCATCAAAAGCCTGCTCGGCTTTTTCGATCAGGGTCAATACGTCCCCCATCCCGAGGATACGGGAGGCGAGACGGTCGGGGTGAAAGGGTTCGATCATATCGAGTTTTTCGCCCGTGCCGATAAATTTGATCGGTTTGCCCGTGATGTGCTTGATCGAGAGCGCGGCGCCGCCGCGGGTATCGCCGTCCATTTTGGTGAGAATAACGCCCGTGATGTCAAGGAGGCTGTTAAAACTTTCCGCCACATTGACGGCGTCCTGCCCGAGCATTGCGTCCGCTACGAGGAGAATTTCGGTGGGGGCGGTGGCGGCTTTGATGTTTTGGAGTTCCTCCATCAAGACTTCGTCGATGTGCAGGCGCCCAGCGGTGTCGATAAAGACCATATCGTTGCCGTTTTTCTTTGCGTGCGCAACGCCCGCTTTTGCAATTTCCACCGGCGAGATCCCCGTGCCCATGCTGAAAACGGGAACGCCGATCTTTTCGCCGACCACTTTCAACTGTTCGATCGCGGCGGGACGGTAGACGTCGCAGGCGACGAGAAGGGGATTTTTGCCTTTCTTTTTATAATAGGCGGCAAGTTTGCCCGCGTGGGTGGTTTTACCCGCACCTTGCAACCCCACCATCATGATCACGGTCGGGGGATTGGATGCGATTTCAAGTTTTGTATTTTCGCTGCCCATCAGCCGGATCAGTTCTTCGTTGACGATCTTGATGATCTGCTGGGCGGGGAGCAGGCTTTCGAGCACCTCTGCGCCGACGGCGCGCTCGGTGACGGTTTTGGTAAAATCTTTGACGACTTTGAAGTTGACGTCGGCTTCAAGAAGGGCAAGCTTGACTTCGCGCATCCCTTCACGGACGTCGGACTCGGTCAATTTTCCTTTGTTTTTGAACTTCTTAAAAGCATTCGCGAGTTTGTCGCTTAAACTTTGAAACATATTATTCTCCGATTTGCTCTAATGTGCGGATTCGCTCTTCCTGCGCCGCAATTTTTTCTGCAAGGTCGGCGGCGCTGTCCGGCAGGGCGAGGCGGATGGCTTTGAGGTCGGCAACAATTTGCCCCGTGAGCGTTTGAACTTTCAAAAAATGATTGGCAAGGCCGAGTTTTGTTTCCAAAAAGATGAGTTCTTCTTCGGCCTTTTTAATAATATGCCGCGCACCTTGGCGAGTTATGCCCGCGTTTTGTGCAATTTCGGCGAGAGAAAGGTCTTCATTGTAGTAGTCGCTTAAAACCGTGCGCTGCTTGTCCGACAAAACATCGCCGTAAAAGTCGAGCAAAAACGAAATGTTCATATCTTTTTCAAACATAACATCGCTCCCTTTTCGCACTGTAAAGCAAAACACTTTACAGAGTATATCACAGTCGATTTGCTTTGTCAAGAGATTTTATAAAATTTTGAGGAAAAGGCGTTTTGGCAAAGGGGCGGGGGAGAGAGGCGCCTTTCTTTGGCGGGCGGCGCGAAGGGGTTACAAATCAAAGTCCTCCCGACAAAACAGACCGAGATGTTCGATGGCGCTTCGATGATACTCTCCGGTTTGGCGCGTATAGATGCGCGTTGTGTCGATACTGCTGTGCCCGAGGATATCGGCAAGGCGCACGACGTCCTTTTCCCTAGCGTAAAAGGTGCGGGCAAAGAGATGGCGCAGGTTGTGCGGATATATCTTTTCGAGCGGAAGTCCGGCACGCCGGGCAAGCGATTTCATCATACGCCAGATATTGCTGCGGTCCAGCGGCAGGCCGCCCTTGGTGATAAAAACCGGACCGCTCTTGATCTGCTCGTCTGTGATATACCGGGCAAGCACGCGGCAGAGCGAATTTGGCAGGGGGATGATGCGCGTTTTTCCCTTGTTTGTGATGACGGCGGTCTTTTGCTCGATCGCCTCCACCGTGATATACTGCACTTCGGATACGCGAAGTCCGAGACCGCAGATCGTTTGCAGAAGCAGCGCAAGACGTGGATTTTTACGTTTGTTTGCCGCTTTGATCAGTCGGTCGTATTCGTAATAGAGGAGCACCCGGTTTTGCGGTACAAAGAGCGGATGCTGGATCTTCACCGCCCTTGTGCGGCAGTCGCCGCGTCCCAAAAAGCCGAAATACGTATTGAGAGCGGAGATCTTTGTGTTGACGCTGGACGCTTGGTAGGTCGCCGACAGTTTTTCTTTATAGGCGATCACACTCTCTTTGGAAAGCGTACGGTTTTCCGCCGCAAGCCACAGTTCAAACCTCTCTGCCTCATATTGGTATTTTTTTCGCGTGATGCCGGATTTTTCAAGTGCGGCAAGATGATCGGCATAGTTTTGCAATCTTAAAAACAAAATGATCCCTCCTTTTCCGGTAGTGTAACAGAAAAGGAGGGATAGTTCAAATCACTTTGTCAAAGAATAATGCAGATCAGCCCGCCGCTGCCCTCGTTGATGATGCGTTCCAGCGCCTCGGACAGCCGCTTTTGCGCGTCGTCGGGCAGATGTGTGAGCTTTTGGCGCAGTCCCTCGCTGACAAGGTCGTAGAGCGTGCGCCCGAACATATTGGTGTCCCATATCGTTTCCGGGGCGGTGGCAAGTGTTTCGCGTATGCTTTCCACAAGCTCTGCGGACTGTGCCTCGCTGCCGATCATGGGGTTGACTTCCGCTTCGATCTCGGCTTTGATCATATGGATCGACTTTGCGCCCGCACGCAGGCGCACGCCGTAGCCGCCCGCTTCTTTGACGACCTGCGGCTCTTTGAAGGTCAGTTCCTCGGCGGTCGGCATAACGATGCCGTAGCCCTTTTTCTCGACGTCTTCCAGCGCCTCTGCAACGCGGTCGTATGCTCTTTTGGTTTTGGCAAGGTCGCAAAAGGTGGAAAACAACTCAGCGTCGCTGCGGATATCCATATCGCTGAGCGAAGATAGGATCTCAAAGTATTTTTCCCGCGGCACGCCGACTTTGACTGTGGCAACACCGCGCGCGGGGTCGGTAGAGCAGGCGTCCAAATACGCGTCGCCCTTTGCGGAAAGCCCCGCGGCAAAGGCGGCGGGCACCGTGTCGAGATTGGTTGCCGCCCGCGCGGCGTCCAGCAGAGAAGCGTACAGACTTTCTTTTTGCGGATGATCGTCCGGCAGTGCGCCGATCCATTCCGGCAGGTCAACTTCGACGGCCTCCAGCGGAAACGCCGAGAGCAGCATGGAAAAAATGCCCTCGATATCCGCGCTGGAAAGTTCGCCGCAGTTGACGACGGCGACCGGAATGCCGTATGTGTCCTCCAACTGCTGACCGAGCGCTCTTGCCTCCGCTGATGCAGGATCGGTGCAGTTGAGCAGCAGGATAAACGGCTTGCCGCTCTTTTTCATTTCTTCCACGATCTGCTTTTCGGCGTCTGTGTAGTCCGGGCGTGAAAAGTCGCCGATACTGCCGTCCGTGGTGACGACGACGCCGACGGTGGCGTGATCGTGCATAACTTTGTCCGTACCGAGTTTTGCCGCCTTGGAAAACTCCATTTTTTCATCGCTCCACGGCGTGCTGACCATCCGGGGCGCGCTGTCGTCCTCCGCACCGTCGGCGCCGCTTATGAGATAGCCCACGCAGGCCACCCGCCGCACGCGCATTTTTGCGCCGTCGTCGAGCGTCATTTCGATCCCGTTTTCGGGGATGAATTTCGGCTCGGCGGTCATCACGGCGCGCCCGCTTGCCGATTGCGGCAATTCGTCGCGCGTGCGCGCTTTGAGATTTTCATCCGTGATGTTCGGCAGCACCGCCGTTTCCATAAAGTTTTTGATAAAGGTCGATTTGCCGGTGCGCACGGGTCCGACCACACCGATATAAATATCGCCGCCCGTCCGTTTTGCAATATCCTCGTAGAACTCGGTCATAAAAAAATCCTCCGCTTCCCATGCGGTCTGCAAAATCGGCAGAGCGCATCATCTTGTTTGGTACAAGATATGAGCGGAGGATCTCGTTTATGCAAAAATCAAATGTTGTGCTGTGCGATGTATTCGTCCATACGTTCGGACAGGTCTGCGTTCTTTGCCCACTGTACGTCTTTCGGCAGGGCGGCAAGTTCGCGCGCCAGCGCATCTTTCACGGTCGAAAAGTCGCTTTGCTTCAGCCCGGTGACGCGCAAAACTTTGGAGTTGTCCATAATGCGGTCATACAGACGGTCGTAGTCAAGCTGCCAGCGCGGGTCGCGCATCGGTTTTTCCGGATCGACGAGGCGGAGGAAGTCCTCACGCGGGATCCAGGCGATCTTCATACCGACGAGTTCCTTGTAGTAGCCGGCGATCGTACCCCAGGTATTGTGCTCCGCGGTGCAAACCGAGAAGCGCTCGCAAAGCGCGGCCTTGTTAAAGAGCAGGCGGCAGATCATCTTGGCAACGTCGCCCGCCCAGGTCATCGTGGCCTCTACGTTTTCCGCCTCTTTCGGGAGCAGGACGGTCTTGCCGAGGGCGGCGCGGCGCAAGATCAAATCAGCTTCCAGCGTGACGAGTTGGAAGCGGCGCTTGGAAAAGGTGATGGCAGGGCGGATGGCAGTCCAGTTTTTGTATTCGGACGCCGAGAGAATATCTTCTTCTCTTGCTTTTGCCAGCGCGTAGGTATCGGTGGCGAGCATTTCTTCGTCCTTTGATACGTCGAGCAGGCGCGGCGAGGTTTCGGTGATCGGATGTTCCTCATCGGCGTATACACGGTAGGAGGAGAGATAAATGTAGTGATCGGTGTGACCGAGCAGCATCGGCAGGCGGTGTGCGAAGAGTTTGGAAGAATAGATCATAAAGTCGACGATGCCGTCGTAGCCGCGGGAAAAGATCTCCTCCATGGCGGCTTCATCGCGTGCGTTGCCGGTGATATAGGTCAAATTCGGGTTATCGCTTTTCACCTCGTCGAGCGAAAAGACGTCAACTTTATAGCCCATTCTGAGGAGTTCGGGGACGACGTAAACGCCCATGGCGCCCGTACCGCCGAGGACAAGAACTTTTTTCTGATTTTCCATAAAACTTCTCCTATTTGCAGTATTTTTCTCAGCATACCGCCTTGACAAACGAAATACGATAGAGTATACTTTCAAAAAAGAGCAATATTCTGCAAAAACCGTGGGAGAAATCAAGATGGATGATGTGCTTTTCTACAATTCATTTGCGTTTTCGAGTTTTTCGTTTACCCGATATCACTATACCGATCTGCGTGCGGGAACGCGCTGTCACCACATCGGATATCTCAAAGCGGGGCGTGCCGAATTTGTGTATGACGGCGGGCGCATCTTTTTTTCTCCCGGCGACGTGTTCTTTATTCCGCACGGTCTCTGCTATCAGTCCTATTGGTACGGG
The DNA here is from genome assembly GCA_017445085.1 of Clostridia bacterium. GTDB lineage: Bacteria > Bacillota > Clostridia > Oscillospirales > CAG-272 > UMGS902. The sequence continues at coordinate 7,995 of JAFSUT010000083.1, read as the reverse complement.
GAAGAGGAAATTCAGTTTGATTCTTACGCCTTTCACCTGATACCGCAGGCGGAAAAGGCGGAGTTCCCGCTGCAAAAATTGGATCTCTCGCCGCGCGGGAGAGAAGCGCTTGCCGGTATTGCGGCGCCCGGGGTCACGCGTGCTTCAAAGATCGGCTGCCTGTACGCCCTGCTCGGCGACGCGCTCGTCCGTATGGAGCGGCGCGGGACAAGCCGCGCCGAGGGACTTGTCAACCGCGTGCGGCAGATCTGGGCGGCACATCCCACCGCCTCCGTCCCTGAAATCGCGGCGGCGTGCGCCGTCAGCGAGAGCGGGATCTACGCGGCGTTTCGGCAGGTATGCCATGCGACCCCGATCGCCGAAAAGCATAAGATCCAATGCGAGGAGGCGATCCTCCGCCTTTCGACCGGCGACCGCTCGGTAGAGGAGATCGCCACCGAAACCGGCTTTTCCTCGGCGTCGTATTTCCGCAAAGTGCTGAAAGAAGTCTGCGGCAAACGCCCGAAAGATTTTCGCCGCCCGGCGGATCTGTAGCGACAATTCATCTATATTACAATTTTTTGATATAATGAGCTTACAATGACCGTATTTACATAGGAGGACCCGCGTGAAACGATTTTTTGATTTCTTTTATAAGATCCGCACGTTTGAAATCGTCACGCTGCGTACAAGCGGTATGCAGCCGACGGTCGAATATGAGATCACAAACGACGGCGAGCGTGCGGAAGTTTCGCAGTATGCTGTGGAGTACCGTGACGGCGAAACAATGCGCCGCCCGGAAAGGCGCGCCGTTTGCGACAAAGCGGCGGTGATCCGACTGATGAATCAATGCCGCCTTTTTGCGTGGGACGGCTTTGACGGCAAACACCCGAAGTACGTCAAGGACGGTACGCAGTTTGTGCTGAAAGCAACCGTCAACGGCGGAAAAGAGATCCACGCCAAAGGGTCGCAGAACTTTCCGAGACATTACCATGAATTTACGGACGGACTGCGCGAGATTTTGGAAAGCGGTGAGATTTATTAAAACAGTGAGAGGAATTTTGGTGATGAAACGAAACGGAGGTATTATCCTGATGATGTTATGCTGTACGGCACTCTTGTTCGGGTGCGCCGATAAAACAAAAGAAACGCTCACAAACAGAAAAATTCCGCTTGAAGACGTCACGGAATTCTACTATACGTATGACAATATCCATTTTGACGCTTCATTTCAAAGATACCGTTTTTACAAAGAAGACGGAAAATATATGTTTGAACACGAAACCAGAAATAGACCCGGCGCATACGGACCGACCACAAAAGAGGATGTTACGGATGCGGGCGCCATTGCATTGACCCCGGAAGAGTGGGAAGATGCTTTGTCTCTTCTGCAGAGCGGCACGGTGAGCGCAAGGAAGGATGACGGGGAATCGGGCGGCGCCGGACCTTGGACGTTTATCTATTGGAAAAACGACAAAGGGAAGTATCAGGTGTTTGAATTTTCGACGGTTGAAGCAAGGACGCATTTTGAGGGGTACTGCGCATCGCTTGCAGAGGAAAAATGATAATTTTTGTATATGAATACAAAAAACAGAGGGGTTCAATACAGAGCCCCTCTGTTTTTAATTTAATATGAAATACAGCTTATCCTTTCACGTTTGCAAAGACGTCGCCGAGGCGCTTGACGCCCTCGACGATGCGCTCGTCGCTCATGGTCGAGTAGTTGAGGCGCAGGGCGGAAGAGGGGGCGTTCATATCCACCATAAAGGTATTTCCCGGGACATAAACCACTTTCTTTTCGATTGCCTCTTTCGATAAGAGGAGCGTATCGACGCCGTGCCCGAGGTCGCACCAGATAAACAGACCGCCGCCCGGGCGGGTGTAGGCAACGTCTTTCGGGAAGTACTCGTCCATCGCGCCGAGCATCGTTTTGCATTTGTGCGCATAGGTCGCACGCATTTTTGCGATGAGCGCGTCAAGGTCATACCGCTTCATAAACTCGGTCGCAAGCAGCTGCGGCAGCATGGCGGTATGCACGTCAGACACCTGCTTTGCCACGACGATCTTGGTGATCAGTTCCTTTTTCGCACAGAGAAAGCCGAGGCGAAGTCCGGGGGCGAGGATCTTTGAGAACGAGCCGCTGTAAATGACGATGTTTTCGGTGTCCATCGACTTGATCGTCGGCGTTTTTTTGCCGTCAAAGGTCAATTCGCCGTAGGGGTTGTCCTCCAGGATAAAAATATGATTTTTTAAGGCGATCTCATATAGACGGCGGCGCTTTTCCACCGACATTGTCACACCCATCGGGTTTTGGAAGGTCGGGATGGTGTAGATAAAGCGGACGTTCTTGTTCTCTGCGATGACTTCTTCGAGGCGATCGAGGTCCATCCCGTCGTTATTCACGGGCACGCCGACAAGGTGTGCGCCGTAGGAGCGGAACGCGTTGGTCGCGCCGATAAAACTCGGCTCTTCCACGATGACGGTATCGCCCTCGTTGACAAGGCATTTTGTGGTGAGTTCGATCCCTTGCTGACCGCCGGAAACGATAATCAACTCGTCCTCCGCGTTTCCGATGGATTCTACGGTCTTCATACGCGCTTTGACCATATCGCGCAGTTCGCCGTACCCCTCGGTGATGCCGTATTGCAGAGAGAGGATCGGCGACTCGCGGAGCAGTTCTTCTGCGATGCCGGCAAGTTCCTCGTTAGGGAAAAGTTCGGGCGCGGGATTGCCGCCCGCAAGAGAGATGACGTTTGGGTCGGCGGCGTACTTGAAAATTTCGCGGATGGCTGAGCCGCGCATCGACGCCATACGATTTGAAAACTCAATAGACACGGTTTTTCTCCTTAAATTCGATAAATTTCGGCAGGATTGACCTTGGCAAATCCTTTGCCGCGCAGAAGTTCGTCGGCGTCCGCGGGGCGTTCCACGCGCAAAAGCGAGAGCGCTTTGCCGCTGACTTTGCCGACGCAGGCGTACATATATTCGATATTAAATCCGTTTTCCGACAAAATTTTCAAAATGGCGCCGGCGCCGCCCGGCGTGTCCGCCATTGCCACGGCGATGACGTCGGAAATGCGGGAAACCACGCCGCTCTCCGCCAACACGAGTTTGGCTTTTTCGGGGTCGTCCACGATCAGGCGGAGAATGCCGAACTCGGCGGTGTCCGCAAGCGAGAGGGCGCTGATGTCAATGCCGCTTTCGGCAAGTTTGTCGATGGCGGCAAGCAGACGCCCGGGCTTGTTTTCGAGAAAGACGGATAACTGCTTGACTAACATAATCTACCTCCGTTACATTTTGCCGGCGCGGTTGTCGATCACGCGCTTGGCCTTGCCCTCACTGCGGATGATGGACTTTGGATTGACCAGGTGGACTTTTGCGCCGATGCCCAGCGTTTCCCGCAGCGCTTCCACGATCCGGCGCTCCATTTTTTCAATGGATCTCACGTCGTCGGTAAAGAAGTCTTCACTCATTTCCACGTTGATATCAAAGGTGTCGGTGTGATTTACGCGGTCAAGGACGATCTGATAGTTGGGGGTGATCGCACCGTCTTTGATTTTAAGTAGGACTTCCTCGATCTGTGAGGGGAAGACGTTGACGCCGCGGATGATCATCATATCGTCGCTTCTGCCGCTCGGTTTGCGCATCCGCAGGTGCGTGCGGCCGCAGCTGCACGGCTCCGCAATGAGCGAGCAGATGTCGCGCGTGCGGTAGCGGATGATCGGAAAAGCCTCTTTGGTCAGCGAGGTAAACACAAGTTCGCCGACGGCGCCTAGCGGGAGGACCTCCTCGGTCTCGGGGTCGATGATCTCGGGGATGAAATTGTCCTCGTGGATGTGCATCCCGCTTTGTGCGGCGCATTCGACGGCAACGCCGGGGCCGAGCACCTCGGACAGACCGTAGATGTCGTAGGCGCGGATGCCGAGTCCCGCTTCAATGCAACGGCGCATATCCTCGGACCAGGGTTCGGCGCCGAAAACGCCGATGCGGAGATGCAGTTTGTCTTTGACGCCGAGCCGCGCGACTTCTTCCGCAAGGTACATGGCGTAAGAGGGCGTGCAGCAAAGGACGGTGGCGCCGAAGTCGATCATCGTTTGGATCTGCAGGGCGGTATTGCCCGAGGACATCGGGATGACGGTGGCGCCGATCTTTTCGGCACCCGCGTGTACGCCGAACCCGCCGGTAAACAGCCCGTAGCCAAACGAGATCTGGACAAAATCCTGACTTGTGACGCCGATGCCGGTCAGCATTCTGGCAACGCAGTCCGCCCACATATCCAGGTCATTTGCGGTGTAGCCGACGACGATACGCTTGCCGGTGGTGCCGGAGGACGCGTGGACGCGGACGACGTTTTCCATCGGCTCTGCAAACAGACCGTAAGGATACCAGTCGCGCAGATCGCTCTTATAGGAAAAAGGAAGTTTTTTGAGGTCGCCGACGCCGTGGACGTCTTCGGGTTTCAGTCCTTTTTCATCCATACGTGCGCGAAAACAGGGGACGCGTTCATACATTCTTTTGACTTGTGCGATCAGCCGCTCGTCTTGCAGACGGGTGAGTTCTTTGCGCGGCATACATTCGATTTCGGGATGCCTTATGGTCATGGATTTACCTTTCTGTGTATTACTTTTTCTTAAAAATGCGATTTAACAATTTGACGACCTGACCCACGCAGACGGCGGACAAGATCGTCCCCTCGCGGACGACGCCCGGCGATGCAAACGAGGCAAACCCGCCAAACATCAGGAGTTGCAAGAGGAGCGCGATGCTGATCATACTGACGTCCACCAGCGTTTTACAGTTGCCAAACGGACGCCCCGAAATATCGGCGATCGCGGCGGCAAGCCCCTCCGCCGGCATCGGGACGAGTTTCGGTTTCAGATAAATAAACACGCCGATACCGATGACGAGGATGCTGACGATCAGATAACAAAACTGTATCGGATAGGAGGTCGGCGCGGGGATGTTTTGCATCAGCCCGTTGAATTTTCCCGGGATGCCGACGGAAAAGCCTGCCAGCGTGATCGAAAAGGGCGAAATGCCGACAAAATCGACCAGCAGTCCAAAGACGATCGCCACCGGCACGCCGAGGACGTTTTTTATGCGGAATTTTCCGCGCAAAACGATAAACTGGATCAGGACGAGCAGGCAGTAGACCACGATGACCATACTGCCGAGGGATGCTGTGGGGAACTTTGCGCTCAGCACGCCGGGGATGGAACTGACGGGGGAAATGCCGAGATGTGAGAGCTTGGAGAGATTGATCCCCACGGCGATGACGGCAAGTCCCAAAAGATAGGTGAGGGTGCGCAAGACAAATCGAAGGATTTTCATTTGCAAACGCTCCTTTGTAAAATTTAACAGTTGTAGCCGAGGTCAAAGGCGCAGAGGTTGACCTCGAGGAATTTCTCCGGAACGGTGGCGCGCAGCGCCGCGATCCACGCGTCGTAGGTGATGGCGGTGTTCTTTGCCATCACGCCGATGAGAACGACGTTGACCGCCTTGGTATTGCCCGCCTGTTCGGCAAGCGCCAGCGCGTCGATGGCAGTGGTGTCGACCGCCGCCTGCATTTCTTCGACGATGCCCTCGGGGTAAACGGCCGCGCCCGTAATGACCGGCATCGGGTTGATCTTTTGTGTGTTGACGATGAGTTTGCCGTCGGTCTTGAGATAGGGGAGCGCGCGGTAGGCTTCCAGTTGTTCAAAGGCGAGGATCAAATCGGCTTCACCTTTGCCGATGAGCGGGCTGTATACGCGGTCGCCGTATTTGACGTAGGTGACGACGCTGCCGCCGCGCTGGCTCATCCCGTGGACTTCGGACACTTTTACATCGTAGCCGGCGGCCGTGACGGCGGCGCCGAGAATTCGGCTGGCAAGCAGCGTGCCCTGGCCGCCTACCCCGACGATCATAATATTTTTAGTCATGACGTCCTCCTCAGTTTTTCTTTTCGATCGCACCAAACGGGCAAACACCAACGCAAAGCCCGCATCCGTTGCACTGCGTGCGGTCGATGCGGACGCTGCCTTTCGCCGATACGCTGATGGCGGGGCAGCCGAGTTTCATGCACGCTTTGCATTTTTTGCAGGCGTCGGAAATTTCGCAATGCCCGCTGTATTTGACCGACTTTAAGAGCGCGCAGGGGCGCTGTGCGATGATGACCGAAACGTCGTCGCGCGCAATCTCCTCACGGACGACCGCCTCAAAGCCTTTGACGTCAAACGGGTCGGCGACCGTGATATGTTCTACGCCGAGCCCTTCGCAAAGTTTGATGAGGTCGACCTGGCGGGTCGCCTCGCCGCGGATGGTCTTTCCCGTGGTGGGGTTGTCCTGGTGACCGGTCATCCCGGTGATCGAGTTGTCGAGGATGATGACGGTGTTGGCACCCTTGTTGTAGACGATGTCGGAGAGGGCGGTGATGCCCGAGTGCATAAAGGTCGAGTCGCCGATGACCGACACGAGTTTTTTGTTAAATTCACTGCCGCGGACCTCTGCCATGCCGTGCGCGGCGCTGATGGACGCACCCATGCAGATGGTGGTATCCACAGAGGAAAGGGGCGCCGCCGCGCCGAGCGTATAGCACCCGATGTCACCGGATACGACAAGTCCGAGTTTCTTTAAGACGTAGAACGTACCGCGGTGCGGGCAACCGGGGCAGAGAACGGGCGGACGCGCCGGGATGTCCTTTTGCGGTTTTATGCCGGTCGGCGCCGCCTTGCCGAGGATCACGCTTGCGATCATGGCGGGGGTGTATTCGCCGAGCAGGGTAAAGACGTCTTTGCCGTGCACCGCCACGCCGAGATTTTTACAGCCTTCCTCGATAAACGGGTCGAGTTCTTCCACGACGTAAACGGTTTTGCATTTCTTTGCAAAATCGCAAATCAGTTTTTCGGGCAGAGGATAGACCATACCGAGTTTTAAGAAGTTGACGGCGGTGCCCAGCGCTTCTTTTGCATAGGCGTACGAGATCCCCGCGGTGATCACGCCGATGTCGCTGCCGTTGTCCTCCACGGTGTTGATGTCCGAAAACTCAGCGTACTCTGTCAGCGCACGGGTGCGTTCTTCCACAAAAACGTGGCGGCCGATCGCCATAGCGGGCATCATCACATTTTTCGCTACGTTTTTTTCATAGGGCTTCAGCGGCACGTCGGCGCGCGGCTCGATCTCCACAAGGCTTTGTGAGTGCGCCACGCGGGTGGAAAGGCGGATAAATACCGGCGTATCGTATTTCTCACTCAAATCAAACGCAAGTTTGGTAAACTCTTTGCACTCGGCGGAGTCGGAGGGCTCAAGCATCGGGACTTTTGCGGCTTTGGCGTAGTGGCGCGAGTCCTGCTCGTTTTGCGAGGAGTGCATCCCCGGGTCGTCGGCAACGCAGAAGACGGCGCCGCCGTTGACGCCGATATAACTGTCGGTGAAAATCGGGTCGGCCATAACGTTGAGCCCGACGTGTTTGCAGCAACTCATTGCGCGGCCGCCCGCGATCGCGGCGCCGATGGCGGCTTCCGCGGCGACTTTTTCATTCGGCGCCCACTCGACAAAGACTTCTTCTTTCGGGTAGGTCGCCATACATTCGGTGATTTCGGTCGAGGGTGTGCCCGGATAAGAAGAAACAAAGTTGACGCCGGCTTCATAAGCGCCTTCAGCGACGGCGGCATTTCCGATGAGCAGTTTTTTCATAGGTTTTTCTCCTTAATTGGTCTTGACTTCATTTTGTTTTGCGACAACGCTTTCGCCGCAGTAGATCTTGCGGAGCACCGGCTTTTCGATCTTGCCGGTGGGGTTGCGCGGCACTTGTGCAAAGACAACGCGGCGCGGACGCTTGTAGCGGGGCAGCCCCGCGCAAAAGTCCGTGAATTCCTCCTCGGTCATCGTGTGTCCTTCTTTGAGTTCGACAACGGCAAGCGCGATCTCGCCGAGGCGCGCGTCCGGCACGCCGATGACGGCAACGTCTTTGACGGCGTCGCTCTTGCGGATGTAGTCCTCGATCTGAACGGGGTAGAGGTTTTCGCCGCCGGTGAT
>JAFSUT010000082.1 GCA_017445085.1 Clostridia bacterium | reverse complement strand
CCGTCGCCGCCGAGACCCCAGAACTTGCAGGAGATCGTGCCCTTTGCCGCGGTGTCGGGCGCGGGCTTTTCTTCGAGCGAAAGTCCGGTCACGTCGTCCACGATGCCGATGGTGAAGTTTGCCTTCGGCTTCTTCTGCGCGAGGTTCTTATAAACGGCAAAGACGCTCGCGGGCGAGGTGTCTTTCGAGCCGAGACCGTAACGGCCGCCGACGATCTGCGCCGAAACGCCGGTCTTGTTGAGCGCGGCGACAACGTCGAGGTAGAGCGGTTCGCCGAGCGAGCCGGGCTCTTTGGTCCTGTCGAGAACGGCGATCTTTTTGACCGTCTTCGGGAGAACTTCGGCGAGTTTTTCGGCAACGAACGGACGGTAGAGACGGACCTTGACGAGACCGACCTTTTCACCCTTTGCGGTGAGGTAGTCGATGACTTCTTCGCAGACGTCGCAGATCGAGCCCATCGCAACGATCACGCGCTCTGCGTCCGGTGCGCCGTAGTAGTTGAAGAGTTTGTAGTCGGTGCCGATCTTCTTGTTGACCTTGTCCATGTACTTTTCAACGATGGACGGGAAAGCGTCATAAAACTTGTTGCACGCTTCTCTGTGCTGGAAGAAGATGTCGCCGTTTTCCGCCGAGCCGCGGAGGACGGGATGTTCGGGGTTGATGGCGCGGGCGCGGAATTTTTCCACAGCCTTCATATTGACCATCTTTTTGAGGTCGTCAAAGTCCCAAACTTCGATCTTTTGGATCTCGTGCGAGGTGCGGAAGCCGTCGAAGAAGTTGAGCTCGGGGACTCTGCCCTCGATGGTTGCGAGGTGTGCAACGGCAGAGAGGTCCATAACTTCCTGCGGGTTGGTTTCAGCCAGCATGGCAAAGCCGGTCTGGCGGCAGGCGTACACGTCGGAGTGATCGCCGAAGATGTTGAGGGCGTGCGAAGCAACGCAGCGCGCCGAAACGTGGAAGACGCAGGGGAGAAGTTCGCCCGCGATCTTGTACATATTCGGGATCATGAGGAGAAGACCCTGGGATGCGGTGTAGGTGGTGGTCAGCGCGCCGGCTGCGAGAGAGCCGTGTACCGTACCTGCCGCACCTGCCTCGGACTGCATCTCCATGACCTTGACCGGTGTGCCGAAGATGTTGAGGGCGGGTTTGCCGAGGATGTTTTTGCCCGCGGCAGCCCACTGGTCAACGTAGTCGGCCATCGGGCTGGAAGGCGTGATGGGGTAAATGCCTGCCACTTCGGTAAACGCATAGCTTACGTGCGCGGCGGCAGTGTTGCCATCCATGGAAAGTTTTGTTCTTGCCATTTTTGAAATAACCTCCAAAAAAAATATATTTGATTTGTTACCCAAATTACCATCTTACAGTATAGCACTTTTTTGCCGCGTTGTAAAGAGATTTCGACAAGAAAAAGCGGACGGAAATTCTCCCTCTTGCAATAAAAATTTACAGGGGCAAAAAACGCCGCGGTGCAAGTCGCACGGCAAAAAGAAACCGCGGCAAAGCAAAAACTTTGCCGCGGTGCGGATGGATTTATTCTGCGGTCTGTGCAAAGACTTCGTTGATCTGTGCGATCTTTGCCTCTGCCTGCGACTTATAGGTTTCGTACATGGACGAGATCGCCGCGCGCGAAACAAAGAGTCTGCCGAGCTGCGTTCTGTAGGTGCCGATGTCGTAGTATGCGCCGATGTCGTAAACGTGGGTTGCAAAGATGATGTCGAGCATCTCCACGCTCTCCTCGTCGCGCACGCTCTTGCCGACCAGCGTCTGCTCGTAGTATGCGGGGGTCAGCAGCTCCTGTCCCTGCCATGCCAAAAGTTCGAGGACGGCGCCCGAGCGGTCAAAGTCCTTGGCGCTTTCGGGTACGCAGACAAACTGGCTGTGGAATGCGCTGACCATGTGACCGTAATCTTCCTGATCCGCCTCGTACTTCGGATAGGGCAGTACGCCGAAATCGACGTCGCTGTCGCGGTGGCGCTCCACCGTTGCCATCGTGTTGAGGTAGAAGAGGGCGCGTCCCTCGGTAAAGATCGCGTCGCGGTTGGTGTTCCAGACGGCGGAGGGGGTTGCCGTGCCGCTGACGTTGTCGTACTGATAGTTATAGGCGTGCGCCTGGTCAAAGACGATGGCTTCAAACTTGTCGTAGAGGTTGACAACGCGCTCGCTGAACAGAGAGAGTTCGATCTTGCCCTCGCTGTTGACCGTGGCGATCTTGTCGCCCGAGCTTGCGAGGATCGCGACCATCGGGTCGTTCCATGTGAGCAGACCGTAGCGGTCCTTTTCGTCGTAGACGCCGTTGTTGTCCAGGTCTTCGCCAACGCTCTTGACAAGCGCCCCAAAGGTCTCCAGCGTCCAGTTGTCGTCGTGGACGAGGTCGTAGGGGTTGTCCAGCCCGTAGGAGCGGATCATATCCTTATTAAAGAGGATGGCGTGGGTGACGAGGTTGTCCACGATGCTGATATCCCCCGTGGTGTAGAACATTTTGCCCAGCACCGCAAGGTCGCGGTTGGCGGCCTGGTCCCAATAGGCTTTGGTGAGGTTTGTGTATTTGAGGTCGTTTAAGTCGTGGATGTAGCCGCTGTACGCCAGCGTTGCCACGTCGTATGTACCGATCATCGCCGCGTCGTAGGTGCTTTCGCCCGCCATGTAGTCGGTGTAGATCTTGTTAAAGCCGGTGCCGCTGCCGTTGGACGAGCCGAATTTGACAACGTCTTCGTTGGTGACGTCTACGCCGTATTTTTCTTTCATAAACGCGTTGCGGCGGTAAATGGCGATCTGCACCGCGGTGCCGTCATCGCTCTCCGACTGAAAGTCGTTGCGCGCGTAGTTGCCGCTGACGAGGATGTGAAAGTCGCCGCTAAGGTCGAGGTCTTGCGGGAGATCCGGCTGGTTGTCAACAACTTCCGGCGCCGCGTCGGTCGATGCGGGCGTGATATCGCCGCCGTTTCCACAGGAAACCAGCGCGGATGCAAGCATCACGCCTGCCAAAAACAAAGCAAGCCATTTTTTCATTTTCATTTGTTCCTCCTACTGATTGAAAATCGCTTGTTGCAACCATTATACACAAAAATTGAAAAGTTTGCAACATAAAATCAGTAAGAATTGTTAAAAAATTTTTACCCTTTTTGTGAGCCGCCGAAAAATGCGAAAAACCGGCGGCGTCGCCCCGAAAATTCGACGTCGCCGCCCGCTTTTTGTCGAAATCTGCAAAACGGGCGCAAGTTTTTTGCGCAGAGTGTACAAATGTGCGCCGTCGCTTTGTGCAAAGCGTGGAAATTACCAAATATTGTCGAAAACGATTGACAAATATTGGTTTTTGCAGTATACTGTAAACACCCAAAGAAAAATATCGTACAAAGGAGAAAAAACATGAAATCCACGGGAATCATCAGAAAAATCGACGTCCTCGGCCGCCTTGTGCTGCCGATCGAACTGCGCCGCACGCTTGACATCGAGACCGGCGACGAGATCGAGATCTTCACCGAGGGCAAAACGGTCATCCTCGCCAAATACGAAGACGCCTGCATCTTTTGCGGCAGCAAACGGAACGTTGCGGACTTTGCCGGCAAAAAGATCTGCGGCGCCTGCCGCGAAAAGATCGCAAAACTTGATCTGCCGGACTGAAAAAGAGAAACGCCGTTTTACGGGGGATTTTTTGAAAAATCCCCCCTTTTTTTATGCCGTTGCGTCTTGACTTTGTCCGCAGAAAAAGATATAATATTGTTGTGTAGTTATGCCCTTTTGTCGGCGCACGCCGGCAAAGCGCATTGCCGCACGCAAAAACACAACCAAATTAGGAGGTACTGTACAATGTTTTGGACCATTGTCACCGGTGCCGTCGCTTTGGTAATCGGTTTGCTTGTCGGCGCCGTCATCGGCTCCGCCGTCCGCAAAAAAACCGCCGAAAAAGAAATCGGCAGCGCGGAGGCGCAGGCAGCAAAAATTGTTGAAGACGCAATAAAAGCAGCGGAGAGCAAGAAAAAGGAAGCCTTGCTCGAAGCAAAAGAGGAAATTCTCAAAAACCGCACCGAAACCGAGAACGACCTCAAAGAACGCCGCAAGGAAGTTACAAGACTTGAACGGCGTGTTCAGCAAAAAGAAGAAGCCCTCGACGCAAAGACAGAGTCTTACGATAAAAAAGCAGAGCTTCTTGACCAGAAGATCAAAGAGACGGAAGATCTTCGCGCGGAAATCCAGGCAAGACTTGACTCGCAAAACGCCGTGCTGGAACGCATCGCCGGCTTTACGAGAGAACAAGCCAGAGAAGAACTGATTTCCCGCGTGGAAACCGCACTGACGCACGAAAAAGCACTGCGCATCGCGCAGTACGAGGAGCAGTTTAAGGAAGAGGCGGACGAAAAAGCCAAAAATCTCATCGCCCTTGCCATCCAGCGCTGCGCCGCTGACCACTCCAGCGAGATCGTCATCTCGACCGTCGCGATCCCCAGCGAGGATATGAAGGGACGCATCATCGGCAGAGAGGGCAGAAACATCCGCACCATCGAACAGCTCACCGGCATCGATCTCATCATCGACGACACGCCGGAAGTCATCACCATCTCGGGCTTTGACGCCGTGCGCCGTGAGATCGCACGCATCGCCCTGGAAAAACTCATCGCCGACGGGCGTATCCACCCGACGCGCATTGAGGAAATGGTAGAAAAAGCAAAACGCGAAGTGGACGCCGTCATCAAAGCCGCGGGCGAAAAAGCCACCTTTGAGACCGGCGTGCACGGTCTGCACCCCGAAGTGATCAAACTCCTCGGCAGACTCCGCTTCCGCACGAGTTACGGACAAAACGTCCTCCGCCACTCGATCGAAGTTTCGATCCTCTCCGGCATCCTTGCCGACGAACTCGGCGCGGACACGTCGATGGCAAAACGCGCGGGACTTCTCCACGACATCGGCAAGGCGCTCACCTCCGAGGCAGAGGGCTCGCACGTTCAACTCGGCGTGGAAGTGGCAAAGAAACATAAGGAAAGCGCAGTGGTCATCAACGCGATCGAGGCGCACCACGGCGACGTTGAACCCCAGTCGCTCATCGCGTTTATCGTGCAGGCAGCGGACGCGATTTCCGCCGCACGCCCGGGCGCGAGACGCGAAGACCTTGAAAACTACATCAAACGTCTGCAAAATCTGGAGGAACTTGCCAACGGCTTTCCCGGCGTTGAAAAGACATTTGCCATCCAGGCAGGGCGCGAGATCCGCGTGATGGTCAAGCCCGAGCAGGTCTCGGACGATCAGATGACCGTGCTTGCGCACGACATAGCTGCAAAAATCGAAAACGAGATGGATTATCCCGGACAGATCAAAGTTCACCTCATCCGCGAAAGCCGCACGGTCGATTTTGCAAAATAATGCGGTTATATATATACATATACAGTTCCTTTGATGACGTTCATCTGATGACAGATTTTATGTATATATCGGCGGCATCGGATTTTCCGATGCCGCTTTTTTTGAAAGCGGTTCCGGAATTGCTGACAAAACTCTGTGCAAGTTTCTCCTCATCAAGCGGCGTGCGCCGCCGCTACGCTACCTCAAAGGGGAAGGCTTGCTGTTGCAAAGGCTTCCCCTTTGAGGGGAAGCTGTCGCGTTAGCGACTGATGAGGTGTTACAAAGCAGAAACATACCGCAAAGCAGAGGTAGTTTGCGCACAAACCACCTCATCCGGGTTTTGCTTTGCAAAACCCACCTTCCCCTCAAGGGGAAGGCTGACTTTATCCTTTTTCTCAAAAGTTTTTCGGTTCCTTTTTTCAAAAAGAAACAAAATTCTCAAAGGAACAAAATTCTCAAAGGAACAAATCCTTTTTCTCTCCGAAAGGCGTCTGTATGAAGATATTATTTCTCGGCGATATCGTCGGCAAGGCGACGGTGGCGTATCTCCAAAAAAACTTGTGGGCGCTGCGCAAAGCGCGCGGCGTTGATCTCGTGCTTGCCAACGGCGAAAACGCAACCGAGATCCTCGGACTTTCCCGTGACAACGCGCAAGATCTGCTCTCGGCAGGGGTGGACGTCATCACCGGCGGCAACCACACGCTGCACAATGCCGATCTGTACAATATGCTCGGCGACAGCCCCTATCTGCTCCGCCCCTACAATCTGCCCGCCGCCGCACCCGGTAAGGGGGAAACTATCGTCGAGGCGGGCGGGCGGCGCGTCCTTGTCCTCAATCTCGTCGGGATGCACGATATGGTCTACGCCGGCAATCCCTTTGAGGCGGCGGACAGGATCCTTGCGCACAATGCGGGCAAATACGACGTTGCCGTGTGCGACATCCACGCCGAGGCGACCGCCGAAAAGATCGCCCTCGGGTATTATCTCGACGGGCGCGTGCAGCTTGTCGTCGGAACGCACACGCACGTGCAAACGGCGGACGAGACGATCCTCCCCGGCGGCACCGCGTATATCACCGATCTCGGGATGTGCGGCCCGCAAAACGGCGTCCTCGGCGCCGACCGCGAGGTCATCCTGCGCAAACTCAAAACGGCAACGCCCCAGCGATATAAAGTCGCTGACGGCGCGCCGGTCCTCCACGGCGTGCTCGTCACGCTGGACGGCGACCGCGCCGTCGCGATCGAGAGGATATAATATAAATAATTAAATAAAATGTGGGAAAACCTTCTTTATAAAGAAGGTTGTCCCACACCCGCGTTAACGATCTCTCTTTAACGCGGCGAGTTTTGCCGACGCAAAACATCGCCTTTCCGAAGAAATTTTTCGAAAAAAAGAGTTTCGTTGAACAAAGCGAAAAGCCATAGCATTGTGAGATTTTTTCACAAGGCTATGGCTTCTGTTTTTCTTATTCTTTGAAAAGCTTTTCGGTTCCTTTTCTCGAAAAGGAACACGCATCCTTTTCGTCTTTTACTTTTCCACGATCTCGGTCATGCCGCCCATATACGGCTGCAGGGCTTTCGGGATGCGGACGACAAACTTGCCGTCCCGCACTTCGAGATTGTTTTCACGGAGAGCGATGAGCATACGCGGGGGCGCAACGACGGTGTTGTTGAGCGTGTGTGCGAGATACTTTTTGCCGTCCGCGCCTTTGACGCGGATGCCGAGGCGGCGCGCCTG
>JAFSUT010000081.1 GCA_017445085.1 Clostridia bacterium | reverse complement strand
TCGGCGCCGTTTTTGTTAAAGCCGAGTGCGAGATCGCCGTCGTGATTTGACGGGTCGAGCGCAACGGTCACACCGATCTCGACCGTGTTGCCGCAATCATCGCAAACGATGTTTTTGAGCCCGGTCTTACTGCAGGTCGCGGCAAGCGTGATGACGTCGTGCGTATGTGCGTGTTCACAAGCGGGTTCTTTCGCGCCGCAAAGCGTGCAGGCGCCGTTTGCATAGACGTGCGCTTCATATTCCACATGACCGCAGTAGCAGGTGATGCTGTGCGTGCCGTCGCCGTGGTCGGCATACGCCTTTGCGTGCTGATGGAATACGGCGAGTTCCGGCGTCCTGCCGTTGGTCAACACCCATGTTTTGCCGAGCGCCGCCGCGTCGGTCTTGACCGTGTCGAGCGAAACGGCGGTCTCATACGCAGTCGTCGCATCCGCGGTATACGTATCGTTTGACGAATAGAAATTGTTGGTCATATCCGCCGCCGTGCAAGCCGAGGTGACCGCCGAGATCAGCGGGTGGATCAGCGTGGGCGTCGCTTGCGTGGAGAGGACGCTGCCCGCGTTGAAGTTGTTGTAGATCTTATAGGCTTTTTGCGCGGAAGTGATCGACGTGTTGCCCGCCGCAACGATCCCCGCCGCCGTACCGCCGGAGCATTGGATCGTCCCGGTGTTGAGGTTGTCGTGGATCAAAAACAGACGCGTACCGCCCGGACGGACGAAAGAAGCGATCCCGGCAGGGCGCTGTGCCGCCGTAACGTTCCCCGCGTTCCAGTTGTTAAAGATATCCACCTGTGCAAAGTCGCCGCTTTTGTTTATCGCGGACACAAGACCGACGATACCACCGGTATAGGTGGACGAGCAGGAGACCGTTCCCTCGTTTTTACAGCCCGAAATCTCCCAGTGCGCTTTGACCTTTGCGGACGTATCCGTGCAGTCCAAACGACCGAGGATGCCGCCGATGCCGGCGATACCCGACGCGGTCGTATGGATGTTGACGCGGCTCGTGCAGTTTTTGATCTGCGAGGGAACGGCGTCTTTGGCGATCGCCGCAATACCGCCGACGCGAATGCCGACGGTGGTTTCGATCGTCCCCTCGACCGTCAGGTTTTCGATCAGCGCACCGTTGATGACGCCGAACAACCCGAGGTTTTGCCCTTGGCTGTCCCCCAGCGAAAGTCCGCTGACGGTATGTCTGTTGCCGTTAAAAGACCCCGTGAAATTGGTTTGCGAGGTGCCGATGGGGGTCTGCGCGGCGTCCCCTTCGAGGTCGACATCGGCGGTGAGGATATAACTGCCGCCCCACGCCGTCGAATCGTTCATCAGCGCGAGAAGTTCTGCTTTCGTCCCGATTTCGGTTGCGGCATCCGCATTTGCGGACAGGGCAAACGGAACTACGGAGCACAGCATACACAGCGCCAAAGCGAGGCTGAATATTTGCTTTTTCATAAGTTTCCCTCCGTCAAGTTAAATTGTTTTTGCATTTCGACATATATACATTTTAATTATAGGATCCGCCCCCTGACATTTCAATGGATTTTCCGCGCTGTAAATTGTACTATTTGATTAAAATACCCGCATCTTCCGTCCGGCGCGGATAAAAAATTTGTCAAATATCGCCTGCATTTCCAAAATCTTTGCGGTGTCCTTTTCGCAAAAATCCACTATAATGATAGTAAGCAGAGAAAAAAAGCAGGGGGCGCCGCATGGAACTGATCAAAATTGATGAAAACCGACTGAAAGTGATGCTGACCGCGGAGGATCTACGTACATATGATATCGCGTTTGACCGACTGGACTACAGCGGCACCGAGACCCGCCGCGTGATCTGGAGCATCCTCGACACGGCAAAAAAAGAAACCGGATTTGACGCCGCGGGGGACAAAATCTGCATCCGCGCCTTTCGCGACAAGGACGGCGGCTGTGAACTTTTCGTCAGCCGCGTCACGCCGCCTCAAAAGCGCGCGCCGAAAAAGCACCTCTACGCGTTTTCCACGTGCGAGGCGCTTTGCGCCGCATGCAAGCGGCTCTCCGCCTGCCGGTTTGAAGGCGCCGGCGCCGCCTATCTCTGTGACGACGGCCGCTTTTTTTTGGAACTTGAATTTTCCGCCGCCGACACGCCCGAGGCGATGCTCTCGATCCTGCTTGAATTCGGCAAGCAGATCCCGCACGCAAAGACCTATCTTGCCGAGCATGCAACGACGCTGTGTCAAAACGCCGTTTCCATTTTCGCCCGCCTGATCTGAGCCCTTGACTTGCCGTTTGTTTTGTGCTATAATAAGCGCTGTTTGAATACACGGCAAGTTTTGCAAAGAAGGGATTTTTCATGGAATACTACGATCTTTTGCTTCCGCTCGCCTTGATTTTGCTCTTTTCCAAACTCATGGCAAAAGGTTGTAACAAATTAAATCTGCCGTCCGTCGTCGGACTTCTGTTTACCGGGCTTTTGCTCAGCCTGATCACCTACATTCCGGGGCAGACCGTGTTTACCGGCGGGGTTTTGGAGGGGCTCGGCTTTCTCGCCAAGATCGGCGTGGTGCTGATCATGTTTGAAACCGGGCTTGACACCGACATAAAACAGCTCCGCGACGTCGGGCTCGGCGCCGTGATGGTCACCGTGGCGGGCGTGCTCCTGCCGATGCTGCTCGGCTTTACCACGGCGGTATTTTTCCACGGCGGCTTCGGCGCGCTCACGCATGACAGCCTCGTTTCCTGCCTGTTTTACGGCACGATCCTCACGGCGACCTCCATCAGCGTTTCTGTCGCCACCCTGCGGGAGATCGGCAAGCAGAACACCAAGGTCGGCAGCGTCATTGTCACCGCCGCCGTCCTCGACGATATCATCGGCGTCGTCGTCCTCTCGTTTGTCCTCGCGATGAAAAACACAAGCGGCGTCTCGGTCCTCGCCCCCCTCTACACCATCGGCAAGATCATTTTGTTCTTTCTTATCGCCGTACCGCTCGGCTTTCTCTTGAACAAGCTGTTTACCTATCTTGATAACCGCTATCCGCACCACCGGCTGATCCCGATCTTTTCGCTTGCGGTCTGCTTTTTCTTTGCCTACGCATCCGAAAAATTCTTCGGCGTCGCCGACATCACGGGCGCCTATGTCGCCGGCGTGGCGCTGGCGCGCAACCCCGACCGCGGCTATATCGAGCGCCGCTCGGACATCATGAGTTATATGATCTTCACCCCCGTGTTTTTCGCCAACATCGGGCTGACCATCAAGTTTTCGGGCATCGGCGCCTCGATGGTTTTCTTCGGGATCTGCTTTATCGCCGCCGGCATCGTCGGCAAAGTGGTCGGCTGCGGGCTGACGGCGCGCGCGTTTGGCTATTCCACGCGCGAGTCGCTCCGCATCGGCGTCGGTATGATGGCGCGTGCCGAAGTTGCCCTCGTCTGTGCGCAAAAGGGCGTTGAAAACGGCATCATCGACTCCTCGATCATGCCCTTTATCCTCATTTTGATCATCTTTACCAGCCTGATCACCCCGATCACCCTGCGCCTCACCTACAAAAAAGACGATATGCAAAGCGCGGGCTGACAAAGCGCATATAAAAGGGGATGTAAAAAAAGTCCGGATCGCAAAAAAGAGAAAAGCGGACAAAGGGATTTTTGTCCCGAAATATTTCCGTAAGAAGAAGAAAAAATCGAAATTTCGATTTTTTCATTCCATTCTCTTTTTTGCTATACGCAAAATCCACCCTTGACGTACGGAAGTACGCCTATCGGGCGGATATTTGCGCATTCCAAACATTTTTTCCTATCCCCAAACAAGGGGCTGTAAAGAAACAGAGTTTCTTTACAGCCCCTTGTTTTTTTATTTATCAAAAATTTTCGGCGAAAGCCGCGCGCAAAGGAACGCGCCGAGGACGCCGACAAGCGCGCCGGCGAAAAGCCCCGCAAACCACAAAACGAGCAAATACCAGCCGACCGCCGCGGTGCGCAGCACAGCCATTGCCACGAGGATCTGCCCGACGTTGTGCAAAACGCCGCCCGCCACGCTGACCGTGACGATATGAAATTTGCCCGTCCGTTTCAAGAGGATCATCGAAATTCCGCTGAGCAGACCGCCGGCAAGACTGTACCAGAAACTCATCCCGCTGCCGAATAAAAACGAGACCAGCAAAATGCGCAAGCCATTGACGGCGAGTGCGCTTTTGCCGCCCATACGGTAAAGGACGACCAAAACGACGACGTTGGTCAGCCCGAGTTTCATCCCGGGGATCACAAAAAACGGGGGAAGCAGCGACTCAAGATAACCGAGCGCCAGCGCCGTCGCCACGATCACCCCGTAAAGCGCGACTTTTTTTCCTCTGTTCATCGTCCTCTCCTATCTCGCCGCAAGATCGACGTCGTACGCTTCACCGCCGCCCGCAATTTCTACCGTGACTTTATTGGGCAGGCAGACGATCGACTGCCCGTTTTTGTCGATCTTTCCCATGTGCATACAAAGCCCGTCCGGGCAGGACGCCGCTTCGATATACGCTTTGCCGTCCTCTATCCGCAAGAGGTTTACGCCGCCGTGCGCGCCGCAAATCTCATACTGCAAATCTTCATCCAGCGAAAAGGTGTTGACAACCTCGCCGTTTACATATACCCGCACCTCTGTGCCGCGATTTTCTGCGAGGAGCAAAAAGAGTCCGAAAAGGCTCCCGACGGCAATCATCCCGCAAAGAAGCAGAAAATCCGCCCGTTTCCATTTTCCCGTGTTCACCGGTCCGTCCTCCCTCCATAGCAGAGTGCCGCAAAAGGCTGCTTGCAGTATACACCAAAATCCGATTTTGTGCAAGGGGAATGCTGCCCGAATGACATAAAATGACCTTGGCAGCTCCCGCCAAGGTCATTTTGATAAACGCGCATTTTTACGGCGTGATGATGATCTCCCGTACATCGGCGACCCATTCGACTTTGGCGTCGAGCGCCTCTGCGACAAAGCGCAGCGGGAGATAGGTGCGGTCATTTTCGATAAAGGCGGGGCTGTCCAAAATCACTTCACTGCCGTTTACCCGCGCCGCCATAGAATCAATCATGATTTCTATCGTCTTGTCACCCTTCTGCACGATGGCTTTCCGCGCCACGCCGTCAAAATTCCAGTCCACTTTGGCGCCGAGCGCCTCCGCAATAAACCGGATGGGCACCATCGTTCTGTCGCGGACGATTTTCGGCGCGACGTCGTTTTGTACTATGCTGCCGAAAACCCACGCTTTCAGTTTGCCGATGGCAAGAACGACGGCATCGCTTCTCATCGCATATTCAAGCGGATACGCAAAATGGATTTCGGCGCGCAAGAGCGCATCGTTATTCACCGCGACGCCGTCTTGTGTGACGCTTTCCGCGCTGACGTCTATCGCGTTCCACTCATCTTCTGTGCCGAAGTAGTAAACGTCGCTAAGAGCGTCGCAGCCGCCGAAGGCATACGCGCCGACAGATTTGCACCGGCTTGGCTCGGCAAACGTAACCTCGCGGAGATTTTTACAGCCATAGAATGTATTTTGCCCGATGGACGGCACACCCGCGGGGATCGTAACGCTTGTCAAACTTGCACAATCCGCAAACGCAAAGTCGCCGATGCCCAAAACGCCGGACGGAAGCGTTACGTCCGCAAGGTTTTCGCAATCCGCAAACGCACGCCGCGCGATGAATTTGCAGTATGGGCTGATTTCGCACGAGGTCAGGCTCGTGCGCGTGGTATACAGAAGATAATAACACGGATTGTCCGCCGTTTGAATATAGATGAGGTCGCCTGTATTGTTGCACAGTTTGCCGCAGCCGTCAAACGCGCCCCAGCCGATGTTTGTCACCGAGGCGGGAATCACAATGCTTGTGAGCGCGGCGCAGCCGTTGAACGCATCACTTTTTATGCTTGTCACCGATGACGGCAGCACCAGACTTTCGAGCAGCGCACAGTTCTCAAATGCCGCCCACCCGATTTCGGTGATTGGAAACGATATGATGCACGCGGTTTTCCCCTCCGGGCAGCGCAGAAGTTCTGTCCCGTTTTTATTATACAGGACGCCCTGCGCGTCACTGCAAAAATAGGGATTTGCCGCATCTACCGTGATGTTTTGCAGACTTTTACAGCCGGTGAAGGCATACTCCCCGATGCTCTTCACCGAGGATGGAATCACGATACCGGTGATGTTTTCACAATCCCGAAAAGCAGAAAACATAATACTCGTCACAGGGACGTCGCCGATGGCGTGCGGCACGGTAACTTCCTCACGCGCCGAGGGATCGCATTTGACGATGGCAATCCCGTCGTCCGTCTTTGTGTATGTCCAGTCGCCGAGGGCGTCCGCAAAGGCGGCAACTGCAAAGACGAGGGATGCGACAAGGCAAAAACAAAGAAACAACCACTTTGATTTTTTCATACTTTCCTCCCTGTTGACCGCAATACATCATACTGCGTCCTGTATTCGACAACATCATAGCATATAGCACCCGCGATGTCAATCATTTTCACATATGGGCGGCATTTTTGCTGATTTTGGCAAAAAGCAGACAAAATACCCGCACCTTTCTGCTGTCGCCACAGAAAGGTGCGGGTATTTACCCGTTTCAGATTTGCGTATTGAGCCATTTTTTGCTCGCCTTGGAATGCGTACGCCAATCCTCGATCTCATAGCGGTTATCGTTGGAGTCGCGGATCAGGACACGCCCGTCCGCAAACGGTTTGATGTCCGAGTGGCGGCTGCGGATCTGAAAGGACTGCACGCCGCGCTCGGTGCGCACCGTCCATTTGTTCATTCCGAAACGCTCGTCGATCTCCAAAACTTCAAGGATCTTCGGGATCAGGTAATACTCTTTCATAACGTCCTCCAGCACCGCGCGGCTCTGACGCGAGAGGACGTGAATGTCGGCGATCACCGCCACCTCATGCCCGTCGGCGTTGAGAAACGAAATATAATGATCCGGATCGGTGATCGGAAAAAGACGGCGCGGCGAAAGGTCTTTCTCGTGCAGATCGCCGCAGTCGAGGTCAACGCGCGCCATATCCGCCCGCCGGTTGACGATATCGCCGGTGATATAATTTCGTGCCATGATGATTTCCTTTCCGCATCGGCGCCGTGCGCCGCCTGCCGCCGTGAAAAACTTATTCGCTGAAACGCTCTTCTTTGCTCTCGGACTCCGCCTTTTCCGCCATGGTCTGGATCTGTATGAGTTTATAATACTTGCCCTTGGCGGCAAGGAGTTCCTCGGGCGTGCCCATCTCCAAAATCTTGCCCTTGTCCAGGACGATGATCTTGTTGGCTTTGCGGAGGGTGGACAGGCGGTGCGCGATCATCAGGGTGGTGCGCCCCGCGATCAGTTGTTCGATCGCCGACTGGATCTGGCTCTCTGTCTCGGAATCGACCGAGGCGGTCGCCTCATCAAAGACCAGGATCCGCGGTTCCATAAGCACGGTGCGCGCGATCGAAAGGCGCTGCCGCTCGCCGCCCGAAACGCCGATGCCGCGCTCACCGAGCATCGTATCATAGCCGTCGGGCAGGCGCGCGATAAACTCGTGCGCGTTGGCGATCTCCGCGGCGCGGAAGACCTCCTCTACCGTTGCGTCCGGCTTGCCGAACGCCAGGTTGTGAAAGACGGTATCGCGGAACATCACCGACTCCTGCTGGACGTAGCCGATCTGCGAGCGGTAGTAGGACAGGTCGATGCCCCGGATATTGTTGCCGTCCACCAGGATCTCGCCCTCGTACTCATCGTAAAAGCGCATGAGCAGATTGACCAGCGTTGATTTGCCCGCGCCCGTCGTGCCGACGATGCCGACGATGTCGCCGGGCTCGATCGTGCAGTTCACGTGCGAAAGCGTCATCTTGGTGCGGTCAAACGAAAAGCTGACGTCGCGGAACTCGATCTTGCCGACCATCTCGGGGCAGTTGCCGCGCCCGGCGTCCGGCTCCTCGTCCGCGTCGAGAATATCGAGGACGCGCTCCGCGGAGGACAGCGCGTTTTGATAGGAATCGTTAAAGGTGGCAAAAAAGTTGACGGGGTTGTAAAACATCGTGGCGTAGGAGATAAACGCAACCAGCGTACCGACCGTCACGTTGCCGCCAAAGAAGGTGGTGGCATTGCCGGACGCCGCCGCCTGCTGGGAAAAGATGACCCACGCGCCGCCGATCGACCATATGAGCAGGTGACCGCAGTTGACAAAAAACGAAACGATGTTGGGAAACGCGGTGGAAATGCGCGCCGACTTATACTCGACCTTTGCCCACGCGCCCGTCGTATCGGCAAAGCCGCTGCCCGTGCGGTTTTCGGTGGAAAACGCCTTGGTGACGCGGATGGCGGGGATGGTATCTGTCAGATAAGAGGTGACCGACGCCCACTTGCGCCAGACCTTTCGGTAATAGGGCAGGATCTTTTTGCCGAAGATCCGCGAGCCGACCACGACAAACGGGATCGGGACGAGCGTGATGAGCGCCAGCTTCCAGTTCATCGCAAACATGATGACCACGATGCCGACCATCGTGAAAAACTGTACCACAACTTCCTGCGAGAGGCGCACCATAAACTGCTCGATGGTGGTACTGTCGCCGCTGATGCGGTTGATGACCGAGCCGGTGGAAGTCTTATCATAAAAGCGCATACTCAGGTGCTGCGCCTTTTCATAGACGTGGTTGCGGAGATTTGTGACGATGTTGACCGCCGAGCAGCGCAGACGGTAACTTCGGATGATCCCGACGATGGCCTGCAATATGTACGCGCCGAACAAAAGGAGAACGACGATGCCGAGCAGGTGCGTATCGTTATGGGGGATGACCTTATCCACCAGCGTTGCCGTCAGACTCGGCCGGATCATCGAAAGCCCGGTGGCGATCAGAGAAAGAACAAGGCAGACGATCAGATTTTTGATTTCCGGTTTGACATAAATCAGCAGTTTACCGGCGATCTTGCCCTTGGACTGACAACCGATGCACTCGGCGCCCGGGTGCAAAAGTTTTCTGCCGCAGCGCGGGCAGACCGAGATCGCCTTTTCAAAGGCGGCGTCGGCGGCGTCGATGGCGTGCGCGGTGGTCTCGCCCTCGGCGATCGACTTCATATAGGTCGCCGCCATATCGCCGAGCGCCGCGACCGCGTAGGTAAAGCGCAAGAGTTCCAGCCGCGTGCCGTCCCGCGTTTCACAGCGCAGGCGTGCGTTGCCGTACATCCGGCGCACCTCGGATCTTTCAAGGTCGGCAAAGGTGACCTTTTCGATGAGATCTCCCTCGCCGTTCACTGTCAGCGCGTGCGCGTCGGTGGCGGCAAAATACTCGGTGCCGTACGCCGCGTCGTGCGTGAGGTCGCTGACGATGATAAACACGATCTGTTCCTCGCCGAACAAATCGGTTTTGGTCTGTAAGATTTTCTCAAAAATACCGTCCTCGATCTCCCGATTGATGAGAATCCCCTGTTTTCGCATAGTCCCTCTCCCGTATCTTGGGATGGCCGCTCTGCGGCAAACCCTTTTCTCGGTGTTTTTTGGAGCCGTTACATGATACCATAAGCAAAAATGCTTGCGCACAAGGACATTTTTGCGCAGCCGCCCATCGCAAGGGACGGCAAAGCCGATGTGGGTCGCGCTCCGACGGCGGAGAGCGACTGTCTTGCGTTATTATACCATAAAAAAAGGAGAAGACAACCGTTTTTTCGGACTTCTTCTCCTAAAAAATAAACAAATATTTTTCCGTTTTTGAAATATTTTTGTGGTGCGGCGAAATTTTTTGTAAATTTACACGATTTTTTGCACATCGGGGGAGGATCCGGCTACTCGCCTTGCGGCAGGCGCCCGAAATCCGCCGTCAGGCGGTAGAGCCGCCGCTCGACTTGCCGCCCCGGCAATGCGGTCAGCCGCCACGTCCAGTTGCCGGCGGCGACCGACGGCGTATTGAGCCGCGCCCGACTGTCCAGCGAGAGCAGATCCTGCGCCGTGTAGATCGCGGTGTCGCACGCGCTTGCCGCCGCGCCGCGCATAAAGCCCCACGCATAGCCCTCCTTTGCGTTTAAGCCGAGATAACGGACGGCATAGGCGACCTCCTCCGCCGGCGCCGAGCGCATCCAGCCCGTCGCCGTGTCGTTGTCGTGCGTGCCGACGTAGACGACCGCGTTTTTGGTTTCGTATCGGTGCGGCAGATAGTCGGACGGCGTGTGCGGATCAAAAGCAAACTGCAAGACTTTCATCCCGGGATAGCCGCAGGCGGCAAGCAGTTTTTTGACGTCCGGCGTGATACAGCCGAGGTCCTCGGCGATGATCGGAAAATCGCCGACCGCCCGGGCGATGGCGCGAAAGAGCGTAACGCCCGGTCCTTTTTCCCACTGTCCCGTCGCCGCGGTCGCGGCGCCGGCGGGGATGGCGTAATAGGAGGCAAAACCGCGGAAGTGGTCGATGCGGAGCACGTCAAAAAACGCCGCCTGCCGCGCGATCCGCCGGCACCAGAAAGAAAAGCCGTGCCGCGCCTGATACCGCCAGTCGTAGATCGGGTTGCCCCAAAGTTGTCCGTCCGCCGAAAAGGCGTCCGGCGGGCAACCCGCCACCTTTTTCGGCCGCAGCGCCCTGTCCAGGCAAAAGTCTTTCGGATTTGCCCATACGTCCGCCGAGTCGGCGCTGACGTAGATCGGGATATCGCCGATGATGCGGACGCCCCTCTCGTTTGCATAGGCGCGGAGCGCGCGCCACTGCTTTTCAAACTCGTATTGCAAGAACTTGTAAAACCCGACGTCGTGCGCAAGTGTTTTCACTGCGCGGCGCATCGCCGCCGGGCGGCGGAATTTGAGCCCGTCCTCCCACACGTCAAACGAGGCGCCGCCGCGCGCGTCCTTGATCGCCATAAAGAGGGCGTAGTCGGAAAGCCAGTCGTCGTTTTTTCTGCAATACTCAAAAAAATCCGGCGGCAGGCGCAGGATAAACCGCTCGTAGGCGCGGCGCAAAAGCGGGAACCGCGTGCGATAGAGCGCCGCGTAGTCCACGCGCCCGCCCGCCGTCCGCGCGCCTGCCAGCTCCTCCCCCCGGAGGAGTTTATCTTTTTTCAAAAGATCAAGATCAATAAAATACGGATTGCCCGCAAACGAGGAAAACGACTGATAGGGCGAGTCGCCAAAGCCCGTGGGCGCGGTGGGCAGTACCTGCCAAAACGACTGCCCCGCGCGGGCGAGAAAGTCTGCAAATTCATACGCGCTTTTGCCGAGCGTCCCGACGCCGTACGGCGAGGGGAGCGAAAAGATCGGAAGTAAAACGCCGCTTGTTCTCATATATACTATTCCTTTTTTCCCTTGTGAAATACAAAGACCTTGCTTGTGATATAATTCAGGATCACCACGACCACCGAGATGAGGAGTTTGGCGAGAAAAGGGTCGCGGAGCGGAAAGAGTGCGTACTCGCCGCACAGGAGCATATCGCCGGCGATCGAAAGCGCGAGGGTCAAAAACCGCGAGCCGACAAAGCGCAGGATCTCCGCGCCGACCGCCTTGCTGTGACTTTCAAACACAAACAGGCGGCTGAACACGTAGGCAAACGCCACCGCCCCCGCCCACGCGATAAAATAAGCCAAAATGTTGGGCGAGATCCTGTACAGCCACGCTGCGCCGACCGGCGGGACAAAGCAGACAAGGAGCGCATATACGATCCAATCGACCGCGGTGGTGCCGACCCCGACCGCGAGGTAAAGGATCTGTTCCTTGTAGTTTTGCAGGTGCAGTTTGGCAAGCAGTCTGTCAAGCGCCCGATGTATCCCTTGCACAAGTTTCATTTTTCCGCACGAATCCTTTTTTTGATATGATACAGATCCATCAGCATCCGGAGGCTGTCCGATACCATGTGGATCTTGGACTCCCCGTGACAGAGGACGCGCACCGGCATCTCCGCGATCCGATACCCGAGTTTGTTTGCCCACAGGATCGTTTCAAAATCAAAGGCAAAACCGTCCACCGTGCATCGGTCAAAGATCGCTTTTGCCGCCGCACCGCTGTACGCCTTGCACCCGCACTGCGAGTCCGACAGGGCAAAGCCGCCGACGCTTGCGAGGATGCGGAGATAGAGTTTGGAGGCGACGCGCCGCATCGTCGTATATCCGGCATAGCCGTCTTTGTCAAGCGTGCGCGAGCCGATGACCATATCCGCGCCGGTTTGCTCAAAGGTGGAAACGATCCTTGAAATCACGTCCGTGCCGTACGCCAGATCTGCGTCGGTAAAAATGCGGATATCGCCGTCCGCCGCCGTCATGGCAAGGCGCACGGCGTGTCCCTTGCCGCGGTTGGGCAGCCCGCCGACAACTTTGACGTGCGGCAGGTGCAACTCGCGCACGCGATCGCCGCATCCGTCGGTCGAGCCGTCGTCGGCAAAGAGGATCTCGTAGTCCGAAAAGTGTGCATCCATATAGTCGGAAAGCGTTTTTGCCGTCTTTGCGATGACGCCGCTTTCGTTGTACATCGGAATACACACCGATATTTTTTTACTCATACTGTTTTCAAATTCCCATCTGTTTTTCGTCTGTAAGCGGGATCAGTCGCGTTCTTCCGCCGCAAAGGCGGCGGTGAGCAGTTCGTCGACGCGGTCGTTGCGCCCGCAAAGGCAGAGCGCCGCGCAAAGCGCCTCAAACCCCGTCGCCGTGCGGTACTCCGCCCCCGTTGAGGACTTTGGCACCGAGAGGTGCGGCGAATTGCGCCCGCGCTTAAAGCAGTCGATCTCCTCCGCGGTGAGCAAATGCTCGATGCGGTGAAACGCCGCCGCCTGCGCCTTTGCCGTGACAAAGCGGTGCGAGGCGTCGTTGAGCGCCTTGCTCCCGCACATCCCGCCGCAAACCAACCGCCGTCGCACCCAGAGTTCATACACCGCGTCGCCGAGAAAGGCGAGCGTCGCCCCGTCCGCCGTCCGCAAAAGTTCATTGTTTTCCATCATATGTTATTTACCGATAAAGTAGACAAAGAGGACGATCACGCCGAGGACGATGCGGTAAACGCCAAACGCCGTAAAGCCGTGTTTTTTCACAAAGGACATCAAAAAGCGGATCGCGCCGAGCGATACGACAAACGCCACCGCCGCGCCGACCGTGAGGATGAGCGCCTCCCCCGCGCCAAACACTTCCGCCCCCGAAAGGACGCTTAGCGCATATTTTGCCCCTTTGAGGAGCGAGGCGCCGAGCATCACGGGGACGGCAAGGAAAAACGAAAATTCCGCCGCCGCCGTGCGCGACACGCCGAGGAAGGACGCGCCGAGAATGGTGGAGCCGCTGCGGGAGGTTCCCGGCACCAGCGAGAGCGCCTGGGCAAATCCGATGCCGAGCGCGGTCTTATACGAGATCTCCTCGGGCGAGTTGACCGCAAAAGTGCGCCCCGCGTTGCGCTTTTCCACGAGGATAAAGAGAATGCCGTAGACGATCAGCGCCGCCGCGACCACGGGGGAATTATGCAGATGTTCCTCCATCCAGTCGTCCAGCGGGATGCCGATGATCGCCGCGGGGAGCATGGCGATCAGGATCTTTACCCAAAGCAGGGTCGTATCCTTTTTCAGGCAGAGCGCGCCGAGCGGCAAAAGACAGTTTCCCCCGTCCGTGCGCCGACGATACGCCACCGGCCAAAGACGGCTCCAAAAGAGAAAGACCACCGCAAGGATCGCGCCGAGCTGGATGACCACCTCAAACATATACCAAAACCCGTCCGAAACGCCGAGTTTTAAGAAATCTTCCACCAAAATGAGATGCCCCGTCGAGGAGATCGGCAGCCACTCGGTGACGCCCTCGATGACGCCTAAAATCACAGTTTTGACCATGTCAAGAAAAGAAACCATAAACCCTCCGAAATATCATTTGTTTGTTTTCGGCTCGCCGCCGCGCAAAATATCACCGGGAAAAACTTCAAACGGCACCGCCATCGAAAAGATCATCGACGGATGCGGGGCGCTGTCGATCGGCTCGCCCGCCTCGTTTTGCAGATCCCGCGCGGCAAGCGGTACGCCGACGCGGCCGGGGGAGATCAGCTCGCAGTTTTCACCCGCGCTGACCTTGTTGCGCTGGATAAATGTGGCGCGGTGCGCCGCCGCATCGTAGGAAAGCGCGGTGGCGATGTACGCCTTTTCGCGGATATAGCCCATATTTTCGCAAACGTTGGCGCTCTCCCCGGGCAGACTGTACCAATAGCCGGTATCGTAATCGCGGTGGCTGACCGAGCAGAGTTCCCGCATCCAGAGCGGATCGTACTTGTAGCCCTGCGGGTTTTCAAAATAGCGGTCGATCGCCATACGGTAGGTGTTGGTGACCACCGCCGTATAGTAGGCGCTCTTCATCCGTCCCTCGATCTTGAGCGAGGTGATGCCGCTCTCACATAAATCCGGGATATGTTCGATCATACACATATCGCGCGAGGACATGATAAAGGTGCCGTCCCCGTCTTCGTACAGGCGCATCGGCAGATCCGGGCGCTTTTCCTCGACGATCTCCAGCGTGCGGTAGTTCCAGCGGCAGGGCTGGGCGCACGCGCCGCGGTTGGAATCTCTGCCCGTAAAATAATTGGAAAGCAGACATCTGCCGCTGTACGACACGCACATCGCGCCGTGGATAAAGCACTCGATCTCGGTATCCGCGCACCTTTGTGCGCAGATCTCGCGCACCTCTGCCATCGTCAGTTCCCGCGCAAGCACCACGCGCCGCGCGCCCAGCGCGTGCCAGGCGTCAACGTCCGCCACCGACACCGAGGACGCCTGCGTGGACACGTGGATATCCATCTCCGGTGCGATCTTTCGCACCAGTGACAAAACGCCGAGGTCGCTGACGATCAGCGCGTCCGCACCGATGCCCGACAGAAAAGCGATATAGGTTTCCAGCGCGGGATATTCCTCCGTGCGCGGCATGGTGTTGACCGTGACGTACACCCGCACGCCCCGCGCATGAGCGTATTCCACCGCCGCCGCAAGTTCCTCGTTTGTAAAATTGTCGGCGGCGGCGCGCATACCGAAGGCGTTGCCCGCGAGATAGACGGCGTCCGCCCCGTAAAGGATCGCCGCCTTCATTTTTTCAAAATTGCCTGCCGGTGCAAGCAATTCCGGCTTTTTCTGCAAAAAAATCACCTTTTTCATCCTGATTTATCATATTATTATATCGGATTTCCCCCGCAAAGTCAACAGAAAGCGCGCTTTGCGCACGGATTTTCGCGTTTTTTCGTCCGGTGTAAAAAAGAGCGGCAAAAGCCAAACAAAATCTGTTTACTTTTTCCTTTCGGTGTGTTATAATTCAAATTAACTATGGAATAAACAATTTCTATCCGAGAAAGGAAGAATGACACCGATGAAATCCACCGAACTCAAAGCAAAGATCGAGAGCGGCGCGCTCGATGCGGTTTTTGAAAAACTCTACGGCAAGGAAATGCCGATGCAGAAAGACCGCTATCTGCGCACCATCAAAAATTTTGAAAACGACTACGGGATCGACCGCGACGTCTCGCTCTTCTCCGTCCCCGGCAGAAGCGAGATCTCCGGCAACCATACCGACCACAACCACGGACGCGTGCTGGCCGCCGCGATCAACCTCGACATCATCGCCGTCGCCGCGAAAAACGAGGACGGGCTCGTGCGTCTGCGCTCTGAGGGCTATTCCGAGGATCGCATGACCGTGGAGGAATGCAAAGCGCCAAACAGCGACTATTTCTTCAAGTCCCGCTCGCTCATCGCCGGTATGGTGCAGGGCTTTGTCAACTACGGGCATAGCAGCGGCGGTTTTGATGCCTTTACCACAAACAACGTCCACAAGGGCTCGGGACTTTCGTCTTCCGCCGCCTTTGAAGTCATGGTCGGCAATATCATCAACCACTTTTACAACGACGGCAGCGTGGACAACGCAGAGGTCGCCCGCATCGCGCAGTTCTCCGAAAACGTATATTTCGGCAAACCGTGCGGGCTGATGGATCAAACCGCATGCGCGGTCGGCGGCTTTGTCGCCATCGACTTTGCCGACCCCACATCTCCCGTGATCGAGCCGCTTGCCTTTGATATGTCCGCCGCTGGTTACAGCCTGTGCATCACCAACACGGGCGGCAACCACGCAGACCTCAATGAAGACTATGCGTCCGTCCCCGCGGAAATGAAAGCGGTTGCCGCACACTTTGGCAAGAGCGCGCTCCGCGAGGTCACAAAAGAAGAGATCATCGCCGCCATCCCCGCCCTGCGCGCAGAGGTCGGCGACCGCGCCATTTTGCGCGCGTTGCACTTTGAAAACGAAAACGCACGCGTCGCCGTACAAAAGCGCGCGCTGGAAAAGGGCGACCTTGCCACGTTCTTTGACGGCGTTCTCGCCTCCGGCGCCTCCTCCTATAAATACCTCCAAAACGTATTCACCACGAAAAACGTGCGCGAGCAGGGACTCTCGCTGGCGCTTTGCCTGACCGAGGACGCGCTCGCCGGCAAGGGCGGCGCCTACCGCGTACACGGCGGCGGATTTGCCGGCACGATCCAGGCGTTTGTCCCGCACGCGCTGGTCAAGGACTACTGCGCGGTCATGGACGCCGCCTTCGGCAAAGGCGCCTGCACCGTGATGTCCATCCGTCCCGAGGGTGCGATCAAAGTCTTTTAATATCAATAAGGGGATGTAGAAAACTCTGTTTTTTTACATCCCTTTTTCATCCCACCGAAAGAATTTATACAATTTTACCTATTTTTCGTATTTACGCAAGGTCGTTTTCAGTATACAATATATATAATGAACAAAAGCCGCTATAGGTATCCCCCGTACGGCGAATCAAAAAGGAGATTTTTTACAATGGAATGGATGAACATCGGCGCGCCCGTGGAGATCAAGGGCGACAGTTTTACCGCAAGCCGTGCAAACGCGCTTTTCCAGTCCCGCGAGCCCTCTATCGTCTTTTCGAAAGAGTGGGCGCCCGCAAACTTCACGTTTGAGGCCGAGATCAAACTCAACGCCGGCGGTGAAGCGGGAATGTACTTCCGCGCGCAGGGCAAAAACGGCGCGCGCTGGCTGACCGGCTACTACTTCTCGGTCAATGCCAAAGACGGCTCGGTCAAACTCTCCAAAGTCAACGGCGGCGACAGCGACCACACCGTCCTCGGGCATATGACCTTCCCGTTTGAAAAGGACAAGTGGTACACGATGCGCGTGCAGATGATCGGCGCGTACGCAAAACTCTGGTTCAACAACTTTGAACTTGAGACCGCCCCCATCTACCCGAAGTTTGACGTCACCTTAAAGCACTTCTCCCGCGGTGCGCTCGGCTTTAACCTCGGCGACGGCGCGGCAGAGTTCCGCGGCGCAAAGGTCACCGAGATCACCGATATCCCCGTCTTTACCGACGAAAACAGCTACCAAAACCCCGTCGTCTACGGCGCCGACCCGGATATCCTTTACCACAACGGCACCTATTACCTCTACTTTACCGATACGCAGGATATGTCGCTCTTCCAGTGCTACACCTCGAAAGACCTCATCCACTGGTCGGAGCCGATCGTCGTCTTCCACGGCGTGGACGGCTGGGGGAATAACGAATATATGAGCCCGAACGTCATTTACAGAGAGGACGAAGACCTCTTCTATATGTTCTACGCGTCGCACACCAGCCCCGACCCCGTGACCGGCAGACGTGAAGCGCACGTTGCTTTTGCTTCCTCCAAGTCGCCGACGGGTCCCTTTAAGTCCATGACGATGAAGCCCCTGCACGAGGACGTGCAGGAAATCGGCGGTCACCCGTTTATCGACGAGGACGGTCGCGCTTACCTCACGGTCGTCCGCTTTAACAAGGGCAACGAGATCTGGGCGTACGAGATCAAGATGAAAGACGGCGTGGTCACCCCGCTGGACGATACGCTGGTCAAGATCATGGTCCCGACCGAACCCTGGGAATGCGACTACGCCCGCATCGTTGAAGGCGGCGTTATCTTCAAGCACAAGGGACTTTACTACATGATCTACGCCGGCTCGCACTACAAAGGCGACTACGGCGAGGGCTTTGCCATTGCGGAAAAGCCGCTCGGACCCTACAAGAAGTATAAGTACAACCCGATCCTCCGCGCCACCGGCTTTACCCGCGGCACCGGCGACTCTGTCTATACGAGAAAAGCCAACGGCGAATACATTATGTTCTATCATCAGCACTTCAGCACGACCGAAATTTCACCCCGCCATATTTGCTATGACCCGATGAAGTTTGTCGAAATGCCCGACGGTCCCGACGTTATCGTCGTCCACGGTCCGACCGGCACGCCGCAGGAAAAACTGATTTAACGTATTTTACAGAGAAAGGGGAACCGCACGGCTCCCCTTTTAAGGAGAAACATATGAAAACAAAATGGATCGCGCTCCTTCTCGCCGTCCTCTGCGTACTCCCGCTACTCAGCGCGTGCGGCGAAACGCAAAAAACGGGCGACGAAAAACCGGGAGAAGAAGTCGCCGAGTTCACGCTGCCGCAGTACGATTTTGACGGGCATGAAGTCAACATCCTCTCGGTCGGTCGCGGCTCGGTCAACACCAACGACTTTTTGTACGACGACGTAAACCCCACGGTCATCGACGCCGCCATCGAGCGCCGCAACCGCTCGGTGGAGAGCCTGTACAACATCAAGATCGTCACCGAGCAAAAAAATACCACGGCAAATCAGCAGTCGCCCGAGGCGTACCGCGTGCTTGTCCGTGAGGCGACGGCGGGGGACACCAACTACGACTTTTGCATCATCCCCGGCTATGACGTCAGCCAACTTGCCTATGAGGGCTATCTTTCCGACCTCAACGCCCTGCCGAACTTTGACAAAACGCACTCCTGGTATGACGAGAAAGCCAATGAGACTTTCGAGTTTGCAGACTCTCTCTTCTTTACCACCGGCGACTTCGGCATCAGTATGATGGATCAAACCTACTGCATCGCGTTCAACAAAGACCTCGCCGAGCAGTACAACGTGGAAAACCTCTACGACCTGGTCAACGACTATGAGTGGACGATCGACAAGATGTACTCGATCGCCAAGGAAGTGGCGGATGATACCGACGGCGACAGCGTCACCGACGTCTACGGCACCCTCTACTGGGTAGACGCGGTGTACGGCGCGGTCAACGCCGCCGGACAAAAGATGGTCACCTTAAACAACGACACCCTCGAATACGAACTGACCATCAACACCGAAGTCACCAACAATATGCTGGAACGCTTCTACAATATGGTCAAGGATACGAAATCCTCGATAATGTATACCCACAACTCCAAGGGCAAGGAATACATCCCGATCTTCAGCGGAAACAAGGCACTCTTCTTCCTCACCACCATCGGCAAGCTCTCCGAGTTCCGCGATATGGAGACCGACTACGGCATCCTCCCCTACTTCCTCTATGACAATTCGCAAACCGAGTACTACAACACGGTCGCGCCGTTCTATATGAACTATCTGTGCGTGCCGCTGATGGTGGAGGACGACGAACGCACCGGCGCCATCATCGACGCCATCGGATATTTCTCCGAAAAGGAGATCATCCCGGCGTACTACGACAAGACCCTCCACGGGCAGTACACGCGCGATGAAGACAGCTCGGAAATGCTGGACATCATCTTTTCGACCCGTGCGTATGACCTCGGCTACTGCTATCAGCCCGCCAACCTCAACAAAAACCTGATCTATATGCTGCAGGGCGGCAGTTTTGACTGGCAAAGCCGTTACGCCTCGCTCGAACGCCCGGCAAAACTCGTGCTTTCGATCATTTCGGAGGCGTACCGCAAAGCCGTCGGCGCAGAGGCGGCGGCCACGAGCGCAAACTGAATTGACAAAAAAGGATCTGCACGGCGCAGGTCCTTTTTTTGTACCCAAATATGCGCGGCGATCGAACTTCGGTTTATTTTTCAACCATTATATTTATATTTTTTCCTTGAAAGATCGACACGCATCTGCTAAAATAAAAACAGAAAATCGTTTTTGTTTTCGGGAGGACGTTATGAAATTCAAATATCTTTTGCCTCTGCTTTTTGTATGCCTGCTTTGCCTTGCGGCAAGCGCCGGAGAAACCGTGATCTATGAAAACGATTTTTCTTCCTCCGACCTCTCCGCATTTTCCGCGCGCGGCAGCTTTGCCGTCCGTGACGGGCGGTTGTATACCGCCGCGGGCAGCGGTCCCACCGCCTATCTCGCCTACACCTTTCCGGAGACCTTTACGGGCTGCGACTACCGCGTGGAAGTCGACGTCTACGGACACGGCAAACAGCACGACGGGCTGCTCATCGGTGCGACCGGTGAAAAACTGACCTCCACGCCCACCTATTTTTCGGGTTACACCTGCACGCTCTATCAGGAAAAATGCACGATCGCATACTTCAGCGAAACCGGCTGGGGCGGCACCTTTTCCACCGGTATCGGCGCCGTGGAAACGGGCGGCGACTATCACCTCTCGGTGACCGTGCGCCACGGCATCCTCCGCTTTGCCGTCACCTCCCTTACTGACGGGCATCTCGTGCAAAGTTACCGCTTTGAGCCTGCCACGAGCGAGGACGACCTCTACGATACCTTTACCTCCACGGTCGGACTGCGCAAATATTATGATGACAGTTCCTTTGACAACTTCAAGGTGACCGCCCTCTCGGACGACCTGCCGGATGCCCTCTCCGAGACATACGAAGGCGACCTTTGCCTTTCCGCAAACCTTGCGATCGACGGCGACACCACCCTCTTTTTCGGGATGAAGGATCGCGAAAACGGCTATGCCGTCACCTTTGCGCAAAAGGACGGGCGCGCGACCTTTTTCCGCGTAGAAAACGGGCGCTATACCTGGATGGCGGAGCGCGCACTGCCGCTGGAAAACAAGACCTATCCGCTCTCGGTCACGTCCGCAGGCGGCGTGCTTTCCGTGCGCTTTGACGACTACCCCTTCCCGATCTTTGAGTTCCC
>JAFSUT010000080.1 GCA_017445085.1 Clostridia bacterium | reverse complement strand
CCCCTGCCGTCATACAGAGGGCAAGCGCACAGATCGTCAACGCCCATGCAAATTTTTTCATATCTTCCTCCTGATTTGCCGCATAAATATGCCCACGGCTATTTTATGTTACCATCATAACCGCATTCGATTTTTTTGTAAATGTAATTTCCACACCGATTTGCGATTTTCGCTCCAAAATCAACTTTTTTGGGTAAAAAATTAAAAAACTTTGCCATTTTTGCTTTTTGTGGTCCTTTTTCCCCCGCCAAAGACAACTTTACACCCCGCAACGGCGCCGTCGCGGGGCGCGCGCCCGGCGCAAAAAAAGAGGCGCTGCTGCGCCTCTTTTTGTTGTGATCACTTTGCGACGGTTTTCAAAAGACGAATAATATCCGCAAGAGAGAATTTACCGTCGCCGTTCATATCGGCGTTTTTGACCCTCTCGCCGTTAACGAGCGCGCGGATCGCCAAGAGCGCGTCGCGGACGGTGACCGCATTGTCGCCGTCGATATCGCCCGGGGTGCTGCCGATATTGGTCGTTGTGCTCGTATCATCCGTAAAGTCCAATGTGACGGAATAGTTTTCTTGATCCGCGGCAAGGACAAAGGCGTTGCCGTCCTCGACGGCGACGTTTTCGTAGACCTTGCCGTCCACGGATGCGCGCGCCACCGTCTTGCCCTCGGGAACGGCGACGGCGATATAGGTGCCGTCAAGTCCGAGTTTTGCCGCAATAAAGTTTTCGGTGGTGCGATAGAGCTGATCCACTTCCATATACCCCGCAAGCGCAAAGGAAGCATAGCCCTGATAGCAGTCGTTGCAGTCCGGCTCAAAGAGGAAGGAGATGACCTCGGCACGGTATCCGTCCACAGGGATCAGATACGCGCCGTTTGCAAAGGTGACTTCTGCCGGCTCGCCGACCGTGGCAGCGGAAGTCGTCCCCCCATACTGCTGCAGCGTGATCGTTGTCCCTTTGTCTAAATACGTGTACTGTATAAACTGCTGTTCCAGCTTTTCAAGGATGGTGTCGATCTCTTTGAGGTCGGCGGGGATCACGTAAGCGGTCGCGCGTGTACGGTAACGCACGGCAACGTCGTAGTTATACTCCATGGTCGGATTGACCGCATAGCGGATCGTCCCGTCAGCGCCGACCAGCGGATTGTTCCATCGGTAGGCGTAGGTGGGAACGCGGGAGCGCGTCTGTTCCAAAACGATGGCGTCGCGATCGTTATGGATCTGCGCTTTTTCTGCAAACGAAGTCCGTGCCGCCGTCACGCGCGCGGCGATCTTTCCGTCCTCGGAAAGGGCGTAAGCGAGGAGTTCCTTCATCCCCTGCATACCGGCAAAAACTCTGCGGGCGTAATGCTCGTCACCGCCGCCGAGGCCGGGGACCTCAAATACGTACGCATACGCACCGAGATTTGCCGCGTAGTTCTGCCCGAACATCGGACCGCGGTCCTTGCGATAATAGTAGGTGCGAAGCCCGCAGGCGTCCATCTTTGCCCGGACGTATTCAAAGCCGCGATCGCCGTCGCGCGTTGCCGCGGAAAGATCCCCCGCGAGCACCGCCGCCGTATCGGAAAGCATACCGCTGATGGGAGAGAAATAACTGAGGGAGAAATCGTACGTGTCGGTCAAGAGTTCGCCCGCCGACCAAACGGGATAGACCATCGCCTCGTGCATATCCAGCGTCAGCGTGGGCATAAAGAGATGGTATACGTACGCGTAGGTGCGGATCTCGGTATTGGAAAGGAGCATATAGTCGCGGTTGGGGTTTGGATTGAGCACGCCGTTTTGGTTCTCACGGGAATTGGTGTACGATCCCTCAAGTCCGAGGCGCGGCATCTGGATCACGGCGCCGATATTGGTGCCGTCAAACACGCTTTCGCCGTATTCGCCGCACATCTCGGTCGCAAACATCAGCGCGCTTTCGGTGCAGGACTGCTCGTTGCCGTGGACCTGCGAGCCGTAAAGGAGAATATCTCGCGTGCCGCCGCTGCCCACGATCTTTGCGATCTCGGCAAGGCTTGCGCCCTCGGGGATCTCGTCCTTGGTAAATACGACCACGGGGCAGGTAAAGCCGCTTTCACTGACGCCCTGATAGAACAGATACATATAGTCGCACCGCGCGGCAAGTTCCTCAAGATATGCGTTCATCTCCGCATTGGAGGTAAAGACAGAGGTGCCGTTGTGATACCGGAAATAGGGGGTATCGGGGATATAAAAGCCCTCGACGTCCTCATTGTTGTAGCGCGTTGCGTTGATCTCGTCGGTATGTCTTGCCGTGGCGATACACTCATATCCCTCTCCGGTCGCGGGATCGTATTCGACCGATACGGTCTGCGTTTCGGCGTTGCCGTACACGTAGATCGCCTTGCGGCAATAGTTTGTGGAACTGAACAAAACGGTGGCGCTGTACAGTCCCGGGGTGAGCGCATAGGTCGCGGAGGTCGCCGTGGACGCATCGGGCGTGAGCCACGCGCCGCTTGACGCGCCGCCGAGGCGCATACGGCATTCCGCCCCCTCTTTGAAAGTGACCGTGACGTTGACGGTCTTGCAAGCGCCCGGAAAATCGATCGAGTAGACAGAACCGCTCTTTACCAGCGTTTCCTCGCCTTGCACCGCGTAAACGACGCTTGCGCCGTCTGCGAGCGTCGTTGCCGTAATGTAATCGAGCGGAAGCGGGAGCCCGTTGATCTCAAATTGCACCGCCCCGCGGATCTCGCCGACGGTGAGGGGTGCGCCCGCGGCAAGGATCAGTTTGCCGCCGCCGACCAGCGTATCCACCGAAGACGCAACGCCGATCGAGACCGTGCCGCCCGCGCTGAGGTCCACCGCGGCGCTGTCTGCACCGTACACCTTGCCGAAGATGACGCCGTTTGTCAGCGTGACAGAGGAAGTGCCGCCGACGGTGATCGCGCGATCCGCCGCCTCGCCGCAAATATCGCCGTAGACTCTGCCGCCGGAAAGCAGGATCTCTGTATTTTTACCGACACTGCCGCCGGACTCATTGGCGCCGAAGACGTTTTTCGTCCCCGCAGGCGAGGATCCGGAACTGTACGAGTTTGTACTGTGCTGGCAGACCGTCCCGCCCTTGATCTCGATCCTCGTGCTGCCGGTCACGGTGGCGTTATACCCGCCGCCGCAGATATTGCCCTGGATATCGCCGCTGTTTATAATGATAGAACTGTCGCCGTCAAAAACGCCGCTGTAACTTGCGCCGTAGAGCGAAAAATACGCATAGGCGTTATCGTTTACGGTCACGTACGTATTGCCCTTTGTGGTGATATTGTTGTTGCGCGAACCGCCGACGACAACGCCTGTGATCGCGCAATTATCCTCGAGCGCAAGATAGATATCGCCCGTAAAGGTATGCGCAGTGCCTCCGTTTTCGCCGAGCGTTCCGCCGACAAGCCCCTGCGGTGCGCTTGTGGCGTAAAGAATAACCGCCTCACCGCCAAAGGTCAGATGCGCGTCACCCGTAAAGTCACCGGAGAAACTGCCGCCGCACACGGCGTTGTCGTATACGCCGCCCGTGACGGTGACATAGGAATTGCCGGTAAACGCACCGTTATAGTTGCCGCCGAAAATATTGCGGAAATGCCCCGCTTTGACCGTGACGTGCGAATCGCCCGTATACGCCCGGCTGAGATTGCCGCCGACAAGGGTGATCCACTGAAAACCGGTATAGTTGAGGCAAGATACGCCCTCGTCCATCGTCAGCGCGTGTCCGCACGCACTGATAAAAATATTGGCAGAGGTCGGTTTTGCGCGCTCGATCACAACGTCGCGGAAGATCGTGTCACCGCCGAGCGCAAGGTTTGCATAGAGTTTGAGCGCCGCACTCTCACGGTAGTCCTCATCTTCGTAAACAGAAGTGATCAGAACTTCCTTGGTCTCGGGGAGCGCCGTCCCCGCAGAGATCGAAGTGTCGCCGGAGAGGATGATAGTACCGCCGCCCGGCATCTCCGCAAGCGCCGCCGAGAGCGAGGTATATGCGCCCTCGGTCTTGCCGGTGCCGTCCAGGTAGACGGTCCTTGGCGTCAGGTCAACGTTTGCTTTTTCTTTCAAAGTATACACGCCGTCTGCCTCCGCGATCTCATAACCTTCGGGTGCGGCGGTGGTCACCGTCCCCGTGCCGCTCTTGACGGTCACACTGCCGCCGACTCCCGGCGCGACGGTCGCGTCAAGATTCAGTTTATTGACGCTGCCGCCGGTCAGCGTTACGGTATAGGCGGCGCAAGGTACGCTGCCGCCCTGGATCGTTGTCACACTGCCCCCGCCGACCGTGGCGGTCACTGTGGCGGTGTTTGCCCCCGTGGATACGTTACCGAGGATCATAGAGCCGCCGGAGAGCGCCCCGCCGGCAAACACGATCTCCGCACTGCCGCCGAACGTCCCCTGAAAGTTGCCGCCGTAAACGTTGCGCCATGTGCCGCTCTTGACGGTAACAGTGCCGCTACCCGTACACGTGCCGGTGTTTATCCCCGCCGCCAGCGAAATATACCGCTTGGTCGACGTATTTGCCACCGTGGTCACGCCCTCGCCGATGGTAAGATCGTGACCGTTTGCATAAATAAAGTCAACGTTTGCACCCGTACCGTTGGCGATCGTGATGTTTTCAAACGTAAGATCGCCGCGCGCGATCAGGACGCGCCCGAGGGTGAGGACCGCACCGCCCTCCGACGTGATGGTCAGATCTTTGTCCGGAAAAGTATATGCCGTTGTCGGCGTAGTTGTATTTCCCGAAACAATAATAGTACCGCCGTTATCCACCGCTTCCGCCGCTGCGGGGAGCGTGGTATACGCGCCGTTTGCCCCCGACGCGTCGAGATAAACCGTCTGCGCCGCAAGCGCCCCTGCCGTCATACAGAGGGCAAGCGCACAGATCGTCAACGCCCATGCAAATTTTTTCATATCTTCCTCCTGATTTGCCGCATAAATATGCCCACGGCTATTTTATGTTACCATCATAGCCGCATTCGATTTTTTTGTAAATGTGATTTCCACACCGATTTGCGATTTTCGCTTCAAAACTAACTTTTTTGGGCAAAAGACTTGAAAAAATTTGCCATTTTTGATTTAATAAGGATAAAAGGCGGTGATGACATGAGCCGTATACAGCTCACAACAGTTCAACCTATGATATGCGATTTTTACCGTGCGCTCGGCGCCATGGTCAAAAAAGGCGTGTACGATAAAACGTCAAGCGGCAGAAAATGGGACGCACTGATTTATATTTTGAGTGGATCCACTCGATATGATTTCGGCGATTATACCGTAGACGCAAAGGCGGGCGACCTATTGTTTTTGGCAAAGTCAAGTATCTATTCCATGGACGTGCAAAGTGAAAAATACGAGGTTCTATTTGCTGACTTTACCTTTTCTCTACCTGAAGGAGTTTCACTGCAAAGCATGGCATTA
This sequence comes from Clostridia bacterium, assembly GCA_017445085.1. Taxonomy (GTDB): domain Bacteria; phylum Bacillota; class Clostridia; order Oscillospirales; family CAG-272; genus UMGS902. Next base: position 1,031 of record JAFSUT010000080.1, on the reverse strand, counting down.
CCTGCCTCCGATGGAATGAGCACTGAAAATATCTTTCATAAAATGCTTGCCGTTTGGTATATGCAACGCTCAACTGCCAAAATGGAATGCATGTCAATGCTTTATGCGATATATACAGACTTTCTCCGTGTTTCAGAGAATTTTATCTATCTGTCCTCCGAAAAGCGGAGAAGAATGGAAAAAGCGGTGGAATATATAAACGAGCATCTTACAGAAGAAGACCTCACCGTGGCAAAAATAGCTTCTGCCGCCAATATGAGCGAATCGTATTTCAGAAAATCATTTCAGGAAACTTACAATCTCGCTCCCGTTAAATATATCAGCATGATGCGTATGACGCATGCACGGCAAAGGCTCCGTTACGGAGACGACCCTATATCCGACATTGCACATTCGCTTGGTTTTTCCAGCCTTTACTACTTCAGCCATGCATTCAAACGCGAGATGGGCTGTACACCGAGCGAATACAGAAGCAAGCACAAGCAGTATCCCAAAACATAAATGGGCGTAGAAATACGCCCATTTTTATGCGCCGCTTTCGCATTTTGCTTTCCAAGTACGTCGCTCTGCCCGGTAAATCTTGTAGCGCTAACTGCATCAAGAACATCATGAGGTTAACACTTGCAAACGCTGTGCGTTTGCAGCCGAGTTTTGCTGCGCAAAACATCGGGTCGTGGTGCTCTACCGAGTGTAAGGAAAACACACAATTTCACCATGACAAAAGCCTCTCTTACGAGAGGCTTGTTTGTTATTACAAATTATTTTGCCATTAGTTTCATAACTCTGATTACATCGGCAATGCTTACTTTGCCGTCGCCGTTCAAATCTCCGTTTTCAACGGTTTTGTCGTTAACAATCGCACGTATAAGATCCAACGCATCTTTGAGCGTAATACTGCCGTCGCCGTCAATATCGCCTATGACATGCTTTTCAACATTACCGGTTTTCAAAGTGCCGTAAAAAGCATCTGTAGGTGCCACGGGACAGTCAACCGTTCCGTTTGCACTTCCGCCAAGGAAAGTCAGCGTATT
>JAFSUT010000079.1 GCA_017445085.1 Clostridia bacterium | reverse complement strand
ATTGCCGGCAAGGTCGGGGATCGTCGCCGTCGGCGTACCGTTAAAGGTATACGCGGCGATGAGATTGGCGTCGCCCGTGTCCGGCGCCGTCATATCGGCGGCAATCTCTTCCGCCGTGCGGTAGTCCTTGTAAAAGGCGATCGAACGGAGCGCGCCGCGGAACCAGTAGGGGTTGCCGAGACAAAAGTTATCGCCGTTGATGGTCAGCGGAAAGGTGCAGACGCGCTTTGTTGTCGTAGTGTCAACCGACTGTGCAAGCACGCCGTTGATATAGCAGTCCACGCGGTTGCTGTCCTCGGTTATCGCAAGAAAAGTCCACGTATCCGTGCGCAAATCCACATTTTCGAAAGCAATGCTTTTTGTGGATTTTGATCCGCCGAGCGGTTTGCGGCAATAGACCACGCGCGGCGTGCCGTCGCTCTGGACTTCAAAATCCAAGCCGTAGCCGTAGTCGTGCCAGTTGCCCGCGATGACCCCGCGGGAGTTCCAGTCGGTTGGAATTTTCACCCACGCTTCATAGGTGCGCGGCGCCGTAAACGCCTCACTCATCTCGTAGGCGTCGTATGCCGTAAAGGTCATACCGTCTTCCGCCGCAAAAGCGGCAAGGCAGAAAACGACTGCCAAAACGGCGATGATGCAAAGGATAAGAATCATATGATGTTTCATAAACAGCCTCCATTTCTTTCGTTTTCATTATAGCATACATCCTACTTGACAAAGCTTATATTATTTGTTATGATAGTATGCGCAAAACGCATGGAGGTGCCTATGGATATACTTGAAATGACATACTTCCGCGACGCGGCAAATCTGGAAAACTTTTCGCTGGTCGCCAAAAAGCACTTTGTGGCGCAGTCCTCGGTCAGCCGTTCGATCGCAAAGCTGGAAAACGAACTCGGCGTCAAGCTTTTTATCCGCAAGGGGAACGCAGTGGCGCTCAGCGAATACGGCAAGCTCCTACTCTTTGAGGTGGAGGAGGCGCTGGCGCATATCGACGCCGCCGTGCAGAGCATTTCGGCGCGCCGCAGCAAGATCGTGCGGGTCAGCACGCTGGCGGGCACGTCTGCCGCCGTCCCCGCCATGGCAGCCTTCCGCAAGGCGTATCCGGAGATTGAATTGCAGTTTCCTGCCAAAGGCGACAGCGATTATACGCCGGACGTCTGGCTTTCGACAAAGCCGCTCGAAAATCCGGAGAGTTACCAATATCTTGAACTTTTTTCGGAGCGCTACGTCATCGCTTTGCCGAAGGACTCTCCCAAAGCTGCCCGCAGTTCGCTTTCCATCGAAGAACTGCGGGATATTCCGATCGTCGGACTTGGTTTTGACACCGAACTCTACCGGCGGATGCTGCCGTATTTTGAAAAGCATCACTATCGTCCGACCTTTATTGCGCGGAGCAGCAATCCGACGACGGTGTGCGACTACGTCCGCTACGGCTTTGGCATTTCTATTTTTCCCGAGCGCTCGTGGGCGCGCGTTGTGGGTGACGGCATCGCCGTGCGTCCGTTTTCGGATCTTGAATTGCGCCGCTCGGTTTATCTGTATTGGAAAAAGAGTGTGCCGCTCACGCCCGCCGTCAAGGAATTTATTGATTTTTTCAGCGCGTATTACGCGGCGGAGAAAAAAGCGGGAAATAATCGCGGCGGCGCACCCAAAGGCTTCCTCGCACAGGGGAAGGCTTTATAGGCGCCGCATAGATAGTTTTGCCCGCGTATGAAAATGCCCCCCGTGATCACGGGGGGCATTCTGCCGTATGCGCGGCGTCAGTTTTTGTCGTTGCTCGGCATTTTTTGCGGCGTGGTGGACGGGCCGCAGACGACGAGGAGGTCGGCGCCGCCGTTTGGATTTTTGATAAACGCGGCGCGGTCAACGCAGGTCTTGCGCGGATCGCACTGCCCGACGTGGTCGTGGCGGTGGTAGACGATAAAGAGTTCGCTGCCGTCGGGCGAGGGAATGAGCAGCGCGTCGCCGGGGCCGTCGAGGAAAGCGTTGTACTGCAAAATGGGATTGTTTTCCGCACGGGTGTAGGGGCCGAGCGGATGTTTTGCTACGGCGTAGGCTTCACCGTAATGGCGGTTGTATTTGGCGGTCGCGTAGAGCAGGTAGTAGTAGTCGCCGTGCTTATAGAGCGAGCCGCCCTCGCAAAGCGCGTTGCCGCCGTCGTTTTCGTAGGGCGCCGCGGGGACGATGACCCGCACGGCGGTTTCGGTTTTCGGCAGGATCCTGCCGTCTTTCAGTTCAACTTCCTCCAGCCAGACGTCGCCCTTGCAGTCGTAGCGCGAGAGCGAGATGTACACCTTGCCGTCGTCAAACGAATAGAGATGCCCGTCGATCTCATTGACGCCTTTGTGGATCGCCGTCGGCGCGCCGTCGTGCGAAAACGGTCCGTAGGGGCTTTTTGAGGTGGCATAGTAGAGGGTACGCGGACTGCCGTCCGCCGGCAGGGCGGCGTAGGTGAGATAAAAGAGGTCTTCCGGCGCGTGGTAGAACACGTTGGGACTCCACGGCGAGCCTTTTTTGATATTGGCATAGGCGGCGTCGTCCCACGGGAAGACGTAGTCCTGCTTTGTAAAATGGACGAGGTCGGTCGAGGTGTAGAGCATAAACAGTTTGTCGCCGCTGTTGGCGTACACGTAGAGATAGTAGACGCCGTTGTGGAAGATCATATCCGGGTCTGCGCCCCGGTCGTTGAGCGGATTGACGTAGGTCTCCGCCGCCGCGGGTTTCGGCGCCGCCGACAGGCGCACATCGGAGAGTTTGCCGCCGACGACGCCGTAGGCGCCCTCGCCGTCCGATATCGGAAACTCAAAGATCGGGAACGGATCGTCGTCAAACCGCACGGACAACACGCCGCCCGCGGACGTGACCGAGAGCGGGTAGGTCTTGCTTTTCAGCACCAGCGCGCGCTCCGCCGTCCAGACAAATCTGCCGTTTTCCACGCGGAAAAAGGTCGCGCGCCCGTCCTTGGGCGCAAAGGTGACGGCGTAGCCGTTTTCGCGGTCCTTCATGCCGAAAAAGAGGGTGGTTTCCTCCCGGACGTCAAGGTGCGCGGCAAGTTGATTGTCCCCGCGGCAGTCCCCGGCGAGCGCGTCCGGCAGGATATCCGAGAGGACGGTGACCTTAAAGTTGGCAAATTTACTGTCGTTGTAATACTTGCGCAGTCCGACCGTGCGGGTAAAGGCGTCGTAGGGGTCGCCCTCACACTTGCCGGTCTCAAAGCGGTAACTTTGGACGAGATGCCCGTCGGCAAGCGAGGTGACTTCAAAGCGGAGGATGCCGTGGCGCAGGGTCGCCGAGAGGTGGTAGTCGCCGCCGCTCTTCAGGCTGCCGATGCCGGTGGAAAAGGCGCCGCCAAAGCCGGTTTCGTCGAAATAGGCGATGGTGGTGTATTTGCCAAACAGCGTGCAGGTGTAGCCCGAAAAATAGGCGGGCGCAGCCGTCATTTTTTCACTGCGCGCGCCGATGAGCAGCCCCTCGTGGTCGCCGGGGACGTGTCCGTAGACGTCGACTTCCACGCGGTAGTCGCACGCGTCATATTCGCGCGGGAGGGTATAGGTCAGATGCGCGGAGGGACCCTCGCCGCTCGTGGTGCAAAGCCGCCCGTCACGGACGGCAAAGCCGCCGAAAAGGTCAAAGCCGGCAAGGTCGGCGGAGGAAAAATCGTTTTCGTAAATCACGGTTTCCTTTGTAGAAGTCAAAAGAGGTTTTTGTTCCATCTGTTTGTTTCTTCCTTTCTGCAAAGCGCACGTTTTATACCGCTCTATGAAAAAAATAGAAGCAGTTTCCTGCTTCTATTTTAGCATACGGGAATCACGCGCGCAAGGACGGGATCCTAACAAAAGGGTCGAAAAATAAACTTTGTGGCGCGTTACGGCGCGGGCGTGTTCTCCTCCGTCGCGTCCTCGGACTCTTCCGGGATATAGGGGTCGTCGAGCGCGCGGCGGAGCAGGAGGAGCGCGTCCGCCACGCCGACGGTTCCGTCCGCGTTGATGTCCTGTTTGCCGCCGTACTCTGCCGCGGCGGCGCGCCGCATTACTTGCAAAACGTCAAAGAGGGTCGTGTGTCCGTCGCCGTTCGGGTCATAGCGGTTTTCAAAACTCGGCATTTTTTGCGGCGTTGAGGACGGACCGCACACGGTCAAAATATCGGCGCCGCCGTTTGGATCTTCGATAAAGGCAACGCGGTCAACGCAGGTCTTGCGTGGATTGCACTGCCCAATCTTGCCGTGGCGGTGGTAGACGATAAAGGTTTCCTTGCCGTCGGGCGAGGGAATCAGCAGCGCGTCGCCGGGGCCGTCGAGAAAGGCGTTGTACTGCATCAATGGGTTGTTTTCCGCACGGGTGTAAGGACCGAGCGGGTTTTTCGACACGGCGTACGCCTCGCCGTAGTGGCGGGAATACTTGCCCGTGGCGTAAAGCAGGTAGTAGTAATCGCCGTGCTTATAGAGCGAGCCGCCCTCGCAAAGCGCGTTGACGCCGTCGTTTTCATAGGGGGCTTCGGGGAGGATCACGCAGACGGCGGTCTCGGTTTTCGGCAGGATTTTTCCACCGTCCAGTTCGACTTCCTCCAGCCAGATGTTGGCTTTGTTGTCATAGCGTGAGAGCGAAATGTACACTTTGCCGTCGCCAAATGAATAGAGATGGCCGTCGATCTCGTTGACCCCCGGATGGATGGCGACAAGGTTTCCGTCGTGCGTAAACGGTCCGTAGGGGCTTTTTGAGGTGGCGTAGTAGAGGGTGCGCGGACTGCCGTCTGCCGGCAGAGCGGCAAAGGTGAGATAAAAGAGGTCTTCTGCCGCGTTGTAAAAGACGTTAGGACTCCACGGCGACCCCGCCTCTACGTTGGAATAGGCGGTGTCGTCCCACGGAAAGACGTAATCTCGTCTGGTGAAATGGACGAGGTCGGGCGAGGTGTAGAGCATAAACAGTTTGTTGCCGCTGTTGGCGTACAAATAGAGATAATACGTGCCGTTGTAATAGAGGATATCGGGGTCGGCGCCGACCGTGACGGCGCTGATCGGGTTGAGATAGGTTTCGCCGTCCTCTGCCGCGGGCGCCGACAAGCGCACGTCGGAAAGTCTGCCGCCGCTGGCGCCGATCGCACCTGTCCCGT
>JAFSUT010000078.1 GCA_017445085.1 Clostridia bacterium | reverse complement strand
CGCCGGACGCGCTTTCGGGAACCCCGTCCCACCCCTGCCGCGCCGCCGGCGCGAGGGGCGCTATCGTGACACAAGTTCAATTTTATGCACAAATTAAAATATGCGGAAGCCGAAAGGCTCCCGCATATTTTGGTCTGAGTGACAAGACTTGAACTTGCGGCCACAACCGGGAACCCCAAAAGCGCCGGACGCGCTTTCGGGAACCCCGTCCCACCCCTGCCGCGCCGCCGGCGCGAGGGGCGCTATCGTGACACAACTTCAAAGTTTGCGCACAAATAAATAAATCCGATGGGAAAACCCATCGGATTTATTTGGTCTGAGTGACAAGACTTGAACTTGCGGCCTCTACCACCCCAAGGGCGTCATCACTATTTTATAGTTTTTCTAAAAAGCGCGAAAAGCCCCGGATTTACTGCGTTTCGCGGCATTTTTCATTTTATCTTGTTGCATCTCGTTTCATAGTTTTTCACCGGAATAAAGACCAAATAAAGACCAAGATAAGCGCGACGAACATCAGCAACTATCAGCATTTTTCGTCGTGGACTGCGAGGAAAAAAGACCAAAAGCGAGAGAATTTCATCACGCGCGCGTTTTTATGGTGTGCGGAATTGCCGCATGATATTTTCAAATCGTCCACAATGCGCTTTTAACTGCGTATAACGCGATTTAGATATATTTCTATAACTTATACTAAAAACGTCATTTTTGCGCACAGCGTGAAAATTTTAGGCATCAGAGGGGATTTTGAACGTCTGCGGCACTTACCCGCGGACTTTTTTGGAAAAAGCACGAAAAAAGAGAGGGCAAAAAGCCCTCTCCGTTATGCGGTCGTCTGCGCGGTGACGCCTTTTTCGTGTAGGTATTCCGGCGCTATATCGATGCTGCCGTCTTGCCATACCGGGCCGCCGTAGTCAATATATACCGCTCCGAAAACAGATTGGTCTGCAAGAGGCGCAAAAGCACCGTGCGCCGTTTCTGCATGGCACAAGAGAAAAGCCCTGTGCAGCGCACCGACCAAAGCAACGCCGCACAGAGCATTCCGCCCGCAAGCGAATAAAACGGGCAAGCATAGTATAGCATATACGCCGGAAAAAAGCAAGCGGAGAGGGAATGAGCGCCCTCTCCGCTCTTTTTTTTATCTGCCTATTCGCGCAGACCTTGACATTTCTAAACATCCGTCGCTGTTTTTTCGTTGATCTCAGCCGAGTATGTCTTCACGTCTGATGACCGCATCTTCAACCACCGACGACCAGGATGTATTAAATGCTGCATAGCCTTTATGCAGTCCCTGCCCGTACCAACGGCAATATATTTCGCGCAGTTCTTTGTCACGTGCCATTTTTGCGCGTGCGCGGGTGCGATCGGTGCGCACGGCGGCGGGCGGTACGCCTTGCGCCGCGGCAATGGCGCGCACTGTGCGCCCCTCCGCGATGCAGAGCAATACGCACTTTTCTTCGTCTGACAGCAACGCATCCATTTTGCGCAGTATAAAGCGCGCGGCGTCGTCGTCCAGCAACGTGGCAAAGTCACGCTCTGCGCTTTCATCCGCGATAAGATCGAAAACGTCCACTTCGGCGCCGTCGACATCCTCTGTCACCGGCTCTTTGCAATATCGTATTGCGTCCGATTTGCGCCCGCGCAAATCGCGAAAATGATGCAGCATATAAAAGTATAACCACCCGACAAACTGCATCCCGCTTGCGGCGTCGTAAGTTTGCACCGCCTCGGAGAGGGCGATATAACTCTCCTGTATCAAATCCTCGGCGTCAAAAAGCCGGGTGCCCTCTCCGCAATAGCGGGCGTATGCCTTTGCTTTCTGCCGGACAAAGCGGAAAACCGCCGACCAGAGCGCAGAGATCTCTCCGGCGTCTGCTTTGGCACGCTCGGCAAGCAGAGACACCTCATTTGGTGTAAAATCGTTATTCTCCAAAAAAAGTCCTATTCTTTGGTCGGTGATTTTATATGCGCATTTTTATCACGGCTTCAAGAAGTCTTTTTTAGCCCATTCGTGCCTTTTTATGAGTAAGTCAATCCCGCGTTCCCTCACTTCTTTTTGCGCATCTTCCAGGGCGTCCATCGTCGCGGGAAAATCGGACGGATCCACACGTTTGATATATGCCTCCAAATTTTCGGCGCGATAAACGGCGCGGACATAAAGCCGGTGTGCCTCTTCCACTTCATCCGGCCAGGCGTTGTTATATTCAAAATCCTTCATCGGAGCGTCCTTTCTGCATACAGTTTTTCTGTGTTTTTGGCTTTCAATGGGTCACTGGGTCACTATGGGTCACCTTTTTTGGGTCGTTTTCTATACGCGCGCGTAAGAGGTAATCAAAAACTACTGACCCATAGTGACCCAGTGACCCATAGTGACCCGTTCCGTTATGTCGATTTTCGCAGGAGATACCCGCAAATATATGTCCGTTTGCCGTCGTTTTCTTTGCCGCCGCGCGGCCGTTTTCGTCTGGCGTCAATGCCCGCCGTGACAAGCGATTTGCGAAATTCGCCGAATCCCTCCGGCGTGTATCCGTTGTCATAGCACCAATCGCGATAGACGGCATGGACAGTGTGGGCGTCTACTTCGCCATCGGGGGACGCGACAAGGTAGTCTGCTATGAAATTTCCGAAGCGGTCTGCCTCTTCCCGGTACTCTTCTGTCGCTGCATGGGTGACTTGCGGCACGCCGAACCCGTCAACAGTAAGCAGACGCAGACCGTCAATGCACCAATTGAGGATGCCGCTCAACGCTTCCGGTGTCGTCAATTTGGTTTTAAGCAGCGGGTCGCGCTCATGTTCTTCAAAATGGCGCGCAAACGGTATGACTTTCAAGCGGTCAGAGGAAAAAAGCGTCGGATCGCTGACGTTTGGCAAGTGGTTCGTATTGAGGAAGATCTTCATTTGCGGTTTGAACTCAAAACTGCCCTCTCCGAGAAAACGTGCCGTAATGGTATCGTTGCCGGTGAGCGCCTTGATCAGTGAGGCGTTGAGCACCATTTTCTTCTCAGGCTCCGACATACTCACAAAGCGTGCGCCTGCCAGACGTGCGACGTCCTCGGACGGGGCGCGCGCATCGGCGTATTTGCGCCGGGCGACTGTTTCGGGGCTTGCCGTCTTGCCATAGTCGCCGACCATTTGCAAAAATGTTTCGCAAAGCGTGCTTTTGCCGTTTCGGGTCGTCGCGCCGTATAGGATGAACAAGCATTCGTATTGCGTGCCGCCGGTGAGGGCGTAACCAAGCGCTTTTTGCACATAGGCCGCAAGGTCGGCGTCGCCGCAAAAGATTTCGTCAATAAAGCGCTCCCAGCGGTCACAGCGTGCCGCCGGTGCATACGCAACATTTGCGCAGCGGGTGACGAGGTCGGCGCTTCGATGCCCCCGAAAAGTTAACGTTTTCAGGTCGAGCGTTCCGTTTTTGCAATTCAGCAGATACGGATCCCCGTCAAAATCTGCGGCGCGCGCTCCGGCGACCGTCGCCGCGTCTTTGAGTATGGTTTCTCTGTACTTCTGCTGCTGCCATTTCGCGGCGTGCTTGATGTATACCGTCCGGGTCTCTTCGTCCCGGATGCCGAGCGCGTACATCATAAGCGCGTCTGCGGCGGACTTGCATAGGTTCATGACGTGGATGTTTCCGGCGTCAGGCGCCCACCGCACGCCGTCATAAATGTACCACCTCTTGCGATCGGCAACAAAGCGCACACGGTCGGCGTATAGATCCGCAAACAGGTTGCCATTGCCCGCGTCGTGCCGCCCGTACCGTTTATTGCTCTCCGGGTGCATCGATTTAAGCGCGCCAACCAACTCAGCAGTTTTGGCGTCATACGTCCTATCGAGCGTATAGGGTGCCGTGCCTTTTTGAAAGCGCCGGAGAGCAGGGAAGATCTCTTTATCAAGTTCGACGTCGGAGAGGGGCGGGATGCAGCGGCGCGCATTTTCTGCACGGATCGCCGCGCGGATCGCGTCGTCGCTCATGCCTTTTGCCTGCATACTGCCGAGCATTTGCATCAGCGCAGACGTTCGCCGTCCCTCTCCGATCGTCTCCGGCATGATAAAGGCGTTGTCTTCGTCGTCGCTTGCGTTCGCTCTTTGGGGGGACTTCGGCGTAAGGAATGCCCGCAGCGTCTCATCGAGTGCCGCGACAGCAACGATAGCAGGGTCCGCATTCCAGACGTAGCGCCTGCCGTTTACCTCACTCGGAGGGGCGACGACGTAACCGCCCAGGGCGCGGATGTCGATAGCGGGGTATATGTCGGTACTGCTTTTGTATGCCTCATCTGTGGCAAAATAAAGGTGTCTGCCGCCGCGCGGCGTTGCGCATCCTACCGTAAATGGTAATTTACCGTGTGCGTCTTCCCACTGCGCAAGCGTATCAATGCCGTGCTTGTCCTTTGCGCTGTCTTCGTCCAGGTCTACGACAAGCAGGCCCGACGCGCCGGTGGAAATACCGACGTTATAGCCGGGATTTTCGTCCCACCACGCGGAGATCTTCCCGGCGTCTGTTGTGGCGTCCTTAAAGCCGTGCGGCGTCGCGGGTGTTTTGGCGCCGACCTTCAGCGGGAAAACTGCCCACCCGCGCGCGGCGTAGGAGAGGGCGGCGTCTCTTTTAGACGTGTCTATCGTCATGCGCTGCGTCCTCCCCTATTTCTTCAAAACGCGGAGAGGGTGCGCCCTCGCAATGCGTCCGCAAATAATCAAATAGACCGTCGAGGTTGATCAACAGGCGCCTGCCTGCGTATATCGCCGGAAATGCCCCGCATTTGGCAAGCCGCCGTATCTCCCTTTCCGATATGCACGGTTCGCCGCTGTCGGCGAAAATTTGCCGGATTTGCGCCACTGTGCGCATCCGTGGTATTTTACTCATGCGCTCACCTCTTCAAGGCAATAGTGAGCGCTGATCGTCGCGATAAACGCGGCAAACTGTTCGTCGGTCATTTTCCCGATAAGGGATGCCAAATCTGCGCGGCTGTCTTGTCTTTCGTTCATCGGCGGTCTCCCCAGCATGGGCTGTACAGATAATCCCGCCGCTTTTGTGCGAGGCGCTTACGGGCCGCACGTGCGCGATATTCATTGAGAAGCACGGCGCCGCAGAGTGCGCCGAGCATATAGACGATTAAAATAATACTTGCAATTTCAAATGCCATTGTTTTTAGTTCCTTTCCTATAAAATTGTAATTGGCAGATTGTCGGCGTCAAATATCCTGTGCATCCCATACAAGCGACTGTGCGGCCGAGCGGATCCGCTGCGCGGTCTCGCTGTTTGCCTTGCCGGAGAGGGCGTCGCTGATGATGCTTTTTCCGACGTTTCCGTGGTACATTTCGTTGTATCTGCCCCGGATGTCTTTCGCCTTGATGCCAAGGGCAAAAAGGCTTGTTTGCAACTTGCTTTTCACTCTTTCCCTCCTATCTCTTGACATTTTTTTGTAATACCGCTACAATAGGAGTTGGTATGCGCCTATCTTTGGCGGTATATTTATGCCGTCTTTGCGGAAAAGTTCGCGTTTTTGCCGGTAATATCCCCGCTCTGCCAAGCGGGGATATAGGCGCCAGAACTAAAACCGTGGCGGCAAGTTGTAGCAGGGGTGCTTTGCGCTGTTACAGGGACGCATTGGGCCTCCTGCTATGACTATTATATCTCGGAAATCTCGATATATCAATATACTTCGGTTCAATTTCTCGATTTTCTCTATTTTAACCAAGCGCAATAAAATGAGATTGGCGAGATTGTACAAAAATATATGTGACTATGGGCGAGTGGGCGACTATGGGCGACCTATTCTGGGTCGTTTCTATATACGCGCGTAAGAGCCGACACAAAACTACTCGCCCATAGTCGCCCACTCGCCCATAAAAAAACAAAAAACACAGAAAAAACTGTATGTAGAAAGGTGTTTTCAATATGTTTTGGGAAAACTTTATTCGCCTTTGCAATGCGAAAAACATCAAGCCTAACAATGTTGCCAAGTTATTAGGCGTTCCATCCGGCTCTGTTACGGACTGGAAAAAAGGCAGAAAGCCGAGAAGTACAACACTCCTAAAAATCGCCGACTACTTCGGGGTATCTGTGGACTATCTGCTGTCAGACGGCGCAGATCAGAGCGCGGCCCCCTCTCCGATGACCGATGCTGATCTCAAATTTGCTTTGTTTGGCGGTGACAAGGAGATCCCCGACGAAGTCCTGGAAGAGGTCAAGCGCTTTGCCGCCTACGCCAAAGAGAAATACGGCAAGCAGTGACCGCTTTATGGTACAGTGCGTATGCTATACTTCCGGCACTGGGGGTGATAGCGTGACCGTCAATGAACTATATGACTATGCAGAAGCGCACAGCGTGATCATCGATGACGCCTTTGTGTTTGATAAAGCAAGGGCGGTTTCGCTCCCGCTCGGTGAGGATCTTTGCGTGATAGGTCTGCATCCGTCTTTACGTGGCGGCGCCTACCGTGCGCAGCTCGCGCATGAAATCGGGCATTGTATGACCGGCGCCTTTTATAATGAGCACACGCCGGTCTTCACGCGCGGACAGTGCGAACACCGGGCGGATAAGTGGGCGGTGCGCCGGCTCCTGCCAAAAAAGAAACTGCTTGCCGCCATGCAAGACGGCTGTGTTGAAGTATGGCAACTTGCGGATCATTTCGATCTTCCGGATGATTTTATTATCCGCGCAATTCAGATCTACGGAGAGGGGAACCAATGGCAACGATAACCAAGCGGGGCAATACCTACCGCATCCGCGTTTCGTGCGGATACGACGCAAGCGGTAGGCAGATTGTACGCAGCATGACGTACACCCCGCCGGAGAACATCACCCCGCGCGGATTGCAAAAGGAACTCAACCGTATAGCAGTCGAGTTTGAAATCAAAGTGCAGAGCGGAAACTATGTTGACGCGTCCAATATACGCTTTGCCGACTTCTGCGATAAATACCTTGAAATGGCAAAAACGACGCTTTCGCCGAACACGCTTGCCTTTGCTCATTACGTGGTCGAGCAGATGATAAAGCCCATGCTGGGGCATATGAAATTGCAGGACATACGCCCGCTGCACGTGCAGCAGTTCATCAATGCGCTTGCCAAGGACGGCGCGCGGGCGGACGGTAAAGGCTCCCGTCTCTCTCCGGCGACGATTAAAAGAGATTTTACCGTCTTAAAGTCCATTATGGCAAAGGCGTATAAACTCGGTTTGATCGATCGCAACCCGACAGAGACGGCCCGCCTGGATCTGCCCGAAGTCGTCGAAAAGGAAGTTGAGATTTTTACCAAAGAGGAGGCGGCGCACATGCTGGCGTGCCTCGACGATGAACCTCTTGCCTTTCAGGTGCTCATACACCTTGCGCTTGTGACCGGCGCGCGCCGCGGCGAACTTGTCGCGCTCAAATGGGACTGTATCGACTTAATACGCAAAACGCTGGCGATTAAACAAAGCAGTTATAAACTCAAAGGCGAAGAGACCAGGAACAAGGCGCCGAAGACGCGGGGCAGTGTCCGCACGGTCGCCTTGCCGGAGTATTTGATTGCTATGCTGCGGGATTATCGAGCGTGGCAGCTGAAAGAACAAATGCGTCTCGGCGATTGCTGGCGTGGAGAGGGCTATCTTTTTACGCAGTGGAACGGTAAACAAATGAACCCACAGACGCCGACGCGGCAGTTTACAAAATTTCTTGCCCGGCACGGCATACCGCATCGGAAATTTCACGCACTGCGTCATACCTCTGCGACGCTCCTGCTTGCAAGCGGCACGAACATCAAGACCGTTGCGGCCCGTTTGGGACATACGCAACTGTCAACAACAAACAGGTATGTCCACGCCTTGCGCGACGCTGATCAGGCGGCGGCTGATACATTTTCGGCGCTGCTTAGTCCGGAAGAAAAGAAACAAGCCGAATAACAAAAAAGGGGAGAGGGCAATACCCTCTCCCGATATTTTTTTGCACGCATGAATAGATCTGCTTGACCCATGTTTGACTAAAATTCAAAACGCCTGCGTAAAGACCAAATAAAGACCAAATAAAGACCAAATCGCGTTTTTGGAGAAAAACACAAAAAACGCTGCACACGCGAAAACCCGCATGAATACAGCGTTTCTTGCTGGTCTGAGTGACAAGACTTGAACTTGCGGCCTCTACCACCCCAAGGTAGCGCGCTACCAACTGCGCCACACCCAGATTTCAGCACTCGGATAGTATATCACAACCCGCGCTTGCCGTCAAGGCTTTTTTGAAAAATATTCGGATTTTTGTGTTTTGTTTGCGGTAGATATGCCTTGCCTTTCCAAAAAAAGTGTGCTATAATAGTCAAAAACTGAATTGGAGGGAAGGGCATGAAAAAATCGTCGGATCGACTGCTGAGCACGGCGCTCCTAATGGTTTTCGTCACCTTGTCGGCAAAAGCGCTCGGGATGCTCCGTGACATCTTGCTCGCCGCCAATTTCGGTACGGGGATGGAGGCAGTGGCGTATGAGGCGGCAAGCCGCTTGCCGATCACGCTGTTTGATTTTGCACTCGGCGGCGTCGTCACGGCGGCGCTGATCCCGATATTTAATGAGCTCCTTGTTAAAGAAGGACAGGATAGCGCATTTGATTTTGCAAATCGCTACTTCAATCTGATTTTGATTTTAACGGCGCTGATTTCGCTTGTCGGTGTTGTCTTTGCAAAACCGCTGATCTCCTTTTTGGCGCCGCATATTGCGGAAGACGCCGCCGCGCTTGCCACGACGCTGTGCCGGATTATGTTCCCGATGATCGTTTTTACGGGGATCGCATTTTGTTATGTCGGCATCCTGCAGTCGTTTGCGCACTATATGCTGCCGGCGGTAATGAGTTTGGTGTCCAATCTGGTCATGGTCGGATATTTCTTTACGCTGTGCGGTCGTTTCGGCGTTTACGGGTTATCCGTGGCGCTGGTCGTCGGCTGGTTTTTGCAAGCGGCGATCCAAGCGCCGACCGCGCATAAACTCGGCTTTTATTTTAAGCCTGCAAATCCGTTTTTTGACCGCAACATCCGCCGCGCGATGAAAATGGCGCTGCCGATTTTGATCTGCTCGTGGCTGCAACCGATTACAAATCTGATCAACACGCGCTTTGCTTCCGGATTTCTTGACGGGCGCGCCATTACCATGGTCGGATATGCAAACCGCCTGTATATTATGCTTGTGGGGATCTTTTCGTTTGTCGCCACCAACCTTTTGTTTCCGAAGTTTTCGCGCGCGACCGCGCAGGGCGACGACGACGGGGCAAATCAATTTGCCGCGGCTTCCGTCAAGGTGCTGATGCTTTTGATGGTGCCGCTTGCCGTCGGCATTTTCCTGCTTGCCGAACCGCTGACGCGTCTCGTGTATATGCGGGGTGAGTTTACCGCGTATGACGCCCGGATGACTGCGTCTGTTTTGCGCCTTTTTGTCCTCGGCATTCCGTTTATGTCTGCCAATGAAGTGTTTACAAAACTGTTTTTTGCGCGGCAAAGCGTAAAACGCCCGATGGCGGCTTCGCTCCTCTCGATCGCGTTTAATATTGCCGCCGTTTCGCTGCTTGTGCACACCGTCGGTTTTGACGGTATCGGACTTTCGTCCGCCGCGTCGATCGCGCTTTGCACATTACTCAATTATGTCCTCTTGTCCCGGGGCGGCGCACTCTTTACAAGACGGGATGTCGGCGATTTTATCAAGATCCTGCTTTCCGCGACCGTTATGGGCGTTTGCGTATATTTTTGCGATCAAATTTTCCGGTTTTCTTCGGATATTTTGCGCCTGCTCGCGCTCGGCGGTATCGGAGCTGCGGTTTATGCCGCCTGCGTCTTCTGCTTTCCCACGGCGGAAATCAAGTCCTTTTTGAAGAAAAAAGAGGTAAAACATGATTAAGGTCATTCAGGTCATCAGTGATACCAACATCGGCGGCGCGGGGACCGTGTTGCTTACGATGCTTCAAAACTTTGACCGTTCCGAATTTGACGTTTCGGTCGTGCTGCCGCGCGGGAGTGCGCTGATCGAACGCATTGACGCACTTGGTTTTCGCTATATCGAAACCGAGGGCGGGGCAGATCGCTCGCTTGATTTTAAGGCGATTCGGGAATATATGCGGATTTTCAAGGCGGAAAAGCCGGATATCGTGCATTCGCACGCGGCGATGTCTGCGCGGATCGCGGCGTTTTTATGTGGGGTCCGTATTCGCATCCATACACGGCATTCCACATTTGCACCGCATCCAATGCTGACGCGCTTTCCGCTTCGGCAGATTTGCGGTTTGATCAACAATACGCTTTCCACGTCAATCATCTGTGTTTCTGAATCGACAAAAGAAAATCTCGTGGATATGGGGACACGCCCGGGCAAAATCGAGGTCATCATCAACGGTGCAAACCCGTTGTCCCCCGCACCGCGCGAAAAAGTGGATGCCCTGCGCGCCGAACTCGGAATTTCGGAGAGCGATCGTGTTGTCGGGATGTCTGCGCGGATGGAAGAAGTCAAAGGGCATATCTATTTGATCGAGGCGGCGCGCATTTTGCGCGAACGCGGTTTTCGCGATCTTAAAGTTTTGTTGATAGGGACGGGATCGACCGAGCAGATGCTTAGGGATAAAGTCCGTGAGTACGATCTTGAAGACACGGTGCGGATGCCCGGGTTTGTGAGTAATGTTGCCCCCTATTTGCAGTTGATGAATGTGATCGTCAATTGCTCGTATGGGACGGAGGCGACAAGTATGGCGCTGATCGAGGCAATGAGCCTTGCAAAACCCGCGATCGCCACCGATTACGGTGGAAACACCGCCATCATTGAAGACGGTAAAAACGGGTATATTATTCCGCAGAAAAGTGCGTCCAATTTGGCGGACGCCATTGAGGAGTTCTTTTCGTCGGGGCGGTGCGCCGAACTTTCAAAAGTCGCCTACTCCAAATACATTTGCCACTTGACCGGGAAGATCATGACCGGAAAAGTGGAACAACTTTATGAAAAGGAATATAAACTCAGATGCAGAAAATAAAACTGTATTCGAGCCGGAAACTGCTGTTTTTATTTGTATTGCTTGCTCTCGCGCTTTGCATTTTTATTTTTTGTATGTCGGGCGAGTCTGCCGAGATCTCGGGGACAAAAAGCAAATCGATCGTAAAAGAGATCGTCACGATTTTCGTTCCTGATTTTGACCGACGTATACCGCCGGCAGAACAGCCTGCGTTTTTCAGTACGCTGGATCACTATTTTCGGAAAGCGGCGCATTTTTCGCTGTTTGCACTGCTTGGCGTATTGCTGTTTGATATATCGGTTTATTTTGAATCGACTTTTCGCGCACATGTTTTGACGGCGTTTTTCGGCGCGGCGGTATATGCCGCGATCGATGAATTTCATCAGGCGTTTTCACCGGGGCGCGGACCGCTGGCGTCAGACGTTTTGCTGGATAGTGCCGGTGCGGCATTTGGTATATTTGCCGCGCTTATGGTCGCGCTTTGGATCGTAAAAAGAAAAAGATCCGCACCGAATCAAATGAGGAGCGGGGCAAATGAAAAACAGATGTAAAACGATCGTCTGCGGCTTGACGCAAAAGTCGCATATTTGGCGCAGGATCGCGCTTTCTGCGGGCGGCGTTCTCTTGATGGGGCTTGGCATGGCAGTGCTTGAGGTGCTGAATTTTGGGACGGATCCGTATACCTGTATGAATATCGGTTTGTCTATGCACACGCCGTTTTCGCTGGGGATGTGCGGCGTTTTGATCTCGCTCTTTTTGTTTGCATTCGTGTTTGTGTTTGACGCTGGTAAAATCGGCATCGGTACGCTGTTTAATATGGTCGGTTTCGGCTACGCGATCGAGTTTTTTCGCGCCATACTGCGGCATACGTCGCTCCAAACGGCGATCCGGATCCCCGCTGTTCGGATCTTGCTTCTTGTGCTGATGCTTGCGGAGTTCATCTTTGCGGTTTCACTCTATCTTGCGGCAGATCTCGGCGGCGCGCCGTATGATGCGGCGCCGGAGATCCTATGTAAAATGATGGGCAAGCCGTTTGTATCAGTGCGTATGCTCTGGGATGCGGCGGCGGTTTGTATCGGCTTTTTGCTTGGGAGCACGGTGGGGATAACGACCGTGGTTTGTGCGCTTGGCGTCGGACCGACGGCGGCGGTCGTCAAGCGGTGGCTTGAAAACAGACTTTAACAGATTTTATATACTTGAGGAATGGTTATGAAAAAAATCATGCTGGTTTTCGGCACAAGACCGGAAGCGATCAAAATGTGCCCGCTTGTCAATGAACTGAAAAGCAGGGAAAATATGCAAACGGTCGTTTGCGTGACCGGTCAGCATCGGCAGATGCTGGACGCCGTACTTGAGGCTTTTTCGGTGGTTCCGGACTATGATCTTTCCATTATGCAGCCGGGGCAAACGCTGTTTGACATCACGATCCATATTTTGGAGCGTATTCGTGCGGTGCTGGAAGAGGCGCGTCCGGACGTTGTGTTGGTACACGGGGATACTTCGACGACTTTCGTCACGGCGCTGGCGTGTTATTATTTGCAAATTCCGGTCGGGCACGTGGAAGCGGGACTTCGTACATATAACATCTTTTCACCGTATCCCGAGGAGTTTAACCGTCAAGCCGTGGGTATTTTGGCAAAGTATAACTTTGCGCCGACCGAACTTTCCAAAGCCAATTTGCTGCGCGAGGGAAAAGCGCCGGAAAGTATTTACGTCACCGGCAATACGGCGATCGACGCCCTCCGCACGACCGTGCGCGCGGATTATACGCACCCGGAACTTGATTTTGCCAAAGGCAGTCGCCTGATCACCATTACCGCGCATCGTCGTGAAAACCTCGGCGCACCGATGCACAGTATGTTTCGCGCCATTCGCCGGATCATTGAGGAGCATCCGGACGTCAAGG
>JAFSUT010000077.1 GCA_017445085.1 Clostridia bacterium | reverse complement strand
GGAGCACCCTCACCGAGCGATATTTTAGGGATTTTTGGCGATGACGGGCGCAGGAATATGCGGATATTGCAAGCACGACAGCGACGAAAAGAACAAAATACCGCCGATGAGGGCGTACGGGTTCATATCTCATCTTCCTACTCAAAATAGTGGACGGGGGAGACGCCGTAGTAGGCTTTGAACACGCGGGAAAAGTAACTTGTGCCGGAAAAGCCGAGATACTCCGCCGTTTCGCTGACGTTCATATAGGTATAGCGGAGGAGGTAGGCGGCGTGGCGCATGCGCAAGTCGAGGATATAGGCGCTGATGGTCATTCCCGTGTGGGCTTTGAACAGGCGCATACAATACTGCTTGGACATCCCCATGTGTGCGCAGATGCTGTCCAGCGAGAGATTTTGCCGATAGTTTTCGCGGATATAGCCGAGGATGCGGGCGACGGCGGCAGGCGTCCGGTCGGCGGTCTGCACCTGTGCGCAAAACGCCTTGGAAATGTGAAACATCATCTCCGAAAACTGCAGGGAGAGCAGGATCTGCAGTTTGCTGGAGTAGCCGAGTTGGGTATCGGTGCATTTGCGCAGCAGCAGTTCCACGTCTCGTCGCGCGTCGCCGAGGGTGACTTTGCAGTCAAACAGCAGTTTGTCGCTTTCGTTTTCCTTGACGCCGTAAAACGGCTTGTCGTGCGGGATCTCCCGAAAGGTCAGCGCCGCGGCGTCGGCGGCGTCCACCGGCGAGAATTCGCCGTCAAAGTGGAAAAAGACGTACTCGCAGGAGGTGTCGGTGTGCGGGCGGTAGGGCGTGTCGCGCGGGATCAGCGCAACGTCGCCGGGGCAAAAGATATCCTCGGCGCCGTCGATTTCAAAGCGGCATTCACCGCCGAGAAAAATGACCAGGAGATTGACGTCCATACTGCGCCCGTTGTGGCTCCACCCCGCCTTTTCATTGACCCTGCCCGTCATGCTGACAAAAGGCAGGCGTGAGAA
The DNA here is from genome assembly GCA_017445085.1 of Clostridia bacterium. GTDB lineage: Bacteria > Bacillota > Clostridia > Oscillospirales > CAG-272 > UMGS902. Next base: position 30,304 of record JAFSUT010000077.1, on the reverse strand, counting down.
ATCATAACTGAACATGGCTCGCCCCCTCAAAGCTCGGATTTTCTTCATTATAGCCCGTCCCGGGCAAAAAGAAAAGGGGAGGCGGCAAAAAAACTCAAATTTGTTTCATATTTTGAAAAAAATAGTCACACGCGTGTATTGCAAGCGGTGTGGAAATGTACTATAATTTTTAGTGTAAGATGAATGTAAATTTTCATTTTGCGGAGAAAATTTTTAACAGATTTGACGGAGAAAATGAGAAATGGTCTTAACAACCGCCTTTTTGAACTTTGAAATCAACCGAGAGGGCAACCGCGCAAGTTTTGTCATAAATGAAAAACCGCAGAGCGCGGCGGGCGGCTCCGATTTCTGGCGCCTGATCCTCGACGACGGGATGCGCACCGAGATCCCCGTTTGCTCGCACGAGCAGAGCGGCAGAGTTGTGCAAGCGGCGGACGACCGCCTGGTGATCACCTACGATACGCTCCGCTCCGAATACGGCGACGTCTACGATATTTCGCTGTGCGTTACCGTCGAGGTGTGCGACGGGCTTCTCAAGTTTACGCCGTCGCTGGAAAACCACACGAAAGATACGCGGATCAATGAGTGCTACTGCCCGCTCGCCGATTTTACCGAACTCTGCGGCGAAAAATCGCAGGACGCGCTCTACTGGCCGCACGGGCTTGGCAGACGCGTGGAAAATCCGTGGGAATATCTGCGCTCGCAAAACGCGGCGTACTACGCGCACGACGACAGAGAGGTGACGATGCGCCTCTCCTACCCGCGCGCCTCGATGGGGTGGTACGGCGTACAGAGCGGCAACCGTTTTCTCTACGTGGCGCGGTATGACGAGGACTTTCGCTTTTGCTTTTTGACCGTGCATCAGACCATCCACGCCTCGCCGCTGAATATGATGCTCGGCGTTGACCACTTTCCGATGGCGCGCCCCGGCGAAAAACTGACGCTGCCGTCCTCGGTCGTAGGGCTCCTCGACGGCGACTGGCGCGCGGGCGCCGGGCGCTACCGCGCATGGGCGGACGCGCATTTCTTTACCGTGACGAAAAAAGAGGACTGGGTCAAAAAACTGACCGGCTGGCAGCGCATCATCATGCGCTCGCAGTACGGGGAGGACTACTACAAGGCGGAGGATCTGCCGCGGATGTACGCGGCGGGTGCAAAATACGGCATCCACACGCTCTTCCTGTTTGCCTGGTGGAAAGAGGGGATGGACCGCAACTATCCGATCTATACCGAGCCGTATGAAGGCGCGTTCAAAGCGCTGTCTGAAAACATCAAAAAGGTGCAGGACATGGGCGGGCGCGTCATTCTCGAATGCAACTGCCACTTTATGGACCCGAAAACCGACTACTACAAGACCTTTGGCGACGAGGTCAAACTCCTGGACATCAACGGCAACGAGTATCGCCCCTCGTTTGTTTACTCGGGGCGCGGCGAGTTCCGCACGCATTGGGGCGCCGTGCAGTTTCCGCTCTGCTGCTCGGGCACGGCGCGCTGGAGAAATCAGGTACTTTCGCAGCTCCGGCAGATGGGCGACCTCGGCGCCGACTGCGTCTTTGCCGACTGCTACGGCGGCTGCCCCAGCCAGCCCTGCTTTAACGACAAGCACGAGCACGGCAACCGCGTGGACGAGGACTGGATCTATCACCGCAAGTTCTTTGCAGACGCCGTTGACTACTGCGACAAGGCGGGCAAGGTGCTTGCCACCGAGATCGTCACCGACATTGCCGCTTCCTACACGCAGTTTATCCACGGGCTCATCAACGTGGACTTCAAGATCAAGGGCGACGCGTTTCCCGCGCTCTTCCGCTACACCTTTCCCGAGGTCATCACCACCGACCGCGGCATCCGCGCGCCGGAGGGCGATTTTGCAAAGCAGCTCCGCTACGCGCTGACGCACGGCGTGCGCCTGGACGCCGAACTCTACGTCTGTCGCGCGGCGCTTGACCGCGACGAGGCGTACGCCAAAGAGATCGGCTTTTATACCGAGCATCTTGACCGCTACGGCGAATTCTTTTACGACGGCAAATTCACCGTGATCGACACCGCAAAACTTCCTTATTACATCAAACGCGGCGAATATCTCAGCGCAGACGGAAAACGGGTGATGCGCGTGCTCTACAACGCCTCAAAGGAGGAGGCAAAGGCGTGCGGCGCGACTTTGGCGCCGGATGAAGTCCGCTTTGATATATTCGATACCGAAATCTATAGGGCAAATCTTGCATAATCAATTTTACATGTAAGGAGTATGGCAATGAAAAAAACGCTTTCGTTTCTCTTAGCGATCTTTATGCTGTTGCCTCTGCTCGTCGCCTGCGGCGGCGAGCCGTCGGAACCCGCGGCGGCAGTTACCGGGGCGCCTGCCTCGGACAAAGCGCCCGACGCGCCGGATCTGCCGGACGCGGATACGCTGGACATCGCCGGCGACTTCAACATCCTTGTGGCGGGCAACTGGGCGTGGAACGACTATGCCGCCGAAGATGAAAGCGGCACGGTCATCGACACCGCCATCTATCGCAGAAACCGGTATATGAAAGAAAAGTACGGGGTCGATATCCAAAACGAGGATATCGTCAAATACAGCAGCGCGATGGGGACGGGACTCGGCTACAACAAGATCTATACCGAATATATGGCGGGCGAGAGCCGGTACGACGCCGCCATGATCGGCACGTACGACGTCGCAACGCTGGCGTTTAACGGCTATATCCGCGACCTTAGCGAAATCAATTATCTTGATCTGACAAAGCCCTACTGGGATCAGCGCGCCGGCAAGGAGTTGTCGATGAACGGCAAGATGTACTATACCACCGGCGATATCTCGGTCGCCGACAACCGCGCGACCTACGTTCTCTTTTTCAGCAAGGCGATGGTCAACGACTACGGTCTGGAAAATCCCTATGATCTCGTGCGCGACAACGCCTGGACACTGGAAAAGTTCGGCAGTCTTGTCAAATCTGTCGGCGGTGACGACAACGGGGACGGCGTCTACGACAAAAACGATACGTTTGGGCTCCTCACCCCGACCGATACGCACCTCGCGATCCTCTCGGCGGCGGGCGAACACCTTTGCGAGATCAACGATAAAGGGGAAATCGAACTCACGCTCTACAATGAGCGCACGGTCAATCTGTATGATCAATATCTCGCCATCGTCACCGACCACAGCCACGCGTACAACTATCAGTACGACTATCTGACCGGCAAGACCGGGCTGACCTCCTCCAACGAGGAGCGTATTGAGATGTTCAATACCGGGCGCGCGCTCTTTTATTCGCACACGATGTTTTATATGGACTACCTGCGTGATCTTGAAAGCGACTTCGGCATCCTGCCGTATCCGAAACTTGATGCGGCGCAGGAAAACTACGGCAACCTGGTCAGCGCATGGCACAGTCAGTTTGTCTGCGTGCCGGCGATGTGCACGGACACCGACCGCATCGGCATCGTGCTGGAAGAACTTGCCTACGAGGGCAAACAACGCCTGACGCCCGCGTACTATGAAAAAACGCTGGTCGGGCAGTATACCCGCGACGAGGACAGCGCCGAAATGCTCGACCTCATCTTTGCAAATCTCGTCTATGACGTAGGCATTTACTACGATATCGGTACGTACAAGAGCCAGCTCACCGCGATGCCGCGCACCGGCAAATCGCTGACCACCATTTATGACGAGCATTATAACGAGGCGATGAGCAAGATCGACGAAATCAACGCTTTCTTCCATCAAAACACCACGGAAGACGTCGCCGCACAAACCGAATAACGAAAAGGAGATCCCCATGAAAAAACAAATCTGGCTTTTGCCGCTTGTCCTCGTCTTTTTGCTCGCGGCGCTGTCGGTCTCGGCGCTTGCGGCAGGCAGACTGACGGCGGTCTACCTTAAAAACGGCGGCACGGGCGACGGTTCTTCGCCCGAAAAAGCAGTCGGTACGCTGGCCGCCGCGTACGACGCGCTGAATCTCAAAGAGGACTGCACGGTCGTCCTCTGTGGTCCGTTTTACCAAAACGAGATCTTTGACTACGGGAAAAACTATTCCGGCAAAGTGACGTTGACCTCTCTCTACGACGGCGTGGATTACCGCAAAAGCGGCGCGGTCTACCGCATAGATCCGACCCGCTTTATCTGCTACGGCGAAACGGCGTTTGAAAACCTTGATTTTATGGCGCTCGGCGCCAATTACCTCGTGGCGGCGCAGCACAATCCGATCACGATCGGCACGGGCGTGACGATCCGCGGGGACAAGGCGCTCAACGGCACAACGGTGGCAAAATCCTTCTGCATCCTCGGCGGCTACCATACAAAGCAGGGAAACGCAAAGCAAAAGGATCGCGAGGATACGAACATCACGGTGCTTTCGGGCAGTAACCTCTATATCATACCGTTTTCACGCAATATCCTCGGTATCGAGTATACCGGCACGGCACACGTCACCATCGGCGGCGACGCCGGGGTCGGCACGCTCCACGGCACGGCGGTCTTTACGGATAGCCCGAACTATCAAAACCGCGTCGGCAGGATCGAAGTGACGCTCAAGGACAACGCCGCGGTGAATAATTTCTACGGCTGTACCAGCAATATCACCGCCGAGAGTTTTCATCTGAACTGGGCGTCGGGCACGATCGGTAAGTTTTATTGGGACTGCCCGTCCACACCCGGCAAGCATATCACCTTTACCGGTAAGACGTCGCTCCGCGCCTCCGCCGCCGCGCAGGAAAACGCCAACTATCAGGCGATCGCGGCAAACTTTGACGATGTCACGGCGGACGCCGCGCCGGCAGTGGAAAAAACGCTTTCCACCGTTCTCTATCTGAAAAGCGGCGGGAACGGCGACGGCACATCTGCGGACAAGGCGGCGGGCACGCTCGACGCAGTCTACCGCGGGCTGGATCTGACCAAGGACTGCACGGTCGTCGTTTGCGGCGCCTTTACGCAGAGCGCCGACTTTGTCCCCGGCAGGACCCACGCCGGTAAAATCACCTTTACCTCGGTTTACGGCGGCACCGACTATCGTGCGCGCGGCGCGGTGTACAACTTTGACCCCGTCAAATTTGTCTGCGCCGGCGAAACTGTGTTTGAAAACATCAACTTCAACGCCAACAGCAAAGGCATGGTCGTCGTCGGTCAGCATCATCCGGTCACGCTCGGAGAGGGTGTCACCATCACCGGCAGCGCCCTGACCGGCGGTACGATCGCCAATTCGTTTACCATCCTCGGCGGCTATCACGCGGGGATCGGAGATCCGCCGGCGGAGGATACCGCGGATACGAACATCACGGTGCGCTCGGGCAGTAACCTCTATATCGTTGCCTTTTCGCGCAGTCTGCTCGGCTACTATACGGGCACGGCGCACATCACGGTCGGGGGAGAGGCAAAGGTCGGCACGCTCAACGGCTCCGCCGCCTACCCCGATAATATCACGGTCGGCGACGTGGAACTTACGCTGGAAGGCGGCGCATCCATCGCCAACTTCTACGGTTGCACGCAAAACACCACGGCGGGCGGCTTTACCTTCCACTGGATGTCGGGCAGCGTCGGGGCGTTCTATTGGGACTGCCCGTCCACGCCCGGCAAAACCATCACCTATCAAAAGGGGACAACGCTCAACGCCTCCGCGGCGGCAAAGGCACAGCCGAACTATGCGGCGATCGCCGAAAGATTTACCGGGGCGGCAGAGGCGCCGACCGCCGATTTTTTGGAAAAACCGGCGCTGAAAACACCGCTTGCGTGCGCAGTTGCCTTAAATAAACTCAATCTCCTGCAAGGCAAGGGCGTGCGGGCGGACGGCAGCGTCAACTTTGACGTTGACGGCAGCCTCACCCGTGCCGAGTCTATCGTACAGGTCATCCGCTTTCTCGGTGTGGAGGGACAGGTCAAGGCGGGCGGAAATCCCTGCCCGTTTACCGACGTCCCCGCGTGGGCGGAGCCTTATATCGGCTATGCGTACGCAAACGGCATCACCAGCGGCCGCAGCGCGACGATGTTCAATCCGAATGCCGCCATTGACGAGGCGCAGTTTTTGACCCTGCTTTTGCGTGCGGTCGGGTACAGCGACAAGGCGGGCGAGTTTGTCTGGAACGATCCGTTTGCCCTCGCAAAGCAGATCGGTATGACTTCGCACGCGGCGGCGGGCGCCTCCTTTGTCCGCGGCGGCGCGTTTGATATTTGCTTTTCCACCTTGTACGCCAAGGCGAAAAACGGCAAACAGGTACTGCAAAACCTTGCGGCGGCGGGCGTCTTTACCGTTGCCGGTCTGAAAGACGCGGTGACTGCCGCAGATGCTTTGACCGTATCGAGCAGGGCGACCGAGGAAAACGGCTTTTACGTTTTGCCGATCGAGACCTATCTCGATAAAACTTTGCTCGGACTGCTCGGTCAGCCGGTCGGCTTTCTCTCGGGCTATGAGTTCGTTTACGACTCCACCGGCTCGCCGATGCTCGCTATGCCGGACGCGTGGTTTGAACTTTGCAACGGACCGTATGCCGGCAACACCGCGCACAAGAAAAACACCGACAAACTGATCTATAATGAGGATAAAAAACTTTGGGAAGTCTGGATGGACGACGATTACAGCATCGACATCTTAAACCAGTATCTTCTCCGCGATATGTACGCAGCCTACGGCACCTTTGCCTCCAAAACAGTCACCGACGGCTGGGTCAACTACGACGTTTGGGATATGGGCGGGGGGCACCGCACCTTCGGCGCGTACGGACTGATGAAAAAGCATCGGTATCTCCCCGTCTTTTCGGGCAACTACGAGTACGGCAACCGTTTCTCCTATTGCGGTGAGCCGTATATCGCCAACGAAACCCTCGGGATGGACGCCGCCTGCCTGCCAAACGTAGCGGTGGATATGGCAAAAGTCCTCGGCGGCGTCACCAGCGAGTGCGATCCGCGCGAGTGGCTGCAGATCTACGCCGCGATGTACGCCATGGCGTACTATGAGGACGATATCCAAACGCTGATCCGCACGGCGGAAAACGTATTGCCCGCGGGTTGCTGGCAGCGGCAGGTCATCGACATTTGCTTTGATCTGTACGAAAAATATCCGGACGACTGGCGCCGCGCGGTGGTCAACGCCGACAGGCTCTGCTATCGCACGCACTTCAACAACGACAGCCGTATGGGCGAGACGTCGGTCAACAACGCGCTGATGATCTTGGGACTGCTCTACGGCAAGGGCGACTTTTACGAGACCTGCCGCATCCTCTCGCTGGCGGGGCACGGCGGCGACAGTACAACGCCGTCCGTCCTTTCGATCGTCGGGGTCATCACCGGCTGGGAAAATCTCGACGCGGATACCAAAGCGGTCATCAATGAAAAGATCTGGCAGGACGGGCGCGGCGTATTTATCAACGACAACCGCTCGACCGAGTCCGCCTATTGGATGTCGATGGGAAATCTGCCGCGGGAGATGCCGATGGCGGACATTCTCACGATGTATCAGAAGAACTTTGAGAATATTCTGATCGAAAACGGCGGCAGGATCGAGGGCGGCAAGTACTATGTTCCAAAGGCGGCGCTCGCCGTCACCGATACCGTCTTTTGCGACGACTTTGAGGGCGGCAGTTTGGACGGCTATGCGACAAGCGGCGGCGGTAAGATCAGAGAGGGCGGCAATATGGGGCGTTACGCCGCGTCGGTCAGCGGCAGCGGCAGCGTATATAAACGCCTCGACGGGTTGACCGTCGGCGCGACCTACCGCGTCACCGCGTATATGACCACGGCGGCAAACACGCTCGGCAATCTCTTTGCAAGAGAAGCGGGAAAAGAAGACTTTTCCGCGTTTGTCACCGTGTACGATCAGCCGGACTTTGTCAAGCGTGAACTTGTCTTTACCGCAAGCGCGCCGCAGATGGAGATCGGTATCGCAACGCTCCCCGCAACGGCGGAGACCAAGTTTGTTGCCATCGACGATATCGCGGTGATCCGGATCGCGGAAACGCCGGTCGCCGCCGTGACGCCCGCGGGATTTGCCGGGGAAAAGCAGACCGGAAAGATCGGGTTTACGATCACCGGGCGGGTGGCGAAAGAGGTGTATCTCAAACTCACCTTTGCCAACCCCGGGGACGCCGTTTTTGACGGCGTGCTGACCGTCGGCGGCAAGGACTATGCGGGGATCCCGTTTTATAAGACCGGCGCTGGCGCGGAAAATCCGGGCGCCAATGCGGTGTATATCCCGCTGATTTTGAAGGACGATACTACCGCGATCACGCTGGATCTCGGCGCAAATTCGCTCTATCTCTCGGGGGCGGAGGTCCTCACCGTCACCGACCGTTGGTAAAGAAAAACAAAAAAATGACCGCACGCGGCTTGCCGCGTGCGGCCGTTTTGTCTTTTCCGCCGCTGTCCGGGGGTTTACAAAACGGCAAAACTGCGGTATACTGATGGGGAGAGATACATTTTTCAAAAATAGGGGGACAAGGTATGACGGTACTTGTCATTGACGGGCAGGGCGGCAGTCTCGGGCGGCAGATCGTCAAAATGATCTGCGAGCGGTTTTCGGCACTCGAGGTCATCGCCATCGGCAGCAACAGCATCGCCACGGCAAATATGTTAAAAGGGGGCGCGGTGCGCGGCGCCACGGGGGAAAACGCTGTTTGCGTTGCGGCGCGCCGCGCGGACGTCATCATCGGACCTGTGGGTATCGTCATTGCGGACGCACTCCTCGGGGAGATCACAAAAGAGATGGCGGCGGCGGTCGGGCAGAGCCGCGCCATGCGCATTTTGATCCCGATGAACAAATGCGACTCGCTGGTGGCGGGCGTTTCGGAACTGCCGACGGCGGCGCTGATCGAGGACGCGATGCAGAAACTTGAAAAGATTTTATCCGCGCGCGCTTGACAAGACCCGTGCGGTATGCTATACTGCAAACGGTTGCAGGAAGCGCCGACGGGACAGAAGTCCGACGAAAAATAAAATTTTTGAAAGATACACAGAAGGTATCGTTTTTTCCGCACGAAAAAACGGTGCCTTTTTCTGTGGGAGGAGGAAAACAAAATGAACGGACACATCAAAAAACTCGTGTACGCCGCCCTTTGCCTCGCGCTCGCGCTGGTTTTGCCGTTTTTGACGGGGCAGATTCAGGGGATCGGGCAGGCGCTCAGTCCCATGCACATTCCCGCCCTGCTTTGCGGCTTTCTCTGCGGCTGGCAGTACGGACTTGCCGTCGGGCTGATCGCGCCGCTCCTTCGCAGTCTGCTCTTTTCGATGCCGCCGATGTCCACAGCACTTGTTATGGCGTTTGAACTTGCCGCCTACGGCTGTATCGCCGCGCTCCTCTACCGCGCCCTGCCGAAAAAGATCGGGTATATCTACGTTTCGCTCCTCGGCGCCATGCTCGGCGGCAGGATCGTCTGGGGCATCGGGCGTGTGATCCTCGCCGGCGTCAATCCGAAGATCCCGTTTGGGTTTCAGGCGTTTATCGCCGGCGCGTTTGTCGAGGCGCTGCCCGGGATCGTTTTGCACATTGTCTTGATCCCCGTCATCGTCATCGCCCTGCAAAAAGCAAAATTGATCTGAAACGGGTCGAGCCTTTCCATAAAGAAAACAGCCATAGTCTTGTGACTATGGCTGTTTTCTTTGTAAAGCTTTCGTTTATCCCAAAACGGTGCGGAGAACTTCCAGAGCGTCGAGGAGGGTGACTTTGCCGTCGCCGTTGATATCCGCGCTCGGATGGAGGAAGATCTCGTCGTCGGCAAGGCTCTTTAAGATGCGGATGACGTCCGCGATCGAGGTCTTGCCGTCGCCGTTGGCGTCGCCCGTGACCGAAACGACGTCCGAAATGCGCGTGTATTCGACAACACCGTTGAGATTTACCTTTTTCTCCCCGCGGAAGGTGATGCCCGGGCACTCGGTCGAGTCGCCGCTGATCGAGTAGAACGAGCCGCCGCTGACCGTCACGTCAGAGTCTTTATCAAACAGCCCGCAGCAGTCGCCGATATAGTACTCAAAGATCGGGTAGCCGCTCTCGATGTAGGCTTTGGTGTGTTCAAGACCGATATAGCGGAAGTGCCATGCCTCGGAGATAAAGCCGGTGACGGGGGCGCAGTACTCGTTTTGCAGGTAGTGCAGGATGATGCCGTATTTTGCCGCGCCGCCCTCGTTGACCAGCCAGTTCCACTCTGCCGTGGTGTTGTAATCGTGGTTGGGGGTCGCGCTGTCGATGGTGTTGTCGTACATATCCACCGCAACGCCGAGGCGGTGTTCGGATTTGTGCGGTTCGCCGCAGGACTTGGTGACGTAGATATAGGCGCGTTCATACGACCAGTCGGGGTGATTTACACGTGTATTGCCGAGGAAGTTTGCCATAAAGTCGTACTTCCACTCATAGGTCTGATATGCGGAGGAAACGATCGGGAGTTTCATCCCGCGCTCCTCCATCTCCGCCCAAAGCGCGTTGAACGCGGCGGCGGCTTCGGCGCGCATGACCGTGCCGCCGATATTGATGGGGGCAAGGTCGGTCGGCGCCTCTTTCAGCTCTACGGCGTGGTTGCACAGCGCCAGCCATTCGTCCTTAATATCCACATCGGCAAAGTCGGTGTAGCGGAAGTATTTGTAGCCGCCGTAGACGTTGAGTTTGTAGCCGTTTGCGGCAAAGGTTTTCAGCATCTTTACGCCGCGGCCGAAGGTCAGTTTGTTGTATCTTGCGGCGATGTTGTTGACCTTTGTCGGATCGGTGGTATCAAAGTTGATATTGTCAAAGGTGACGGGACCCGAGAGTTTGTAGTCCATCAGCCCGTCAAAGACGAGTTTTGCACCGTATGTGCGGTAGTCCACACCGTCGTAGAGACTGGTGACGGTGACAAGCCCGGTGTGTGCGGGCTCCTGGAAAAAGGCGGGGTCGTTGCCGTGCTTGTAGGTCCAGTTTTTCGGGATCGTGACCGCACGGACGGGGACGATGACGCCGCCGGCGCTTCCGAGCGCTTTGAACGCGTCTTCCAGATTGCCGATCGGGAGCAGCGGGGACGAGCCGTCGCCAAAGCCGCCGTCCGCAACATAGACCACGCCGTGGACACCGGTGCTTTCAACGGCATCCAGCGTTGTGGTAAAGCCGCAGCGCGTACAAGTGTGGATCTCTACCGTCCCGTCAAAGGGATTTGTATACGGTGCGCCGAAGGCGTGCGCGCCTTCGATGTCACAGGTAGAGAGGATGTTGTCGATCCATGCAAGGCTTGCCATATGGAGGACGCCGTCGGGCACGCTTGTGGGGTTGTAGATCAGCGTGTCGATGCCGCCTGCCATGGCGTAGAGGCTGATGCCGTCAAACTCATAGATGTCGCCGCCGGTGATCTCGGTGATGTCCACGCGGGTCTCGCCGTACATATAGTTATCCTTGGCAAGACCGCCGAGGTAGAGCGTTTCGATCAGGGCGTTGTCGGCAAGTTTGATGTTTGCGCTGTTTGAGGTCGCGGAATTGCCCGCCGCGCCTGCGATGAGGTAGCGGACGTGGGCGCTGCCTTCCAGGACGATATTTGCGGTGCCGGTTTGATTTTGCTTGCCGACGTAGCGGGAGAAGCCGAAGACACGGCTGAAACTGCCGCTGCGCAGCGTGACGGACGCACTTTGCGTGTAGTCGGCGTTTGTCGGGATCGCGCCCGTGTTGTAGCCGCCGACGAGGTAGAGACCTGCCTCATCGTTTTCCACCCAGTCGTAGTTGATCGTGACGCCGTCGTCAAAGGTGACGGGGTGATATGCCGCGGCGATCAGACCGTTGGTGACAAAATCGAGCGTGATGTTGCAAAAGACCGTCTCGCCGCCGAGCGTCAGCGCCGAGGATACGGGATAGTAGAGGGAGGCGCCGCTTTCGCGATAGTCCACGCCGTCGCAGAGGGAGGTAAAGGTCAGTGTGCCGGTATGTGCGGGGACGGCGTATTTTACCATGGTGAGTCTGCCGCAGACAACGACCGTGCCGCCGCGCTGTCCGAGGCGCAGGCAGGCGTCCTCTATCGTGGCAAGCGGCGAAGTCGCGGTCAGACCGTCGCCCGTGCCGCCGTCGGCGATATAGACGACGCTGCCGTCATAGGTTTGGTCTTTGGTCAGCGTGACGGTCGTGCTGTCGTTTTCTCCGACCGTGACGGTATAGTCCAGGCGGCGGAACCCGTCGTCTGTCCGATAGGTCAGTGAAAGGTTGAACGCATCGAGGACGCTCTCAAACGCGACGGTGAGGACGCCGTCGCCCTCCGTGGTCCTGACGGTTTCGGTCTTGCCGTCGATCAGCAGATAGAGGCGCCGATCCGCCGTCGGAAGATCGGCGGGCAGCGGCAGATCGACCGAGAGGGAGGACTGCACGGTGGTGATGTTGTCAAAGACGTCGGGGTAGTTTTGCGGCAGGGAAGCGTTGACGCTCAAAATGTTGAGGTTTTTCTCGCTTTGCGTAAAGTAGTCGTCGCCGTAGTTTAAGAAACTGCCGATCCTTGCTTCGTCGGCGATATTGACGGTGACGTCGCCGTTCATCGCGCCGCAGGTGTAGCCGCCGAGGTACATTTTGTTGACGACCGCATCGCCGTAGAGATCGACGATCGCGTTGCCGCCGCGTGCGCCCGCGGAGATCGGACCTACGCAGTAGGCGTCGATCAGGGCGTCGCCCCCGATGCGCAGGGTGACTGTGCCGAGGTGCGAGATATTCGTCATACGGCGGGTAAAGCCGGAGACGGTGTGGTATTTGCCGCTCTCAATGGTCAGGGACATTTCCGCGTCGGCGGCAAGCGCCGGGATATTCGGGTTGTCGTTGGCGCCGGCGAGGACGGTAAAGTGATAGCCTGTGCCCTCGATGATCTCAAAGCCTTCGCCGAGGGTGCCGTTATGGAAGTTGAAGCAGAAGCCCTCGGAGGCAAAACTGCCGATGTCCACCGAGATGTCGTCAAGGATCGTGTCGCCGTTAAAGCAGACAAACGCCGTGCCGTCGTAGCCGACTTTCGCGTCCGCCAGCGTGCGGAAGTCCATCCCGCCGTAGGCGGAGGTCAGCGTGACCGTGCCGGTGTGCGACGGAAGTTGCAGGGTCGAGGCGTTTTCAAAGTTTGTCTCTCCCATCACGACGATTTTTCCGCCCGTGGGCAGTGCCGCGTAGGCGCTTGCGATCGAGCCGGTCGGGGCAAAGGGATCTGCACCGCTGCCCGTCGCGCCGCCGCGGACAAATTTGACCGCCGCGTTTTCACTTGCCGTTGTCACGCAGTCAAAGCGGTCGGTAAAGCCGGACGGCAGCGTCGCGCTGTCGGTAAACAGGTTGAGATATTTTTTGCTCTCGGGGAAGAACGCCGTGCTGTAACTTTGGATCGCGCCGATCGAGACCTCCCCGCCGATGTTGACGACCGCGTCGCCCTTCATCCCCGCGGAGTTGTAGCCGCCAAGGTAGAGGTTTGTGACGTGCGCGTGCCCCGTGAGGTTGAGGACCGTGTTTCCGGCAAACGCGCCGGTCGAGAGTGCACCGCCGACAAGGTCGCGCACGTCGGCATTTCCGCCGACATTCAGGATGACCGTGCCGCGGTTGGTGGCGGAGACCTGACGGGTAAAGGCAGACAGGTCGATGTACTTACCGCCGTTTATGTTGATCTGCAGGACTTCGCCCGCGTCGAGCGTGTTGATCGTATCGCCGTTGGTGCCGACGATAAAGTACATATAATAGCCGGTGCCGCCGCCCGCCTGAACGATGTTGACGCTCTCGGTGACGGTGACGGGGTGGAAGTTTGCGCAGATGCCCGCCGCCGTTTTGTCCAGCGACATGGTGAGCGCGTCAAACACGGTGGCGCCGCTGAGTTTTAAGAAGTTTGTGCCGTCAAAGATCAGTTTTGCGCCGCTCTCGCGGTAGTCCACGCCGCCAAAGAGGCTTGTGATGGTCATTTCACCGGAGACGGCGGGCAGTGTGACGGTCGCCGTGTTGCCGAGCGTGTACGCGCCGCAGATGACGACGGTACCGCCGCTTGGCAGGGCGGCGTAGGCGTCCGCAATGGAGCCTATCGGCGCCGAGGGACGTCTGCCGTTGCCCGTGCCGCCGTCGCAGAGGAAGATGACGTTTTCGTATTCGGGTTCTTCCGCGTTCATCGAAATCGTGCCGGTATTATTTCCGGCGTCATACGCCGCCGGGGACGTGACCGTGCCCGCCGCGGCGTATTCGGGGATCGCCGCGCCCTCGATCGTGAGGTCGATCTCCCCCGAGAGGTAGTTTTGCCCGACGGCGCCGAGGAGAGTCGCGCCACTGCCGCCGAGGGTAGTGTGACTGCCGACCGTGGCGACTGCCCGCCCGCCGTAGGTGCCAAACGGAGCGGTCGCCTCCGTGCGGAGGTTGCCGAGCGTAAAGTTTTTCAGTCTGCCGCGGGCGTCGATCGTCACCGTCATATCACTTTGTGCGGATACGGTGGCGGCGGTGTCACGGCTGTATGCCGCAAAGCCGCCGGCAAACGACCAGTCGCCGACCAGCGTGACGTCCTCGCCGAGGACGATATTGTGATAGCCGCCGAGGATGCAGGTGTCTGCCGCGGTGGTTTCCAGCGTGAGGTTGCGGATCTCAACGTCGCCGTAGAACTTCATTTGCGTGCCGCCGTCCATTTTGAGTACGGCGTCGGCACCCTCGCCGACGATCGTCAGTTTGCCCGCGCCGAGCATGGTCTGGATATTGGCGGAATAGGTGACTGTGCCGACGATGTGGAGGGTCGCCGGCGTATTCTGCGGAATATAGGATATGGCGATATCCAAAGCGTTTGTCGGGTCGGCCTGCGTCCCCGCGCCGTAGCGGCGTCCGGATGCGCTGAGGTAGACGTCGGTGCGCTTATATTCCTCCGGTGCTGTGCCTTCCATCATCGCACCGTACACGAGCTGCCCCATTTTGGCGTAGCCGGCGACCGAGGGGTGCAGATTGTCGGACGAGAAAAAGCCGGATTTTGCCGCCTCGGGCAGGGTGAGCGCGTAGAGATCGACAAAGTGGTATTTCTCTGCGTCGATTTCGGCAAGGGCGGCCGCCACTTGTTCTTCTATCGGGCGGATGACGCTTGCGACGCGGATCTGATAGATATTTTCATTTGGGCGCGGAAGCGCGGTCGAGATAAAAATCTTTTCGGTGTCGGGGAGTGCGCCGAGGTCGCTTGCAAGCGCAGTGAGGCGTGCTCTGTACTCTGCTTCAAGGAAGTTGTCCAGCCCTGCGGCGCTGTCGTTGGTGCCGATGGCGATAAAGATGAGATCGGCGTCTGTCTCTTCCATGACCATCGGATACGCCAGGCGGTCAAAATAGACGGTGGACGTGGTGGAAAGGAGACCGGAGGAGGCGATGCCGTAGTTGGAAACGATGACGTCGCCGCGTTGTTCTTTGGCAAGCGATGCAAAGACTGCCGGATAGGAATTGCGGTGGATGTCCGGGCGCGGACCCTCGGTGATCGAGTCGCCGACAAAGGCAACGCGCAGCGGCTCGGTATAGCTTTGCGCCGCGCCGTTGACGCGGTCAAAGCGGACGATGTCAAAATCGTAGCCGTCCGCAAACGAGAGCGCCGCGATCTGATTGCCGCCGGCATACGCCTTGACCTGCGTTGCGTCCATGCGCGCGCCGCTGTCAAAATCACCCCCGGTGATATTGACCGTGTAGTTGCCGCGCAAAACCTGCATATAGGAAACTTCGTCCGCCGCGGCAAGGATGCCGCCGCCGAAACTGCCGCCGGAAATGTTTACGGTAATGTCGCCGTCGGCGGCGTAATAGGCTCTGTTCGATTTTGTCAGCGCGGAGGTCCTTGCGGCGGGAGCGCCGACAGGTCCTTTTTCGCTTTGGATCAAGAGGTCGCTCTCAAAGTCGCCGCCAGAGATCGTCAGGGTGGCGTCATCTGCGAGGATGCTCATGCCCGAGAGCCCGAAACTGCCGAAGCTGCCGCCGGAAATGGTTACGGTCAGCGGCGCCGCGATCGAGCCGACGGGGTCAATGTAGTCGGAGCGGAAGTTGCCGCCGTAAAAGGCACGGAAAGCGCCGCCGTACACCGTGATCGCGTAGGGGAGTCCGGCAACTGCGGTGCCGTCGCTTTCCAGATCGGTGGCGTCTACACCGCCGTAAAAATCAAGATCGCCCGTGACCGTGACGTTCTCTGTAAAGGTGACGCTTCGGAAGCCGCCGAAGATTTTTGCATCGGCGGCGACGATGGGCAGGTCAAAGATGATGCCTGCGCCGTTTGTGTTGTTGGCAAATTGCAGATCGGCACAGAGGCAAAGGCGCGCGCCGTTTTGTGCCGTGATGCGGACGTCGCCGCTCTTTTCCGGCAAAACGCCCGCGGCGCTCACCGTGGCGTCACCGACAAGCACGATGTCGCCGCCTGCATTGGCAAGCGCGGTGAACGCGGCGGCAAAACTGCCCATCGGCGCTTCGGGAGCGGCGCCGTCGCCCGTGCCGCCGTCGCATACGTAGACGGTGGAGTTTGTGCTTGCGGGCTTGACCTGTACGCCGTCCACCGAGATGCGGTCAAAGATATCCGCATAGCCGGCGGGGAGCGAGAAACTGCTTCCGACCGTGTTCAAAATCTTTTGCGTCGTTGCAAAATAGGTTTCGTTGTAGTTTGAAATGGTGGTGACCTTCGCGGTGCCGCTGACGTTCAGCGTCAGGTCGCCGTTCATCGCCGCGCAGCCGTAACCGCCGAGGTAAAAGGTCTTGATCGCGGCGGCGTCCTCGAGGTGGATGACGGCGGTGCCGCCCTTTGCCCCCGTGGAGAGCGGACCGCCGCAAAATGCGCTGACGTCCGCGTCGCCGCCGATGGTGACGACGGCGGTGCCGAGGTGAGAAGCGTTTGCGTTGGAGCGGGAAAAGCCGCTCATCGTATGGAATTTACCGCTGTATACCGAGAGGTGAAAGGTCTTGCCCGCGGCAAGCGGCGCGACGGCGGAATTGTTGTTCGGACCGCCGATGAGGTACATATAGTAGGTCGCGGCTTTTGCGCCGAGGATCTCCACGCCGTGACCGATGGTCATATCGTTAAAGTTTGCGCAGATGCCGGCGGCAGAACCGGTGACGTGCATATTGAGGTCGTCAAAATCGGTCGGACCGTTGAAGGCGGCAAAGGAGGTGCCGTTAAAGGTGAGTTCTGCGCCGCCTTCGCGGTAGTCCACGTCGTCGTAGAGCGAGGTAAAGGTCACCTTGCCCGTATGCGACGGCAGTTGTATGGTCGACGTGTTGCCGATGGTATAGGCGCCGCAAACGACGATGGTGCCGCCGCCGTCACCGAGGGCGGCGTAGGCGCTATTCAGAGAGCCGAGGGGCGCCGCGGCGGAGGAACCGTCGCCGTCCCCACCGTTTGCCAGGTAGACGACGGGGTCTGCCGCCGCTGTCGGCAGGGCAAACAAGAGCGCCGAGAGCAAGAGGACTGCAAAAAGGAAACATAGTTTTTTCATGGAGCGTCTCTCCTTTGTCAAGAAAAGTTTTCTGTTTTCAGTATATCTTCCGGGGGCGCTTTGCACAAGGTAAAAACCGTCGCAAATTTTGCAGACATTTTCAACAAAAACAAGCGCCGCGCGGTGAAATTATCGTAAATTTTGATCAAAATCCGTCGGCGCGGAGTGTGACGGGGCGGTGAATTTTGTGTGGACTTCTCGTTTTCGGGGGCGTTTTCGCTTTACAAAGGGGCAAAAGATGTGATATGATAAAGAAAAACCGAAAGTTCGGAGGGAAAAAACATGAAGAAAAAACTGCCCGTTCTTTTCCTTTGTATATGGATCGTGCTTTCCGCGCTGCCGCTTTGCGCCGCGGCGCGGGAAACGTCGGTGGAAAACACGCAGGCGCAGGCGCTCAAAGCCCTCGGACTGTTTTACGGCGTTTCGGACACGGATTTTGACCTCGACCGCGCCCCCTCGCGTGTGGAAACGCTGGTCCTGCTCGTCCGTCTGCTCGGCGGGGAGACCGCGGCGGCGGCGGGAAAACTCAGCCATCCCTTTGTCGATGTGCCGAAGTGGGCGGACGGCTACGTTGCTTATGCTTATCAAAATCAGTTGACGCACGGCGTTTCCGCCACCGAGTTCGGCGGCGGCAGTGCGCCGGGGTATCTCTATCTGACCTTTGTTTTGCGTGCGCTCGGCTATTCGGATGCCGAGGGTGATTTTGCGTGGGACGACCCGTATGCGCTTGCACGGACGGTCGGCATTCTCGACGACGGCGTGGATACAAACGATTTTCTCCGCGCCGACGCCGTGCGGATCTCGTATGCGGCGCTCGGCGCCGCGCTCAAAGGGAGCGAGATGACGCTTGCGGATAAGTTGATCGCGCTCGGCGCGATCTCCGCCGAGACCTATCACGCCTATTTTGACGGCGATCTGCCGACGACCGGCGAAAAAACCGAAAAAAACGCGGAGGAAGTTTACGCGTCTTGCTCGCCTGCCGTCTTTTACATCGAAGTGTACGACGCGGCGGGAAATGCGACGGCAAGCGGCAGCGGTTTCTTTATTGATCAGGGCGGCGTCGCCGTCACAAACTACCACGTTATCGACGGCGCGTATTCCGCAAAGATCGCCCTCTCGGAGAGCGGCAAAGTCTACGCCGTGCGCGGCGTTTACGCCTACGACAAGGTGCAGGATTATGCGATATTGCAGATCGACGGCAGCGGGTTTCCAACGCTTGCCGTCGGCGATGCAAAAACGGTGGTCGGCGGCTCGACCGTCTTTGCCATCGGCAGTCCGCTCGGTCTGCAAAACTCGATCTCGCAAGGGCTGATCTCCAACCCCGCGCGCAGTGAGGGCGGCGCCGAGTATATCCAGATCTCCGCCGCCATTTCCCACGGCAGCAGCGGCGGCGCCCTGCTCAACAAATACGGGGAGGTCATCGGCATCACATCCGCCTCCTATGCCGACGGGCAAAACCTGAATCTCGCCGTGCCGCTCTCTCTCCTGCCGCTCGGCGCGGCGGAGACTTTTTCCCGTGTGCGGACGCTTTCCGACCTCGTCGCCCTGGAACACAATGCCTTTAACGCCATGTGGGATTTTGTGGCGAAAAACGCAAACGCCTCGGACGGGGATGCCAATCAGTTTATCTATAAAACCGCGGTGCGCGGGCAACTCGTGGAATACGCGGTGACCGATTATTCTTACGCCGGTGTGCGGTATCTCTCTTTTGGATTCAGTCGGCGGCAGGGAAATTATTTCCTCGTATGCTGCCTGGATATCGCCGAGGGCGCGGACGAATATCTTTTGTCCTTTGACGCCTATCTGTCCTCGGATGAGGAAACGCCGTTTTATACCGGCAGTATGCGCGGCGCTCTTGCGGCGTATAACGGCAAAGTGATCTTTGATAAGGTAGACGGCAATACCGCGTATACCTCTGCCTTTGAGGAGCGGGCGGGCGAAATGTCGATCAGCGCACTCTCGCTGCCGAAGCTTTTGTTTGAAAAGTATATTTCGCCCGCCGGCGCCTATTCGCTGGGCGGACTCGGCTTTACGGAGTAAAGAAGGCGGGGAAGAACAAAGGTTCTTCCCCGCCGCTTTTTTGAATTTTGAAAAAACGCCTTTTTCAGCGGCGGATTTTTGCCGCTTTGGTGCGCGTTATAAAAAGGATCTTAAAAGTTCCTCCCGTGTGCGCGCGGAGAGATCCGCCGGGGCAAGATCCGCCATGGTGCAAGCGCCGACGATGCCGCGCCGCGCCATGCGGTCGATCGCGCGCGCACAGGCGACGAGCACCGCGCCGGTAAATAGCGGATTGCTGTCAAGCGTCAGGGAAAACGAACTCTCAAAGCTGCTTTCGCCGAGTGTCCCGCGGCTCAAAACGCGCCCGCCGTGGGAGAGCGCCGTATGGTGCGCCGCAAAGTCGTCCGCCGGGATAAAGCGCACCTCGGTGTTTTCGCGCGAAAAATAGGGGGCGAGCGAGAGGAGTTCGTCTTTTGTCTCTTCCGCCTCTCGACTGCCGTCCAAGACGGCGTAGACGACGCGGCGGTGGAGCGCCTCGGTCGGCAGGTCTGCCCATACGTCCGTGTCTTCCCGCGGCAGCGTATACGCCCGCGCCGTCGCAACGCCGCGCACGCCTGCCGCCGCGTTGGAGTGTCCCTGGCTCACCCCGGGACCGAACAGGACGCGTGTGCGGCTCCCCGGCAGGATCGCGTCCGAAAGGACGCGCACGCAGGAGAAAAGCCCCGGATCCCAGCCGCCGCCCACGAGGGCGAGATGCCCGCCTGCTTTTGCCGCGTTGTCCACCGCCGAAAAATGGTCGAAAAACTTTGCGTGCGTGTCAAAACTTTCCACGAGGTTAACGTCTTTTGCAAGGCGCGGGGAGAGGGCGGGGAGATCCCGCGCCGAGCCGCCGCAAAGCAGGAGGACGTCGATCTTGTCGACGTGGCGGGGCAGACTGTCGGCGGCGTACACCGGCGCCCGCAAAGCGCCCACGGCGGCGGGATCCCGCCTTGTGAAAATGCCGATCAGTTCCGCGTCCTTTGCCGCGGCGGCGGCAAGGGCGGCGCCGCGGCCGAGATGTCCGTAGCCGTAAATGGCAATTCGCATAAAGATCTCCTTTCATCTGCACAGGTCATTTTGGTTTGGCACAAGGTCGCGCATGGTGTAAAGCCCCGCCGCCTTTCCGGCGAGAAACGCGGCGGCGGTGAGCGCCCCCTTGGCAAACAACGTGCGGTTTTGCGCGGTATGGGACAGCAAAATGCACTCGTCCGCGTTTGCAATGCGGATCTCGTGCGTGCCCACCGTCTGCCCGAGGCGCAAGGCGTGGACGCCGATATCGCCGGGGCGCTTTTTACACCCGTTTGCCGCGACGGCGGCGTGCGGGCGCGCCGCCTTGCAGAGGGCGTCTGCTATGGCAAGCGCCGTGCCGCTCGGCGCGTCCGCTTTGTCCTTTCGGTGGGTCTCAACGATCTCGATGTCGGCGTCCGGCATGGCTTTGGCGGCGGCGACCGCCAGCGTGGTGAGCAGGGCGGCGCCGATGGAAAAATTGGGCGCAAAAAAGATCGGGATCTCTTTTGCCGCCCGCAGGATCGCGCGCCGATCCTTTTGCGACTGCCCCGTGGTGGCAAGCACCAGGGGGCGCGCCCGCGCGGTGGCAAAATCCAGGAGTTCTGCCGTGGCGCCCGCGGCGGAAAAATCCACGATGCAGTCAAATTCCACCGCGACGGCGGCAAGCGACGGATAGCAGGGGACGTCAAAGTCTTCGGGGCGCGGATCTTTGTCTACGCCGCAGACGATCTCCATCCCGCAAAAGCCGTGTTTGCAAAGGTCTGCCGTTGTCCGCCCCATGCGGCCGCAAAGCCCGTTCAGTAAAATCTGCATCCCGCCCCCGCCTTTCTGTCGGGCGCGCCAAAGTCTTGCAAAACCGCCCGAAAAAGTGTATAATGAACATAATCATTTTATGCGGCGGTTTCGGAAAAAAGAAATGCGATGTGCGGCAGATCACGCGCGGTTTTTCGGAAAGCGCAAAGGAGAGCGTATGAGATCAGCGTCGACGGCGGAAAAGACGGTTCCGCTTTGCGTATTTTCACCCGAGGTTTCCGTCCGTGCCGCGGCGCTTGCCAAATCGCTCGGCGTGCCGCTGGTGCAGACGCCGGAGGACTGCGCCGCAGCAGAACTCTGTCTAGAGGAGCGGGCGGAGGGACTGACCCTTTCGGACGGGCGGCTCGCGCTCACGGTGGATTTTGCGGCGTCGGCGGCGCGCCTGCAAAGAAACAACCTCGGCGGTGAACTTTTGATACGCGCCGCCAAGGGGCGGGACTGTGCGCCGCATCCCACCCTGCTGGACGCCACAGCGGGGCTCGGCGAGGACGCGTTTTTGCTTGCCGCGGCGGGGTTTTCGGTGACGATGTATGAGTCCGATCCGATGATCGCGGCGCTCCTTGCGGACGGACTTTGCCGCGCCGCGGGGGACGAAGATCTTTGCGAGATCGTCGGGCGGATGCGCCTGATCGTTGGCGACAGCACCGTTGCCATGCGGCAAATGGAAACGCCGCCCGACGTCGTCTATCTCGATCCGATGTTTCCGAAGCGGCAAAAAAGCGGCGCCGTCAAAAAGAAGTTTCAACTTTTGCAAAAGCGGCAGCCGCCGTGCGCCGACGAGGAGGAATTGCTCTCTGCCGCGCTTGCGCTCGGCGCACGCAAAATCGTTGTCAAGCGCCCGCGCAATGCGCCGCCGCTGTGCGGTCAAACGCCGAGTTATACGCTCTGTGGTACATCGATCCGCTATGACTGTATCGTAAGGACGGGAGGAAACTTATGTCACTGATCCTCACAGATCCCGACGGACGGTTGCTTTTTTCCACCGAAGAAACAACGGCGGGAAAATATCTCCCGGCGTCGCCGGGCGGACTTTGCACGGTAGCGGACAAAACGTATTTTGTCCGCACGCTGGAACTTGCAGGCGCGCGCTATCGCTTGTGGATCCCACCGGAGGAACTTTCACCGTCGGGAGAAGCCTTTGTCCGAGGCGAAGAAGAAAATCCGTTTGAATTTTACAAAAGCGATCCGATCTGCTTTTCCCTCGGACAACTTTTGGAGTTGATTTGCCGCGCACTGCACGCGCAAAAGATCGAGGGCGTCCGGTTTTGCGGCGACCTGCACGGCGTGCATCTTTTAACGTCGCCGTTGTTATGCGCGACGGCGCTGGCGCTTTGGATGCGGCTTTGCCACACCCGCCGGTTGCAGTTTATGGCGGAGGGGGAGCGGCTTACGCTCTTTGCCGCAGGCGTCCCGGCGCGGGAGGAAACCGAGATCTTAGAGATACTTTTGCGCGCGGTCTGTGCGGCGGCGGGATTTTCCTTTTCGATCGGCGAAGGGCAGACGAAAAACTATCTTTTGGACTTTCATCCGTCGGATCCTGCCGATTACGGGTTCAAAACCGAGGATCAGGAGATGCGGCGTGCCGCCGTCGGACGTATTTTCTCGTATTTTATACCCAAAAAAGAATAAAAACGGGCAGAAAAGACACATCGTTCTTTTCTGCCCGTTTCGGATGCGAAAGTAGGGGACGCTTGCGGTTTTTGTCAGTCGCCGAGCTGCGTGTTTGCGTAGTCATAAAGCCCGCCGGTCACGGCGTTGAGCAGCGCCGCATTGCCGTCTTTGGTCAGCACCCACGTATCCTCTTGTTTTTCGAGGTGCGCGGTGACGGCAAAAACCTTTTTTGCGGCGTCTTTTTTGGAGATCATCGAGACAAAGTAACTGCCGTCGGCGTCCCAGTCTTCGTCACCCGCGTGCGCAGACGCCTCGGTGAGATATGCGCCGAGCGCGGCGGAGATATCCACGGTAGTCACGTCCAGATCCACTTCGGCAACGTCTCCCTCGATGCGTTCGTCCTTTACGGTGTAGGCGATGCTGCCGAACAGGGCATTGTACATGGCGTCGTCATCCCCTGCAAGGCTTTTTGCGTTTTCAAACATCGAGTCCTCTGTGGAACTGCCGCTTTTTACTGCGTCAAGACTTGCCGCGACAACACCGGAGGGGGATGCGGGGTCAAGTTTTTTTCCGCAGGCGCAAAGCGCCGTCAAAACGAGCAGGGCACAGAGCGTAAGGCAAATTGTTTTTTTCATTGTCAAACTCCTTTCGGCTGTGTAGATGATTTCATTATAACCGTATTTTTTTTATTTGTCAATTGATGATAGACTTGACAAACAAAAAAAACAAGGCTATAATAAAACGGTATCCGGACCATTAGCTCAGTTGGTTAGAGCTACCGGCTCATAACCGGTTGGTCCAAGGTTCGAGTCCTTGATGGTCCACCAGAAAAAAGCAGCCGAGGGGCTGCTTTTTTCATCCAAGCCGGCGAAGACGGCTTGGTATGTCATCAGCCGCTTTGCGCGCTGTATGGCATCGCCGACAGGCGCATGGCATCACGGCAAAGCCGTGTATGTTCGTCGCCGGCTTGATGACATGCATCCCTTCGGGATGATTCCATACAACGCCTTTGGCGTTGATGACATACAGTCCTTGCGGACTGATTCCAAGGCGCGCACGCCGCGACCGAGTCCTTGATGGTCCACCAAATAAAAAGCGCCCGTGAGGACGCTTTTTATTATGCCTTGTCTGTGTCGTCGTTTGCGGCGACGATCTGCTTTAAGCTGACGTTTGCGTTGCGAAAACGCGCTGGGGAGGCTTCTCTTTTTAAGTGAATGGCGTTTTGCGGGCAGTTGTGCAGGCAGGCGTAGCAAACTTCGCATCGGCTTGAAAAATTGACTTTGTCGGTGAGGCGAATGTTGTCCGCCGGACAGACGCGCGCGCATACGCCGCAGAGCGTGCAACTTGCGTTGACGAGATAACTCTGCGCGGTATCCCCGTTTAAGATGCGCTTTGCCGCCGCTTGATAGACCGCCATTTTCAGTTTCACCGCAGGGGTGATCCTGACGGCGGTCGTTTTGCGGCTTTCGATATCACGGCGGATCGCAAAAAGATGCTGTTCCACCTTTTTTTCCGGCAGATGTTCGATCTGCTGTTGCATTTTGAATATCGGCAGATAATTGTCTACCATACGGACGGCGCCGACGTAGGCGAGGGCAAGACCCGCCGCGCGTGCCGCGAGCGCGGCGTGGGCAAATGCCTCACCGTACGCCATACCGTAGGTGTAGATGAAGAAGAAATAATCGGTTTTGATGTTTGCTTTGGCAAGGAATGCCCGCACCATCTTCGGCATTTCGCCGGCGTAGACGGGGCAGACGATCCCGACGGCGTCATCGGCGATCTCGATCTGCGCCTGCCGCATCAGTTTCGGGATCGAAAGGCAGGTGCCGCCGAGACTTTCCGCAATATACAGGCAGTTGCCGGTGGCGGTAAAATAGCATATCGTCATTTGTCCGGACGCTCTTACAGATATTTTTTTGCAAAATCCGCCGCCGCGCGGAGTTCATCGGGCGACGGTCTGTTTTTGGCGTAAAAAGTTCCGTCTTCCACCGGGATTCCTCTTGCGGAGAGTTCCTTTTTGATGAGGTCGAGGGAATGCTTTGAAAGCCACGACGTAGAAAAGACGACGGCTCTTTTGACGCTTTCTTTTTTCAGCGTCTGCAAGTAGTCTTTCAGGTGTCGGTCCAGCCCATACGCATATAGTGCGCCGCCGATAAACAGTACATCAACGGGCGCAGTAAGGGGCGCTTCGGGCGCTTCAACGGAAACGGCGGGTTCTCCCACGGCTTTTGCAATGGCGTCTGCCAGCGCCTTGGTGTTGCCCGAGCGCGAATAATATCTGACTGCGATGTTCATAGTTTCTCCTTTTCGGCCATTTGGTTTTTACCGGCATCTTTTGCCGATCATTCGCCGAGCATCTCAATCATATAGTTTTCGATGCCGATTTGTTCGATCAGGCAAAGGTGTCCTTTTACCCAGTTGAAATGCTCCTGTTCATCAATAATAAACTTTTCAATCATTGCTTTTGTTACATAGTCGTCATCAAACATTGCAAGGGATTTACTCATCATCGGAAGTGCTTCGGAGCTGTCCTTGCAGTCATACTCAAGCATTTCCTTAATATCGGTGATAACAGGATATTCCTGAATTTCAACAACAGGAGTTTCACCAAGCTCAATCAGTCTTGCGTTTACTTCCTTAGCTTCGTTCCATTCCTCGTCAGACTCAGCCATGATCTTGTCAGCCAGCTTGTTCAGTCCACGGGCTTTGAGAAGCTGTGCATGGATGGAATGCTGCTGTGAATTACCGAACCAGCCCTTTGCAAATTCCTTCAAAAGTTCTACCTTTGTCATTTTGAATACCTCCAATAAATTTATATATTTTCACTGTTTTACCGACAGTTACGGTCTTATTATGTATTTATTACAGGCTTTTAGCCCAATCACGGACTGCGGCGAGCTTTTCTTCCGATTTGTTTTCTTCACCTGCAAGAGCGCAAACCCCTGCATCTTCGATGCCCATATAGCCTATCATATTTTTATAGGTTTCAACTGCGCCTGTGCCTGTATTGGGCGAGCCTGAGCTTAAAAGCAAAGCCGCTTTTTTCGCCTTCGGTGGTTTGCCGATGCAGTAAACTCTTTGCATAGCCGCCAGTATCTGTGCAGTCATATCAAAATAGTATATGGGGGAAGCATACACAACCATATCACAGTCGAGGTATGCCGGGATGACTTTATCCATATCGTCCTTCTGAATACACTTGCCCTCACCTTTACCGTGACAGTATTCGCACCCCATACAACCTGCTATTTTCATTTTGCCCACGTGCAGGATTTCCACCTCATGACCTGCCTCCTTTGCACCTTCCGCAAAGGCATTTACCATAGCTTCTGTGTTTTCTTTTCTCGGACTTCCGTTCAAAATTGTGATTTTCATTTTTACCAATCTCCTTTCAATAACTTGTAGAGCAATGATTTATATGTTTTAAATTCTTCATCAGTGAGCCAGTGCTCATCAGCAAGCGCTTTCGGAACGTTAATGGCTTTTTCTTTCAGGTATCTTCCTTCATCGGTAAGACTAATAATAATATTCCTCTTGTCGTTTTCATCCCTGCCTATTTCAATATATCCCTTTTGCTCCAGCTTTCGTAACATATTTGTCAGCGTGTTTGCTTTCAAATATAATGCTTTTACAAGGTCTTTCTCATTGACCTCTTCCTTTTCCCACAGAACCATCATTGTAATGTATTGTGTGTAGGTAAGATTAATCTTTTTCAAAAGCGGCTGATAGCGTCTGAGGATTTTATTGGCAACGGCATACGTTGGAAAACAAACTTGATTTTCGAGCAACAAAAGCTCATATTCATCGTTCATATCATCACCTCTTTTGTATATTATATCGCGCGCGACATAATTTGTCAAGTATTTCATGAAATTTTTTCAAACAGCTTTATAGCAAAAGAGCCGTGAAACTGCATAAACAGCTCCACGGTTCTTTGTAGTATTTATTATGCTTCTATTTCCGCACCATTTATGAATTTGAAAACAATCCGTCCATCTTTGTGAAACCTCCGTTTGTTTTTACGGATATTAATCACTCTAAAAAGGCTAAAAGTCAAGAGATTTTTAATAAGAAAACGAATACCCCATACGGTTACTCTCGTAAGGGGGTGCAAAGAAAACGATTACCGCTGTCAAGGGGGTGATTTTATTAAAACCATCGTTCTTTGCCAAATAAAAAGCGCCCCGTGAGGGCGCTTTTTATTTGCGGACAAAAATAGAAAGGACTCGAAAGAGCCGGGAGTGAATGACTTGCCGGTGGCAAGTCATAAGAGCTGTTGTTATAAATCTATATCCGGGAGTTTTGCTCCTGCGGATCTAAACTTCTTCCCGCAAATATACACATCCCTCGGCCGGTTGTGGCTGAGGCCCTCGTGCGCCGCTGTCAGCAGGTCGTTGTCAAATACAAGGAAGTCTGCGTCCTTGCCGACCTCGATGGAGCCCTTGCGCGCCTCGATGCCAAGCTGTCTTGCCCCGTTTATCGTATATCCGAGGAGCATTTCCTCAATGGTCATTCTCTCACTGTCGGGAGGGAATGCCTCTGCGGTTCTTGCCCACTCGTCGGCTTTTGTCTTTTCGGTGATATGGCGCGTCATTCCGACCTCCATCCCAAGATAAGGATTCCAGGACATGAAATCACCGTAGTAAACTTCATCACTTGACCAGGTCACGAGAGCGCCGCTGTCCCAGAGCGTTTTGCAGCGGTACATACGGTTTGCGCGTTTCTCGCCCAGCAGCCTGCGATATGTAACGAGGGGAAGGTCGCCTTCATTTCCGGCGTGCCACCAGGGCGTAAAATCAGCGAACACCAAAAGCTGCGCAAAGCGATCGAGATCCGCGTCGTCCTGGATCTCAAGATGGGCGCAGGTGACTTTTACGCGGTACGCCTCTCCCAGTTCCTTTTTGACCGTTTCCACGCTGTTCAGTACCGTGCGGGACGCGCCCTCGCCGACAGTGTGCAGATGCAGATCGAAGCCTGCCTCATTCAACTCTCTTATGACCTCTGCAAGCTGTTCTTCATCGAAATAGGTCGTCCCCGTCTTATGGGTATTTTCATAGGGAGTGACCAGTGCTGCGGTCTTGATCTTTAAGGTACCGTCCATAAAAATCTTTAAGGTATGGACCTTTAAGTGTTCCGTAGCAAAATCCCGGTGGAAGCGCCGGACCTCTTCTATACCTTCCTTCGTCTTCTCCGGCTGAAAGATCAGATAGCAGCCGTCAATATAAACGGGCAGTTTTCCCCGCCTGTCCATATCCAGCAAACGTCTATATACCCGTTCGTGGAATTCATTACCGTCCGGGATGCCGGCATCAAAGACGCAGGTCACTCCGTTATTGACAGAATTGTCGATCCAGCGTTCGAGGGCTCTGTCTATCTGTTCGTCTGTAAGGTCTTGCGTACCATCGAGGATGAGGCGCATGATCGCGGATTCATATATGTTTCCTGTCACATGCCCGTCCTTGCGGACATAATAACTGAGCCCCGGCCGAGGATCCGGCGTGTCGTCGGTAATATGAAACCGTGCGAGAAGCCGGGAGTTCACCCAGATACTGTGTGATTCCTCTTCCATGACAAGGATTTCTGCATCAGGGCAGATGGCATCCAGATCTTCTTTTGTGAGGTCTTCGCCCCGCAGGGATTCTCGCGCCAGAACAAATCTGTATTGACCCGGTTTCGGATTGTTTTTGATGGCTTTTGCCATATGGTAAAGCGCTTCCTGTTTGCTGTCACATTCAACCGGTGTGCCCATATCTACGTGCTCAAACGCAACGCTTAAAGTCACATGTACATGACTGTCAATAATGCCGGGCATGATGAACGCTCCGCCGAGATCCGTGACCTCTCCCTCATAATCGGAGAGCCCGGACTCGTCCCCTACATAGACAAATCTGCCGTCCTTTACCACCAGGGCGCTCGCTTGCGGATTGTCCCTATCCGCTGTGAAGATGATTGCGTTTTTCAGTATCAGATCTGCTTTCATACTGCTTTCCGACTTTTTGCGGCTGAAAATTCCCGCATCGTTATCTGACGTTTGAGAATTTGATCTGTAACCTATCGTCATTTGTCGATTCTCCCGCGTTCAAAAAAGTTATCCGAGTTGCTTTTTGACGTTTTCTGCTGCCGCCGCCAAAATGCGCGGAACGTCCGCGCCGTCAACGTCCAGCCCCTCGGCTTTGATGCATACCGTGTCTTTGACGCCGAAAAAGTCGGTGCAAAGGCGGCGGACGTAGTCGTAGCCGAAGTTGTCCTTGGGGATAAAGCCGCCCGCCGTCGTCACGTAGATCAGCCGACGGGCGTTGCAAAGACTCACGGGAATCCCGTTTTCGCCGTAGACAAAGGTCAAGCCGCAAACGCAAACCGCTTCCAGATAGCATTTGAGGACGGCAGGAAAGGACAGATCCCAATAGGGCGCGGCGATGAGGATCTCCTCCGCGTCCCGAAACTGCTTTGCAAAGCGGAACATCTCGTCCTCAAAGTCGCCGGTGGCGCTCAGCGCCTCACGCTTTGTGAGCCGATCGCCGTCGAGCGGGGCAAGGTCTTCTTCAAATAAATTCAGCGTTACGACGTCTTCTTTGGCAAGATGCGCCGCCGCCGCGAGCGCAAGCGCAAGCGTCCGCGACTGCGCCCGTGCGCAGGCATTGACAAATAAAAGCATAGGGAAACCTTCTTGTTTTTTTAGGATACTCCGATTATACCGCAAACGTGAAAAAAACACAAGAGGAGAGCAAAAGCGCCTTTACTTTTCCACTTTGATAAGGTATACTTTGATTGTGCCGCCGTGTGCGGCGACGTTTACGAAAAACGGAGGAAATAAAATGTCGATCGAAGCAGTGAGAGCCTATTTTGAAGCATTTGGGATGGCGGATCGCATCCTGGAGTTTGATGCGTCCAGCGCCACGGTGGAACTTGCGGCGGCGGCGGTGGGGTGTGCGCCCTGCCGGATCGCCAAGACCCTGTCGTTTGCGGTGGAGGGAGATCCGATCCTCATCGTAACGGCGGGGGACGTCAAGATCGACAATCCAAAATACAAGGCGCAGTTTGGGACCAAGGCGACCATGCTCTCTCCCGAGGACGTGGAAGCACGCGTCGGACACCGCGTCGGCGGCGTCTGCCCTTTCGGGATCAAAGCGGGCGTCAAAGTGTATCTTGACGCGTCGCTGAAACGTTTTGACAGCGTCTTTCCCGCGGCGGGCAGCGCAAACAGCGCGATCGAGATGACGATCGAAGAACTCGAAAAATATTCGGGCTTTGCCGCGTGGGTCGACGTCTGCAAACCGCGGATATAGGAGGAAAAAACATGAAGAATACAAGAATTTTCGCCCCGCTCTTTTTGCTTGCGCTCCTTGCGGCGCTGTTCGTCTTTGCGGCTCTGCCCGCGGCGGCGGACTACGATCTGACGACGATCGACGGAAAGAGCGAGTGGCTCTTTGGGGAGGAGATCACGCTCCCTGCCGATACCTTCTATTATTATAACTACGATTC
>JAFSUT010000076.1 GCA_017445085.1 Clostridia bacterium | reverse complement strand
CGGCATTTTCTCCACCGTCAGCGGCGACGGCAAGATCACCGTCGGCGAAAAAGCAAAAGTGTTGGAGGGGAGCGCCGCCGAGCCGGAGATCCCCGTCGGCAGTCCGTCGGTCGTATTCCACAGCTATTCCGGAAACGATGCAAACGACGGACTTTCCGCGCAGGCGCCTAAAAAATCTTTGGGCGCTCTCACGGGAGCCGGCGCACTCGGCGTCCTCCGGAGCGGCGGTACGATCGTTGCGGTCGGCAAGAGTTATCTCGGCAACAGTTATACGCTTCCCACGCTCAGCGCACCGGTGACCTTTACGTCGGTGTATGATGGGGTGGACTATAAAAACGCCGAGCCGAAAGAAAACCCTGCTTGCGCTTTTAAGATGGCGACCGGCGCGGTCTTTACCATCAAGAGCGACGTGGTGTTTGACGATATCATCCTGTTCCAGGAAAATGATCAAAATACGATCAAAGTCACCGATGGGGCAACGCTGATCGTCACGGATAAGGCGATCCTGATGTCCAATCACGACTATCATTTTAAGATCGAGTTGGAAAAGGACACCGTGGCGATCTTATCCGCGGAGGCGATCAAACGCTTCACCATCGAGGGAGAGGGCGAGGTCATCCCCTACGGCGCGCCGGCAGAGGCGCAGGGCAAAACGACCGTGAAACTCACCATCGGGCAGACGACGGCGTATGTAAACGGCAAAGCGGAGACGCTCGACGTCGCGCCCGTCATTGAAAACAGCCGTACGCTGATGCCCTTGCGCTTTATCGCGGAGGCGATGGGCGCCGTTGTGGACTGGAACGCCGCAACGGCGACCGCAACGCTCAAAACGTCGGACGTTGAACTGAAAATCACGCTCGGCTCGACCACCGCGTACGTCAATGGTGCGGCAAAGACGCTGGACGTCCCTGCCGCGTCAAGAAACGGGCGCACGCTCCTGCCCGTCCGCTTTATCGCCGAGTCTTTCGGCGCTGCCGTGGATTGGGACGGCGCAACTTCAACGGCAACGCTGACAAAGTAAAACCGGGAAAATCGCAGAGGATCCGTCGCCGCGGCGACGGATCCTCTTTCTTTGTCCGCGTCCCGGTATGTTTTTTCAAATTGCTTGACAGCGCGGAAAACCTATGCTACAATTTAGACAGAAAGGGTCGAAAAGACCCGATTTTATGAAAGTGAGGATTTGACCAATGGGAAAGTTTGTCGTAAAAGAAACCGCAACGGGCATTAAATTTGATTTGAAGGCAGGCAACGGGCAGGTGATCGCCACCTCCGAAGTTTACACGTCTGAAAAGGCTTGCTTAAACGGGATCGAGAGCGTGCGCAAAAACTGCGTCGGCGAGATCGAAGACCAGACGGTTGAAAACTTTGAAACCATGAAGCACCCTAAATTTGAAGTATATCAGGATAAAAAGGGCGAGTACAGATTCAGACTCAAAGCGAAAAACGGCGAAGTCGTCGCAGTTTCCGAAGGGTATGTCGCAAAAGACAGCTGCATGAACGGGATCGCGAGCGTCAAGAAAAACGCCCCCGACGCACCCATCGAAAAATAAGTTCTCTGCATCCGAGGGGAAATCCGGTTGTGATTTTTCAGAGGAGAGCGGCGCCGATGTATATCGGCGCCGCTCTTTTACGTAAAAAACGGACTGTGAGCGCAGTTTTCTCACAGTCCGTTTTTTATTTCGGATCTTATTTTGCTCTGTATTCTTTTGCGGCGATGCGCGTAAAGATCACGCACGCCTCACTGCGGACGATGCTGTCGTTTGGACGGTAGTTGCCGCTGCCGCTGTCACCGCTGACGATGCCCGCGGCGTACAGTTTTGCCACTGCACCGGCACACGCCATCTCCGCCGTGACGTCGGGGCAGGCGCCGCTGCGCACCGCCGCG
>JAFSUT010000075.1 GCA_017445085.1 Clostridia bacterium | reverse complement strand
TGCTGACGCAAAACATCGCGTTTGTTCTCTTTTGTTCTCTGCCGTGCGCTTTGCTGGCGCAACTCTGTCGAGTTTTGCTGACGCAAAACATCGCGTTTGTTCTCTTTTGTTCTCTGCCGTGCGCTTTGCTGGCGCAACTCTATCGAGTTTTGCTAACGCAAAACATCGCGGTCGTTCAGTCCTGCCTATTTGCGTGCTTGCAAAAGCCGCGCAGCGTGCATTCATCGCACTTCGGCGAGCGCGCCGTGCAAACGTCGCGCCCAAACTGCACGATGCGGTGGCAAAAATCCGACTGCACCGGACCGTCCACCCATTTTGAAAGTATTTTTTCGATTTTTTCCGGATTTTTCTCCTGTTCGGGATAAAAACCGAGGCGGCCGCAAATGCGGATACAATGCGTATCGGTCACGATGCGCGGCTGACCGAACACGTCGCCGAGCATCAGATTGGCGATCTTGCGCCCCACCCCCGGCAGGGACAAAAGGTTGTCCATATCGCGCGGCACCTGCCCGTCAAAGTCACGCATGAGGATCCCCGCGGTATCATAAATATTTTTGGCTTTGGTTTTGTACAGACCGCAGGGCTTGACGATCTCCTCGATATCCTCAAGCGGTCCCGCCGCCACCGACGCAAGGGTCGGAAAGCGGGCGAACAGCGGTTTTGCCACGATGTTGACGCGCGCGTCGGTACACTGTGCCGAAAGGCGCGCCAAAATCAGCAGTTTCCACGGCTCGTTTTCATAGTCGAGCGAGCAGGCGGCGTCCGGATAGAGCGCCTCAAGCGCCGCGGCACTCTGCCGCGCAAGTTCTTTTTTCGTCATCACCGAAAAATCCTTTTTGAAAAAGTTTAAGTATACGTTTTTTCCCTCATTCCTGCGCGTCCAGCGGCAGATACCGCTCGCCTTTGAGGTAGGCGTCAAACATCGCTTTGGCGGTGTACGCCGCGTCGGTGCCGTTGGCGCCCTGCTCAATGACGACCGCCGTCACGATCTTTGGATCGTCGTAGGGGGCAAAGCCGACAAAAAGCGCGTTTGCACTGCGGTCGTCGCCGACCTGCGCCGTCCCCGTCTTACCGCCGACCGTAATATCGTAGCCGCGAAAAATGCGGGCGGCGGAGCCGCTTTCGACCACGTCTTTCATCGCCCCTTTTATTAAAGGAAGGATCCCGGGACGAAAATCAAGGACGTCGATCACCTCCGTCGGCGTTTCATACACCACGTCCCCGCTCGGAAATTCGACCACCTCTTTGAGCAGATGCGCACGGCAGCGCGTGCCCTCAAGCAGCGCGGAGATATACATCCCGAGCTGGAGGGGCGTGAACATATTGTCCGACTGCCCGATGGCGGCTTGCAGAGTGTTGCCGGGATTCCAGATATTGCCGACGCTTTCACTGTATGCAGGGCTTGCCAAAATGCCCGTGTTTTCGCCGAGTTCGATGCCGGTCGGCTCGCCGAGCCCGTAGAGTTTGGCGTACTTGGCGATCATATCGATGCCCATACGGTTGCCCACTTCGTAAAAGAAGTAGTTGCAGGAGTTTTGGATGGCGGCGACCACGTTTTGCGCGCCGTGCGTCTGCCCTCTTTGCAGATAGATCCAGCAGCGCGGGCGATACCCGCCGAAATCGTACACGCCCTTGTCCACAATGATCGTATTTGCCGTGATCACGCCCTCGTTGAGCGCACCGGCGGCGACCCCGGGCTTAAACGTCGATCCCGGCGTATATAAGCCGAACAGGGCGCGGTTGAGGAGCGGGCGGAGTTCGTCCTCGGCAAGCGCGGTATACGATGCGCCGTAGTCCGCAAGATCAAAGGTCGGATAGGACGCCATGGCAAGCACTTCGCCGCTTTCGGGATCCACGGCGACCGCCGCGCCGCTCGAGGCATCCTCACCGTTATACGGTCTCTGCCCCGCCGCACGGCGGTGGATGACCGTGATATTGTCACGCAAGGCGTCTTCCGCCGAGATTTGCAGGTCGATGTCGATCGTCAGGCGCACGTCCTTGCCCGCCACGGGTTCTTTGACCGTGGTTTCGGACACGATGTTGCCGTAGACGTCCTCGACGATCTCCAACAGCCCGTCGGTGCCGTGCAGATATTCCTCATACACTTTCTCCGCGCCGGAGATGCCGACGTAGGCGTCGGCGCTGTATCCGCGCGCTTTGTATTCCTCGGCTTCCTCCGCCTGGATCTTGCCGATGCGTCCGAGGATGTGGGAGGCGTACCCCGGGTAGACGTAGGTACGCGCGTTGTCCACCGTTACGCGGAAGGGCGGAAACGAGCGCTCCGCCACGTAAGCAAGCGTCCGGTCATCCACATTTTCCGCCAGCGTATACGGCTGGACGCGGCTGAACTGGATATATTCCATCGCAAAGCGCACGCGCATCAGATAATCGGCGTCTTCCGTCTCATAATTTTCAAAATATTCGTCGGCTTTGCGGTCATACTCGATCAGACCGTACCGAAAGCGCAGATACTCCAAAAGATCCTCGGTGGAAATTTCCGGGTCGCGCTCAAGTCTGCGCAGGAGCGCATCCCATTTGATCTGATTGGTTTTGCTCTCAAAAAAAACGGGGTCCTTTTCATAGTTCGGGTACGTGCCGACAAACGGAAAGGTCGGCACGGTGAGGTTCTCCTCCCCGCCGCCCGCGACGATGGCGTCGGTCACCATCAAAATCATCTCGTTAAACGCCGCTTTGCCGATCGGCATCGCGCCGTATTCGAGAGAAATATTGTAGTTTTCGGAATTGACGACCAGCGGCTTGCCGTTTCGGTCATAGATCTCACCGCGCCTTGCGTAGACCGTCACGTAGCGCGACGACGTTTCCGCCTTGACCAGGTTGTAGTAGTCCTGCCCGACGACTTGCAGCCCCGCAAGTTCGGCAAGATATGCCGCGCAAATCAAAAGAAACAGAGCGGCAAGCACGCACAGGCGCAGGGTGATATGCAGTTTTTTCACGGAGATATCCGCTCCTTTTCAAAAGATTTCAGAGAGAGAGAGGGAAAAAATGTGCAAACTCAACCGTCCGCGGAAAAGCGACGGGTCAGCCGCCATAGCAGCGGATAAGTGAGGACGGCAAAGCAAAGCGAAGATACGCTCTGCGCAAGGATCTCGGTAAAGAACGCCATACCGACGCGCTCCTGCCACGCGCTCACCATCGAAAACAGCATAAGGAGCGCAAAGAGGACGAGCCAGCCGATCGTATATCCGAGCCACGGCAAAAATCCGCGGGAAAACAGACTGGAAAACAGTTTTGCGGACAAAAGCGTCACCAAAAGATAAAACAAGACCAGCGGCGCCGTGGCAAAATCAAGTACCGCCGCGTCCAGCGCGCCGAAAACGACGGCAAATACGGCGGCGTATCCGCCGTCCTCGGTCATCGCAAGCAGGCAGAGCGCAGGAATGGTCATATTCGGCAGGGGGAGCGCCGGCAAAAGCGCCGGCAAAAACGCGTGCGAACACAAAAACAGGAGCAAAAAATACAAACCGTATGCAAGCGTTTTCCACGTTTTTATGCGGCGAAAATGAAGTTTCATTCTTCCGCCTCCGTCGCCGCAAAGGAGGTGAGGATCATCACGCGGCTCACCGCCGCAAGGTCGGCGGCGGGCGTGATCACAGCAATGCGCGTATGATCAAACGCATCGCCCGAAAGCGCGCTGACCGTCCCGAGCAGAAGTCCGCGCGGGTACACGCTGCCGAGCCCGCTGGAAAGGACGCGGTCGCCGACTTCGATATCCGCGTCAAAACGGATATACCGCAGTTCACACGCGCCTTCCGCCTTGCGGTCAAAATTGCCGCAGACAAGTCCTACCGCGCCGCTGCGCTCCACGTAAGCGCCGACCGACGAATCATAGTTGAGGATCGTAGACACGCGGCAAAAGGTCAGCCCCACCTCGGTGACCTTGCCGACAACGCCGTCCGCTGTCAGCACCGGCATCCCGACGGCGATGCCGTGCAGACTGCCGCGGTCCAGCGTCATGGACGTCTGATATTTGCCGGAGGACGCCCCGATGAGGTTGGCGTCACAAAAGGTGAAATCCGGATGGATCCGCTTGATGCCGAGGTAATTCCGCATCCACGCGTTTTCTTTTTCATAGAGCGCGGCGTCGGTCTTTTGCGATGCAAGTTTGTCAATTTCCTCCCGGAGTTGTTTGTTTTCGGCGGCGAGGCGGTCATACTCGGTAAAATAATCGGCGTAACCGCGAAGGGCGCTGCCGAGCGCTGTCGCCCCGCGCAAAAGCGGCGTCAGGGCGCTCATACCGATATCCCGCACAAAATCCCGCTGTCCCATAGCGGAGAGGATGGTCGGGACCCCCGCAAGGATCACAAACAGCGTCACGAGAATGACAAAATATTTATTTCTGAAAAATCCGCCCATAGAACAGAGACCTCTGATCTTCCTTTGAAATTGATGCTCGCCGCAAGCGGCAAAGCAAGCGCTTACATTCTCTTTTGCGACAGGAAAGGATAGCGCTCGGGATGCTCGATGTATTTGCCGAGCCCCAACACGCAGGACTGCATCGGCTTTTCGCAAACGATGGTGCGGATGCCGGTCACCTGCGTCATCAGCGCCCCCATCCCGGGCAGACTTGCACAGCCGCCGGTCAGGTAAATACCGTGGTCGTAAATATCCGAGCAGATCTCGGGCGGCGTTTTTTCCAGCACCTTGCGCAGGCTGTCCACGATCTGCGAGAGCTGCTCGCCGATCGCCTCGCGGATCTCCGCCGCGTTGATCTTCAGCATCACGGGCAGTCCGGTCTCGATCCGCTTGCCGCGCACTTCCAGCGTGCCGCCGTCGGCGCTCGGATGCGCCGAGCCGATGCGCATTTTCAGTTGTTCGGCGGTCTTTTGGCTGACGGTCACACTGTAACGGCGGCGAATATAGACGGCAATGGCGTCGTCCATGTGCGTGCCGCCGGTACGGATGGTCGCGGCGGTGACGATACCGCCGAGCGAAACGGTGGCGATCTCGGTCATGCCGCCGCCGATGTTGATGATCAGATTTCCGCTGGGCGCGCTGATTTTAAGTCCGAGCCCGAGCGCGTCCGCCAAGGGTTTCGGGATCAGCGTGACGCCGCGCGCGCCCGCATTGACCGCCACGTCCTCAAACGAGCGGCGGTCAACGCCCGTGATTCCGTGCGGGACCGCCACCGCGACGCGCGGACGGTAGATAAACGAAACTTTGCTCACTTTTTTCATCAGGCGGCTGAGCATTTCCTCCGCCACGTCGATTTCCGCAATGACCCCGTCACGGATCGGATGAAAGGCGCGCACCTCGCCCGAGGTCTTGCCAAGCATCAGATTGGCGGCGTCGCCGACCTCCATCGTTTCCAGTGAGCGGCTGTTGACCGCCGCCACCGTCGGCTGCTGCACGACGATGCCGCGCCCCGCCTCATAGATCAGCGTGTTGGAGGTGCCGAGGTCAATGCCGAGATTTTTGGAAACCCGCATATCAAAACCTTTGAGGGCTGCAAAGTCAAATTTCATTTGCGTGTTTCTCCTTTCGTATCATACTCCAATAAGGGAGACCTGCCGTTTGAAACAAGCGGTAAACGCCGCATTTGGAAAGCCCCATCACCGAAAAATAATCTCCCTCGATCTCTTGTACAAGCAGTGCGCCCAGACCCTGGATGCCGTAAGCGCCCGCTTTATCCAGCGGCTCGCCCGTGGCGACGTACGCCGCAGCTTCCTCTGCCGAAAAGGCGCGCATTTTCACCTTGGTGACGTCGGCAAGCGAGTAGGAACGCGCACCGACAAGGAGACACATCCCCGTGCAAACGGTGTGCGTCCTGCCCGAGAGCGCCGAGAGCATTTCCAGCGCCTCTGCCGCGTCTTTCGGTTTTCCCAGCGGGCGGTCGTCGAGATATACCAGCGTATCCGCCGCCAAAACGGCGGTTTCTTCTCCGTACGCGCCCTGTGCCGTGAGTTTGTCACGCAGTGCCGCCGCTTTGCGTACCGCCAGCATCTGCCCGGCGCTCTGCGGATCCGTCCCCGCCGGCACCTGCTCGTCCGCCTCTGCCGAAAGTACGGTAAACGGCAGGCGCATTTCTTCCAAGATCTCTTTGCGCCGCGGCGACAAAGAGGCGAGATACAGTTTAGTCACGATCCTTGATCCTCCGAAAATCCGATGCGGGCGGCGCGCCGTGGGCATAAGCGTCCAGCACGCGCATAATTTCATCCGCACGTTCGATGGTAAACAGAAAATGTACGCCGCCGCGCGGCATCCTGTCCGCCGCGTACGTCGGCACCGAGTTCAAAAGCAGAGAGCGGTGCGGCGCCTCCCGCAAGATCGGGAACCGCACGTTCCTGCGGTCGCAAAGTTCTGCCCGATCCTCGGCGCACGCCGCGCAGGACGACGTCTCCTTGGCAACGCATTTTTCAAGCAGCATCAGCGGCAGGCGTCCGTAGACGATCGCACGCACGCGGCCGCCGATGGCGGCAAGGCGCGGATAGGTCAACTCCGGCGAGAGGATCACGCTTTCAAATCCGTTGGCCAGTGCAAAATCGGCGGCAAGCTGATTTGTGATATTCAAACGGAAGTCGCCGTGCACGGCAAAGCCCGCCGCGCGCGCCATGGCCAGATGCCCGAAGTTTCCGCAAAGCGCGGCGCGGGCGCCGCGGGCGTACGCCGCCGCAAGATCGGCGGAGATCTTTTCTTTTTCGCTCTCAAAAATGACGCTCGGCAAAAGCACGCCGAGTTTTTTGTGAAACGTCGCTTTCGGATACTCGGACAGCGGCAAAAATACGACGTCAAAAGCATCGTAAAAGGCGGCGTCGGTCGGCAGATTGCCTGCGCGAAAGACGACGGCGGTGCGCTCGTTTTCATCAGTTTTCGCCCGCTGCACCGGCGTATAATCGGTAGAAACGGTATGTTCCCTTTCGCCGAGCGCGGCGTAGGCGTCGGTCGCGGCGCGACGTGTGGCGTTGATCTGCGCATTCCGCAAAATCAGTCCCTCGTCCATATCGATTTGCGGCGGCAGCGGCGTGTACGCCGTCCCGCCGAATTTGAGCAGATTTTTTTCAAGCGCCGCACGGTCCAGCGGCGCGCGCACGGCAACCTCGGGGATATCTCCCGTCGCCGTGACGCTCCCTTTTGCGCCGGATACCGTCACCGTAAAGGGCGTATCGGCTTTGAGGGTCGCGGACACCGAGACCGGCACTTTTTTGCAAAGCCCCGTAAACGGGGCGGCGGCGTGTGCGGCATCTTTATCCTCCTGCCGGCGCACGCCGAGCATGGCGGAGGTGATCTTGCCGTCAAAATAGCCGGTGGTAAACCCGCTGCGGCTGAACAGTTCGGCAAGGCGCGCCGTCTCGTCGGGATCGGCATTCCGCCGCTCGTCAAGCAGACGGCGGTAGATGGATGTCACCCCGTGGACGTAGGTCGGACTTTTCATCCGCCCCTCGATCTTCAGAGAAGCGACGCCGCAGTCCAAAAGTTTGTCCATACGTCCCGCCATCGAAAGATCTTTCAGGCTGAGCGGATAATTGCCCTCGGCATCTGGCAGGCGGCAGGGCTGGGCGCACATCCCGCGGTTGCCGCTGCGCCCGCCGACCACGCTGCTGAACAGGCATTGCCCGCTGTGGCAAACGCAGAGCGCACCGTGAATAAACGCCTCGATCTCTATCGGGGACGCGGCACAAAGCGCCTTCAAATCGGGATAGGAAGTCTCCCGTGCGGTCACCATGCGGGTAAAGCCGTGCGCCGCAAGAAAGGCGGCGGCGTCCGCGTTGTGCCCCGAAAACTGCGTGCTGGCGTGCAGCTGCATCGTCGGGATCTTCTCCGAGATCAGGTGCGCCGCGCCCATATCGGCGATGATCAGCGCGTCCACGCCCGCGTTTTCAAGAAACGCCGCCGTCTGCAAGACCTCGCGCATTTCGCGGTCAAAGATCAGCGTATTGAGCGTCACGTAACTGCGGACCCCGTAGGCGCGGCAGAGCGCCGCCGCCTCGACGATCTCTTCGCGGGTAAAGTTTTTGGCGTAGGCGCGTGCGCCGAAGTTTTCACCGCCGAAATACACGGCGTCCGCCCCGGCGTCGACCGCCGCGCAAAGCGCCTCCATGCTCCCGGCGGGCGCCAGAAGTTCCGGCAGAGATCGGCTCATTTTTTCAGGCGCGCTTCCAGCGCGTCCACTTTCTTTGTGAGCATTTCATTTTCTTCTTTGAGGCGCGTGATGTTTGCGGTGTACAGATCCATCTGCGCTTCCATACGGTCGAGTTTGCGCTTGGCGGTCTCACTTTCGGAAAGCAGTTCCAGCGCGCAGAAGAGCGCCGCCTCGGTCTTGGAGATCTGTCTGGATTTCCAAAGCACGCTTTGCAGGCGTTCATTCAAGGTCTTGGCATACGCCTTGACGTCCTCTTCACTGTCGTCGCTGACGACCGCCACCGGCGTATCGAGCAGCGAAATCGTAAATTTCCGTTTCATATCGGTTCCCCTTTTCGCGATTTTTCGCGTTTTTTTCGCTTGCGGACTTGATGCGGCGCAAAACCCGCACCGCGGAAAAAGATTTATCTTTCATCTTTTCTTGCTTTTTTTGCATCCGTGCGCTATAATGGCTACGGACGGTATAGTATCCGTATTTTATTTATTATACTATATAATTTTATTAAAATAAATAGGAAATTTCAAATTTTATGGAAAACGAGAAAAATAAGAAGCAAATCACCGCCTTTCGACGCATCGTCGTCAAGATCGGCTCTTCCTCGCTGACCCACGATACGGGAAAACTGGATCTGCGCCGCATCGAGCATCTCTGCCGCGTGCTTGCCGATCTGAAAAATATGGGAAAAGAAGTCATCCTCGTCTCCAGCGGCGCCGTGGCGGCAGGGGTGTCCAAAATCGGCTGCGCCCGCCCGCGGCGCACCGCCGAAAAGCAGGCGCTTGCCTCCGTCGGGCAGATCGAGCTGATGCGCCTGTACGGGGAGTTTTTCTCGCTGTACGGGCAGACGGTGGCGCAGATTTTGCTCACCAAGGACGTCATCGACTCCCCCGCGCGCAGAGAGGCCGCCGAGGCGACCTTTGAAGAACTGTTGTCGATGGGCATCATCCCGATCATCAACGAAAACGACCCGATCTCCTGCTATGAACTCGAATTCGGCGGCAACGACCGCCTGTCCGCTTACGTCGGCGTGGTCTGCCATGCCGACCTCATCGTCAATCTCACCGATATCGACGGCTACTATGACAGCGATCCGCGCAAAAATCCCTTTGCCAAACGGATCCCCTACGTTGAGTCGATCACCGACGATATGGTCACCGCCGCCGGCGGCGCCGGCACCGAGCGCGGCACGGGCGGTATGCAGGCAAAACTCCTTGCCGCCAAAATCGCAAGCGAGTCCGGCATCCCCATGATGATCGTCTCCGCCGCCGACCCCGAGATCCTCTACGGCGTCCTCGACGGCAGCGCCGAGGGCACCTACTTTGCCGCGTCTGCGCCGGAAATTTGATTTTTTGAAAGTCGGTAAATAACAATGGATATCAGCGACTATATTCTCACCCTTGAACAGCGGGCAAAAGCCGCAGCCGCGGCGCTCAACATTTCATCGCACGAGGCGCGCGTCCGCCTCCTCCTCGACCTTGCCGCGCGTGTCCGCGCGGCGGAAGGCGACATCCTCGCCGCAAACGCGGCGGATCTCGCCAACGCGGCGGAAAACGGCGTCAAAGCGCAAATGCTTGACCGCCTGCGCCTTTCCCGCGACCGTATTTTCACCATGGCGGACGCGGTGGAGGCGACGGCAGCCCTCCCCGACCCGCTCTGCGGCGACAAGACCTGGACCCGCCCGAGCGGGATCACCATCACCGAGGAGCGCGTACCGCTGGGGCTTGTCGCCGTCATTTACGAATCGCGCCCCAACGTCACGCTGGACGTCGCCGCCCTCTGCATCAAAAGCGGCAACGGCGCAATTTTGCGCTGCGGTAAAGAAGCGATCGAAAGCGCAAAAGCCATCTGCCGCGTGATCGGCGAAGCACTTGCCGCCGCCGGTTTTGACAGAGCATGCGTCTCCCTGATTGAGCGCACCGAGCGGCAGGGCGCGGACGCGCTGATGCAGATCCGCGGCTACGTGGACGTGCTGATCCCGCGCGGCGGCAAAGGTCTGATCTCCCGCGTGGTGGAAAACGCCAAAGTCCCCGTTATCGAAACGGGCGCCGGCAACTGCCACATCTACGTGGAAAAGAGCGCCGATCTCGACACCGCCCTCGCCG
Source organism: Clostridia bacterium (assembly GCA_017445085.1). Classification (GTDB taxonomy): domain Bacteria; phylum Bacillota; class Clostridia; order Oscillospirales; family CAG-272; genus UMGS902. The sequence continues at coordinate 3,570 of JAFSUT010000075.1, read as the reverse complement.
TCATCGTCAATGCCAAGACTCAGCGCCCCTCGGTCTGCAACGCGGCGGAGTCCCTGCTCTGCGACCGCGCGATCGCGGCGGCGTTTCTCCCGCGGCTGGAGGAGACGCTCACCCCCCTCGGGGTGGAGATCCGCGCCGATCAAAACTGTATCGACTGCTTTCACGGCGCCGTCCTTGCCACCGAAGAGGATCATTTTACAGAGTACAACGACCTCATCCTCTCGGTCAAGGTCGTTGAAAACGTGAAAGAAGCCGTCGAGCATATCAATATCCACGGCACAAAACACAGTGAGGCCATCCTCACGACCGACAGCGCCGCCGCCGACCTCTTTTGCAAAGAGGTGGACGCCGCCTGCGTTTACGTCAACACTTCCACCCGCTTCACCGACGGCGGCGAGTTCGGCTACGGCGCGGAGATCGGCATTTCCACGCAAAAACTGCACGCCCGCGGTCCGATGGGGCTGCGCGCACTGACAACCGTGCGGTACAAGATCACATCCGACGGTGCCGTGCGCAAATCAACTGATAAGGAGTCCAAATGAAAGAAGTTATCCTCGGAAAATACGGCGAACTCGTCCTCAAAGGCGCAAACAAAGCCCATTTTGAGGCGCTGCTCCTCCGCCGCGTCAAAGCACGCGCCGCGCTTTACGGCAATTTTGATATTTACAAAATGCAAAGCACCGTCTACGTTGAGCCAAAGGACGACGCCTGCGATATGGACGGTATGCTGGACGGTATGAAAAAGATCTTCGGCTTTGTCGGCGTGACGGTCGCCGCCGTCTGCGACAAGGATATGGAAAGCATCCGCGCGTGCGTTAAAGAATACTTTCCCCACCGTCTCGTCGGCGTAAAGACCTTTAAGGTAGAAGCCAAACGCGCCGACAAGACCTTTCCGCTCACCTCCCCGCAGATCTGCCGGGAAGTCGGCGCCTACGTCCTTGAAGCCGTGCGCGGCATCCGCGTGGACGTCCACGCGCCGCAGCGCGTCATCCGCGTGGAGATCCGCGAGGGCGGCGCCTATCTGCACTTTGACCAGATCCACGGCGCGGGCGGTATGCCGCTCGGCGCCTCGGGGCGCGGTCTGCTCCTGCTCTCGGGCGGGATCGACAGTCCGGTCGCCGGCTTTATGATGGCAAAGCGCGGGATGATCATCGACGCGCTCCACTTTGAGAGTTTTCCCTATACGAGCGAGCGCGCGCGTGAAAAGGTACTGACGCTGGCACAGAAGTTGACCGAATACACCGACACGATGTACGTACACGTCCTCTCGCTGACGCATATCCAGGAAGTCATCCGCGACGCGTGCAACGAGGACTATTTTACACTGCTCCTCCGCCGTTTTATGATGAAACTTGCCACAGCCATGGCAAAAAAGCACCACGCCGACGCCATCATCACGGGCGAGAGCCTCGGGCAGGTCGCAAGTCAGACCGCCGAGGCGCTCTACGTCACCAACGCCCTTGCCGACCGCCCCGTGTTCCGCCCCTGTATCGGGATGGACAAAGAGGAGATCGTGGCGATCGCGCGCAAGATCGACACCTACGACACCGCGATCCTCCCGTATGAGGACTGCTGCACCGTATTTACCCCGCGCCATCCGAAGACACGTCCCGAACTTGCCAAGGTCATCGAGGAGGAGTCGCGCATCGACTTTGACGGGCTGTGCGCCGAGGCGCTTGCCTCCGAGTATACGCTGAAAGTCACCCGCGACGGCTATACCCGGGTGGAAAGATAGGATGGATCGTTGTGTTCCTTTTTGAAACAAGGCGCCGAAAAACTTTTTGGAGAAAAACAAAAAGCCGGGGCAACGTGAACAACTTTTACACAGCCGCGGCATTTTATACACAAAAAGAGGCAACCGGTGACGGTTGCCTCTTTTTTCACTTCAATTTAGTTTGCCAGAACTTTGAGAATGTGCAAAACATCTAAGAGGGAGTTTTCCGCCGCGCCGTCAAGAATACTACGGAGCAGCGTGAGTGCGTCAAGTATCGTGATCTCACCGTCATCATCGTAGTCGCCGCGAACCGTCAGCGTCACCGCGTTTGACAAGTCGCCAAAGCATGCACCGTTTACGTACACGCTCACCTTATAATCGGTGGACGAGCCGAAAACGTAGGTGCTGTCCCTGTATACGTCCTCTCCCTCTGCGGTATAGCCGAGGAGAATGTCCTTGCCGCCGACCGTTTTATATACGGCGTATACGTAGGGGGCGTTGACCGTGTTGCTTGCGGGGTGCATCGTGAGTACCGCCGCGCCGTTGCTGTATGCCACCGTGGGGGCAACTGCCTTTGCCGGACGGATGATCGCGCCTTCACCGAGGACGAGGGTCGCGTTCGGCGCCGAGGAGCCCATCACCGTCAAAGCTTTCAGCGAGTTTTGGGTCGCGATCGACCAGGTGCCGCCGAGCACTTTGAGGGTGTACGCTTTATCGGTGGTACATTCCGCCGTGCTGGCTCTGTACGGATCGTAAATTACGCTCGAGCTGGTGCCGGTATACCACCAGCGGCCGCCGACGAGGATCGGGAACTGCTCTGCGTTCGGACGCGCCGAACAGCCAACGTTTTCACCGAAAACGACGTTGTTGAAGCCGCACTGGATGATCGAGTACGTCGAGGTCGTGCGCGGCGCAAAGGTCAGGTTGTCAAAGTAGGTATCCGAACTGATATTGAAGAATTTGAAGTTGAGGGTGACGCAGGAATAGTCGCCGCGGATCATGATCGGGCCGTTGACCGCCGGCGTGATATACTGCTGATTGTCGCTGTTATAGATGTCCGCCAGCACGTAGTTCTCGGTCAGAACGATCGTACCGCCGTTCGGCAGCGCCGCATACGCGGCGTCCAGCGTGAGGAAAGGCGTGTTGCGGGTCAGACCGTCGTTACTGTCGCTGCCGCTGCGGTAGCAAACGTAAACGGTCGGCAAGGTGAGCAGCGCCTCAAAGTTTTCGTCGAGTTCCACTGTTCTGCCGACGACGGCGCCCGAGGGTACCCAGTTTTGCGTGCCGACGGTCGGATGATCGTTCGTGCCGGCGTGCATCACGCCATCCCCGTCAAAGGTGACTTTGTCGATGCACACGCGGCGGGATTCCACGTAGAGCGTGCCGTCATCGGCGTCTTCCGGCGGATTGACGCGCGCGATACCGCTGCGGTGCGCGTGATAGACCATCACGATCTCACTGCCGTCGGGCGAGGTGGTAAAGCAATGGTGTCCCGTACCGTAGAGGTTATTGGCGGGATCGAGTCTGTAGATATCCGCCGTCTGCATGACGGGGTTGGTGGAGTTTGCACGGGTGAAATTGCCGAGCGGGCTGTCCGAGGTCGCATCGTTGACCGAATATCTGGTGTTGGTGTAGCCGTAGATCGAGAAGGTCAGGTGATATACGCCGTTGTATTTAAGCATTTCGGGACCCTCGGCGACGTAGGACTCACCGCTTGCGCCCTGCACGAGGAGTTTCGGCTGGGTCTTCAGCGTCAGGGTGTCCATATCGAATTCGGCGCCCCAGATGTTGTTGCCGCGGCTGACCGAATAACCGTTCATCGAAACCGCGCCGGTGCTGACGAAATAGAGATAGAT
>JAFSUT010000074.1 GCA_017445085.1 Clostridia bacterium | reverse complement strand
CTCGTTACCGAGGACGGAATCGTAATGCTCGTAAGGCTGCTGCAAACATAGAATGCCAAATCCCCGATGCTTGTGCATTGGCTCCCCTCGGCAAATGTCACGCTCATAAGTCCGCTGCATTTACAGAATGCATACTCCCCGATGCTTGTCACCGAGGACGGGATCTCGATGTTCGTTAAACTCTCACAATACGCGAATGCCCGATACCCAATGCTCGTCACCGAAGACGGGATCTCGATGCTCGTAAGTCCGCTGCAACCCGAGAATGCCCGATACCCGATGCTCGTCACCGAGGACGGGATCGTAATGCTCGTAAGTCCGATGCAATTATAGAATGCATAATTCCCGATGCTCGTCACCGGATAACCGTTGATTTTTTCGGGAATCACCAGCGCACCACTGCCAGATGTCTTGCAGTCGGTGATGGCGACCTTGCCGTCTGAAACGGTGTAGGTCAAATCCCCATAGGTCGCCGCCGAGGCGGTAACGGCAAACATCGCCATCACCGCAAGTATACAAAAGCATAAAAACAAGCCATTTTTGTTTCTCATTTTCTTTTTCCTTTTTAACAAGATGATATGTATTATTTACTTTACAAAATCAAATTCAAAGTCGTAGATGTTGACGGTATCGCCGTCCTTGCAGCCTTTATCTTCCAGCATTTGGATGACGCCCGCCTTTTGCAATACGCGGGAGAAGAACGAGAGCGACTCATAGTCCTCGGGATTGACCTGCCCCATCAGATTGTACAGCCACTCGCCCTCCACGTAATAGGTGTCGTTTTCACGGCGGACGGTGGTGGTGCGCTCGCCTTTGGGGATCGCCGCCTCGGCGTCGTCGATTTCGGGCTCGTAGACGGTGAGCGGCGGCAACAGCGCAAGTTTATCCGCCGTAAGATGCACAAGTCGATCGAGATTTTCGCCCGTCAGCGCGCTGATATAGAGGAGATCCCAGCCGTGCGCACGCACGTAGTCCTCAAACGCCGAAACGTCGGTTGCACTGCCCTCCAGCATATCTTTTTTGTTGGCAACGATGATTTGCGGGCGGCTTGCGAGGTTTTCGCTGTACCGCGCAAGTTCGATATTGATCTTTTCAATATCGTCTATCGGATCTCTGCCCTCGGTGCCCGCGATGTCCACGACGTGCAAAAGCAGGCGGCAGCGATCCACGTGGCGCAAAAACTCATGCCCGAGCCCGAGTCCGTCCGCCGCGCCCTCGATCAGTCCCGGGATATCGGCGGCGACAAAGCCGCGCCCGCCGTCCACCGAGACGACGCCGAGGTTTGGCGACAGCGTGGTAAAATGATACTCCGCGATCTTCGGGCGGGCGGCGCTGATCTTTGCGAGGATCGAGGACTTGCCCACGCTCGGAAAGCCGATCAGCCCGACGTCTGCCAGCATTTTCAGTTCGAGCACGACCTCCCGCTCCTCGCCCTTTGTGCCGCTTTTGGCAAAGCGCGGGATCTGACGGGTGGGCGTTGCAAAATGGCGGTTGCCAAAGCCGCCGCGCCCGCCCTTGCAAAGGACGAACGGCTCGCAATTTGACATATCTTTGATGATTCTTCCGCTCTCGGCGTCGCGGACGATCGTGCCGGGCGGCACGGGGATCTCCAGGTCTTTGCCGTTTTTACCGTGCATTTTGCCGCCCTTGCCGTCCCCGCCGGCCTCGGCGATAAATTTTCGCTTATAGCGGAAAGCAAGGAGCGTGTTGCTCCCCTCGTCGATACGCAGGACGATATTGCCGCCGCGCCCGCCGTCGCCCCCGTCGGGACCGCCCGCCGCGACGTATTTCTCACGGCGAAACGAAACCGCGCCACTACCGCCGTTGCCTGCTTTGACGTAGATCGAAATATGGTCAACAAACATAGTTCTTCCTCAATTCTTATCGTCGCCGCGCTCACGCAAAATGAGTTTTATCGGCGTGCCGCGAAAGCCGAAGGTCTCGCGGATGCAGTTTTCAATATAGCGCTGATAGGAAAAATGAAACAGCTCAATACTGTTGGTGAAAATGACAAAGGTCGGCGGCGCCACGCTCGCCTGCGTCATATAGTACACTTTCAGGCGCTTGCCCTTGTCGGACGGCGGCTGTACTTTTGCGGTCGCCGCCCCCAGCATATCATTGAGCATGCCGGTGGAAATGCGCAGTTTTGCCTGCTCGTTTACGTAATTGATATGCTCAAACAGTTTGGTCACGCGCTGCCCCGTGCGTGCGCTGACGAAAATCAGCGGCGCGTACGTCATATAGGAGAGCGCGTCGTAGACCTGCTTTGTAAACGCGTTGACCGAACTATTGTCCTTTTCGACAAGATCCCACTTGTTGACGACGATGATGCACGCCTTGCCCGCCTCGTGGGCGATGCCGGCGATATGCTCGTCCTGCTCGGTCACGCCTGCGGTGGCGTCGATCATCAGGAGGCAAACGTCGGCGCGTTCCACCGCCATATGGGCGCGCAGAACGCTGTACTTTTCGATCACGTCCTCAACGCGGGACTTGCGGCGGATGCCCGCGGTGTCGATAAAGGTATACTTGCCGTACTCGTTTTCCACCTTGGTGTCGATCGCGTCCCGCGTCGTGCCCGAGATCTCGGACACGATCAGCCGCTCCTGCCCGAGGATGCGGTTGATGATCGAGGATTTCCCCGCATTCGGCTTGCCGATAACGGCGACTTTGATGCTGTCGTCCTCATCCTCTTCCCCGTCACGCTGCGGTACCTGTGCAAGCACGGCGTCGAGAAGATCGCCCGTGCCGCTGCCGTGCACCGACGAAATGGCGATCGGATCCTGCGCAAACCCGAGTTCGTAAAACTCGTAGAATTCCAGCGGCGTCTGCCCGACGCTGTCCACTTTATTGACGGCAAGCACCACGGGCTTTCCGCTTTTTTTGAGCATCACGGCGATTTCTCTGTCGTCGGCGACGAGCCCCGCACGGATATCGCACAGGAAGATGATGACGTCCGCCGTGTCAATAGCGATCTGCGCCTGCGTTCGCATCTGCTTTAAGATGATATCGTCGGTTTTCGGCTCGATGCCGCCGGTATCAATGAGAACAAACTCCCTGCCGCACCACTCGCCCTCTCCGTAAATGCGGTCGCGCGTGACGCCGGGGGTATCCTCGACGATCGCGCGGCGCTCGCCGATGAGTTTATTAAATAGCGTGCTTTTGCCGACGTTGGGTCTGCCGACGATCGCGATGGTTGGTTTTGCCATACTGTTTCTCCAATCTTACGTTGCTGTCCTTATTCTCCGAAAAGATAGTCGGGTAAAATGAAATCCGCCGCCGAAAGTGGCAGTTTGTACTGTATATTTTCCTCATACACGCCGGACTGTGTGATATTGAGGCAAAAATCGTCGCCGTCAAGATAGACGTACGGATAAATGCCGTATTCGGGCGGATATTGCGAAAGACTTTCATCCGCGGCGGTCTTTTCGCCGCACGGCGTAAACTTTCCGCCCGCAAATGCCGCATACATCGCATCGACGTCGATCCAGTCGGGCAGCGCGAGCAGGCGCATATTTTCGGTATCAATGTTGACGGTATAGAAGATCTCACCCTCGGCGCCGCCCGCGCCGTTTTCATCGTACACCGAATAAGCGCCGCCAAACACCGCGGAATAGATCCGCCCGCGGCGGCAGGACTGCAAGAGTTTTGCGTCATACCGGATCTCCGCGCCCGACGCCGAAAGCGACGCCGCGTTGGGGACGTACGCGCGGAAAATCTCCTCTGCCATCGCCGAAAGCGTCTCGTCCAGCGCCTCGTCCTCGGTTTCGATCTTTTCAAAACGGATCTCCGCGTCCGAGATCGGCAGCGTGACCTCTACGTTTTGCACGGAGAACGGCGCCGTGGTTTCCTCCACGCTCACCACGGGTTCTTCGGTCACGACAAGCGTCGCCGTTTCCGTCGCGGCAGGCACATCCGTCCCCCGTTTTGCAAAATAAACGGCGGCAAAGGTGCAAAGCCCCAAAAGCAAAAGGCAAAGTAGGATCCGGCCTGTCTTTTTCATTTGTTTTCCTCCTCTTGTGCATCCGATATTCCAAAGACGGCGGACACAAAATCCGCACCGTCATTTTCGGTAAAGCGAAGTTTGACCCCGAGGTCTCTTTCCAGCGTATCCCTGTGCATACCGCAAAGGAACAGATCCCGGTCGGCGCGCAGCGTGCAGGCGGGCAGCAAAAGTTCGTCGCCAAGGTCCTTGCCGCGCAGTTGGTCGTACAGATCCTTGCCCGTCAGCAATCCCGCCACGGTGATACTCTCGCCGAAAAAGTGATTGACAATTCTGTACACCGTGATGTGCAGGCGCGGGCAAATCGCTTCCAGCCGTTTGCAGAGCGCAGCGATGGTATCGTACGCCGCAACCCCCGTCGCCACCGAGATCCGCCGCTCGCCGATGAGTTTTTCGGTATACTCTTCGATAAAGTCCATCTCGATGCCGAATTCACTTCTCAGCGAGGCAATCATACCGACGCCGTTTTCGATCTGGGTAAAGTCCTCATAAAACTCGGCGTCCGGCAGAGGCACGCCCGCCTCAAGATACAGTTCATCGGCGGGAAAGATGAGCCGCGTGCCGAATTTTTTCAGGCAATCGTCGCCGAAGGACACGATCTGTGCAAGCACCGCCGCCGTTTCTTCTTTGGAAAAAGGCTGCAGCGGATAAAGTCCGTCGCGAAATTTCGTCAGCCCCGCGGGCACGACCGAGACCGAATCCATCGCGGGATAAAGCGCGGCAAGGTCGCGCATCGTGCGGTCAAGTTCCGCCCCGTCGTTGACGCCGCGGCAGAGCACGATCTGCCCGCGCATATGCGTGCCGCCCTCTTTGAAGCGTTTGAGGTAGGACAGCACCTGTCCCGCGTGCTTGTTTTTCATCATCAGCACACGCAGGTCGGGGTTTGTGGTATGTACCGAAATATTGATGGGCGTGATGTGCATTGCGATGATCCGCTCCACCTCCGCCGCCGTCATATTGGTCAGCGTGACGTAGTTGCCGTGCAAAAACGAAAGGCGCGAGTCGTCGTCCTTAAAATAGAGCGTATCGCGCAGACCGCGCGGCAGTTGGTCGATAAAGCAGAAAATACATTTATTGGTGCAGGAATGCTTTTTGTCCATCAGCGGCGTTTCAAAATCCAGCCCGATGTCGTCATACTCGTGTTTGACGATGGAAAAAGTCATCGGTACGCCGTCCCGCTCGACGACAAGTGAAATCTTTCGGTCGGCAAGATAAAAACGGTAGTCCAGCACATCGGCGATCGGATGCCCGTTGATGCTTTGCAAAAAATCACCTGCCAGGATCCCCGCCGCCTCGGCGCGGGAATGCAGTTTCACCCTTGTGATCCGCAAAGTCCTCTTCCCTCCCTTTTTGAAAACAATGTTTTCGCATCATAAGTATAGCACATTACGCCCTTTGCCGTCAAGGTTTCAAAGCGGATAAAAAGGGGGCTGTAAAGGAACAAAGTTCCCTTACAGCCCCCTTTTGGAATTTGATTTACGCCATAACGATTTTCAAGAGGCGGACGATATCCACCATATTCTTTTCGCTTGTACCATCCAAAACGGATTTGAGCAGGCTGAGTCCGTCGAGAAGACTTACGCGCCCGTCCGCGTTGAAGTCCGCACCATCGTAGCGGCTGTCAAAGCCGGTGATCCGCGCGGCAAGCGACATGGGACTTACGTCCATCGTCTGCACGGTCGAAAGCGGCGCCGGATGCCCGCTCCCGTCGGCGATGACCACGCCGTTTTCAGCGTCCGCCGTGTAATTTTCAATAAAGGAATAGCGGCTGCCGGCAGGCTTTGACCCCTCCGTGCCGATATACCCGTGATAGCAGATCCAGCCCTGCCCGCTCTCGTCGGTGACAAAGGACGCGTGCCCGCAGCCGACGATCTCATCCGATTTATAGAGGATCGGCGACGTTGCTTTTTGCCAATTTGCCGCATCCATCGGGTCGCCGCCGAGATAGGTAAGCTGCCCGAGGCAGTATTCGGTCGTCCAATAGCCGCTGCCCGCGTAAACGATAAAGACCGAGCCGTCGCTGCCGTAGACTGCCGTTGCACCCTCGACAACTTTCGGATACCACGCGTCTTTCGATTTACTGTAACCGTAGCCGCCCTCCTCAAACCATTCGGTCGGCTCGCAGATGGTCACCGGCGTGCCGGTGATGGTCCACGGATTTTCAAAATGCGCGATGTTCATCGTCTGATGGAAGTCCTCGGTGCCTCTGCCGACCTCGCTGATAAAGGTGATATAGGTCTGCCCGTCGATCCGAAGGACTGACGAACCGCCGCAGAGTTCACTCACGTTGTAATCACTATCGGGAAACTGCATCAGCTGCGGCACGTTTTCTTCTCCGGTGAGCGGGTTGCCCCACCGCCCCAGCAGATCGTCGCCGTCCAGGCACTTGATGACGTACTGCCGCTGCTTTGAAGCAAGAGAGCCTTCCTCATCGTTGTCGCCGCCGCTGCCGAGGAAGCAGTACCAGCCGCCGTTACCCTCGCCCGCTTCTTCCTCCGTGAAGTAGTGAATCTCGGGCGACCAGAGGTTTTTACTGTATTCTTGACCGCTCTCGGGGGCATAGATGATCTTGCTCTCCGCATAAGAGAGATCGGCGAT
>JAFSUT010000073.1 GCA_017445085.1 Clostridia bacterium | reverse complement strand
TCGGGTTCAAATCCATAGCGACAGACGAAAAAAACACCCCCTCTGAGAGGGAGTGTTTTTTTGGCAGGGGCAGAAGGACTCGAACCCACGACCCATGGTTTTGGAGACCAGTACTCTACCAACTGAGCTATACCCCTGTATATGGAGCGGGTGACGGGAATCGAACCCGCACGGCCAGCTTGGAAGGCTGGAATTCTACCATTGAACTACACCCGCAAGGAAAACTTGACCCCATTATCATAGCACAACTTATTTTCGATGTCAAGCCGTTTTTGAAAAAGTTTTGCGCCGCGCGATCCCCGCCTCGTTTTTTTGCATTTGCCGCGGCGCGATTTACAAAAAGCGGCGGAAAAGGTTAAAAAGTACAATTTGACAAACAAAAAATCCATTGAAAAACGGCGGCCGGTATGCTACAATTTTTTCATAGAATGCACGAATATTTTGTGTTGACAATTTTTTTGTCGGAGTGTAAAATAAATATGAAAGAAAAATACAATTCGGGCGGTTTTGTCAGCCCGTTTCGGTCGATCTCGCACATCGGCGACCCCGTTGCGCTGTACGACGCGGCGACCGAAAAATACTACATATATTGCACGGGCGGGCGCTTTCAGTGCTGGTCGTCCCCAGATCTGATCGAATTTACCGCGCATGGCGACGCCTATGGCACGACCGAAAGATCTTTCGGTACGCAAAACTATTGGGCGCCCGAAGTGTACAAGCGCGGCGACGTCTTTTATATGGTCTACTCGGCGGCGCGCATCCTCGAAAACGGGAAAAAGCGGCATTCTATCGGCATTGCAAGCAGTCGATGCCCGACGGGGCCGTTTATCGACCTGTACGATCATCCGCTGTTTGCCCCCGACTGTAGCGTGATCGACGCCTCGCTCCTCTTTGACGAAGACGGCGAGATCTATCTCTTTTATTCCCGCGACTGCTCGGAAAACGTCGTGGACGGCAAGCGGACGAGCCAGGTGTTCGGCGTGCGCGTCGCCCCCGACTTTTCAGGCGTCCTCGGCACGCCGGTGCTGCTCGCAACGCCGACCTCCCCGTGGGAGGTGCGCTCGGGCGACGTCGTTTGGAACGAGGGCCCCTGCGTGCTTCGGCAGGACGGGCGGTACGTGTTGCTCTTTACGGCAAATTACTACGCCTCCGTCCATTACTGCGTGGGCTACGCCGTGTCCGATTTTCCGCTCGGTCCCTACGAAAAAGCCGCCGAAAATCCGATCCTTAAAGGTGACGGGGTTTATACCTCGGGCACGGGGCATTGCAATTATCTGCGTTCGCCGGACGGCAGCGAACTCTATATGGTATATCACTCGCACAGCGACGTGACCAATACGACAAATCCGGTCGCCGATCGCACGCCATGCTTTGACAAAATGGTCTTTCGCCGCGACGGGCGCCTGACGGTCAACGGCCCCACGGTCGCACGCCAGCCGTATCCGTCCGGGACGCGTGGGTACTGCAAACTCACGGGGCGCGACGTTTCGGTCGCCTCCTCCTATCCGTCGACCGACAGCCTGCGGCGCCTGACCGACGGCATCGTTGACCATCGCGGCGACGCCGCCGACGTATATCGTTTTGACTGCGCGGTGCAGGGGGAGATCACGCTTGCGTTTGCCCGCCCGACCGCCCTTGAAAGTCTTTGGATCTACGGCGCGGCGGACGGCAGTCGGGATCCCGCCGAGGTACGCGCGGATGCGGACGGGCAGATCCGCACGGCGGACTTTGCGCACGAATTGCCGCGCTCTCCCGCCGTTTTGTGCTTTGACGGCAGCAAAGTTTTGCGCGTGGCGCTGACCTTTACGCCGCGGGACGGGGCGACGGATGCGGCGCTCAGCGAGATCGTGATCGTGGAGAAAAGAAAATGAAAAAGATATCGTTTGTTTTTGCACTGCTCCTCGGTGCGGCACTGCTCCTCGGTGCGGCGGCGCTGACCGAATTGCCGAGTACGCGGCAGGACGCCTCGACCTATTTTAAGAGCCCGTATACGGGACTTTCCGGCGTGGCAGATCCGTTTATTTTATATGATGAAGAGAGCGCGACCTATTATTTGTATGCGACCGGCGGACATTTTCAGTGCTACAAGTCAAAAACGCTCAAATCCTTTGAGCGCCTCGACGACGCCTATGCGCTGAGTGAAAAAAGTTTTGGCGAAAAGAACTTTTGGGCGCCCGAAGTTTACAAAGTGGGCGATATCTATTATATGGTCTACTCGGCGGCGCGCGACCTCGACGGGGTGACCCGACACTCCATCGGCGTGGCGGCGAGCAAATCGCCGGAGGGACCGTTTATCGATCTGTACGATCACCCGCTGTTTGCCCCCGACTACAGCGTGATCGACGCCTCGCTCCTTTTTGACGGCGATAAAATCTATCTCTACTACGCGCGCGACTGCTCGGAAAACGTCGTGGACGGCAAAAAGACCAGCCAGATCTACGGCGTGGAAGTCAAGTCGGACCTCTCCGGCGTCGTCGGTGCGCCGGTCCTGCTCACAACGCCGGACGCCGCGTGGGAACTGCGCTCCGGCAACACGCGCTGGAATGAGGGCCCCTGCGTGTTTACCGCCGGCGGGGTCTATTATCTCTTGTACAGCGCAAACTATTATGCCTCGGGCAATTACAGCGTCGGGTACGCCACGGCAAGCACCCCCCTCGGCGCCTATCAAAAAGCGGCGGAAAATCCGATCCTTAAAGGGGACGGAAAATCGACCGCCGGTACGGGGCATTGCAGTATCTTCTACTCGCCGGACGGCAGCGAACTCTACCTCGTTTACCATTCCCGTACCAATATCGCCGACCCGTCTACGGGCAGTCGGATGCTCTGCATCGACCGCCTTGTCGTCGACCGTGACGGAAAACTGTTTGTCAACGGCCCGTCCTCGTCGATGCAGCCGATCCCCGCGGGGACAAACGGGCTGTATAAGAAAAAAGACGGGATCTCCATCCGCTCGACCTATCCGGACGCCGCCGGACACGTCACAAACCTGATCGACGACAAGGTGGCGTACGACAGCATTTCCGAAAGCGATCTTTACCGCTTTGTCTGCACGCCGGACGGTGCGATCACGCTACGCTACGATGCGCCGGTCTCGCTGAATGCGCTTTGGCTGTTTGGACTTTCCTATCCGATGCTTTGTCCGGCGGACGTGTACGCGGTGGCGGACGATACCTACCGCACCCCGACGAAAATGTTTTCTTCGGTTTCCGGGATGCTCCCGGTGGTTTTGCCCTTTGACAAACTGCCGGAGGGGACGAAAGTGCAGGAGATCAAACTCTATTTTACCTCGCAGGACAAGGTCAGCGCAACCGCGGCGATCAGCGAGATCCTCACGGTGAGCGCGGGCGACTTTTCGACCGGCGGCGTCTGCGGCGTATCTTTCGCTACGCCGCTCGCGGGATTTACGCGCAAGCGCACCTATCGCGGCGGCTTTACCGACGTTGCGGCGGGCGCGTGGTACGCCGACTATATCGCCGCCGCCTATGAATACGGGCTGGTGAGCGGCACGACGGCAACGACCTTCTCCCCGGGCGACGGCTTTACGGTCGCGGC
>JAFSUT010000072.1 GCA_017445085.1 Clostridia bacterium | reverse complement strand
TTGTCAAGCAGGCGGGGACGGTCGAATACGACGCCGACATCATCGAGCGCATCGAGCGCGAGGCGCAGTTTATCGGCGAGAGCGGCAAGAAATCCGAGGGGGGCGGTGATCTGGACGCCGCCGCGGGCGACCCGAAACTGCGCGACGCTTTGGAGATCGCCACCGACCTCGGCAAAATTTCCACGTCTTTGCTCCAGCGCAAACTTTCCATCGGCTACGGTCGTGCGGCAAAGATCATCGATATTATGGAAGCACGCGGATTTGTCAGCGCCCCCGACGGGCAAAAACCGCGGGAAGTGCTGATCTCCAAAACGCAGTTCAGAGAAATGGTCGTTAGCGGCGACGAGAGGTTAAACTGATGGCAAAATTGATTTCGATCGACGGACTCGACGGCAGCGGCAAGGGCACGCAGAGCGAACTTTTGTGCCGCCGCCTGATCGCGGCGGGATACACGGCAAAGGTGCTGAGTTTTCCGATGTATGACTGCGACTCCTCGTTTGGGGTCAAACTCTATCTTGACGGCGCCCTCGGCACGCATCCGTCGGATATGGGCGCCTATGCGGCGTCCACCCTCTTTGCGGTGGATCGCTATCTGAGTTACCGTATGGCGTGGCAGCGTGACCTTGAAAAGTACGACTATATCATTTTCAACCGCTACGTCAGCGCCAACGCCGTGCATCAACTCTCCAAACTCCCGCGGGAAGACTGGGAGAACTTCCTTTCTTGGCTTTGCGATTACGAATATGAAAAACTCGGTCTGCCAAAGCCGGATATCACGCTGTATCTTTTGGTCGAGCCGGCGGTCTCCATGGCGCTTGTCGATCATCGCGGCGCCAAAAAAGACATCCACGAAACCGACGAGGCGTATATGCAGGCGTGCTTTGCGGCGGGACTTTACGCGGCAAAAGCCCTCGGCTTTGTTGAGATCGACTGCTGCAAAAACGGGCGGATCCGTCCGATGGATGAAATCTCGGATGAGATCTTTGAAAAGGTGAAAGACCTTTGATTTGCGCGTATACGGTCGGGGATCTTACCGCGCTGATGCGGGAGGAGATCATTTCGCTCCACAGCGAAACGTTTGCGGACAGCCGTGCATGGATCTGCGATTTTCTCACGGCGGCGCGGGAGGAACGGTATCTTGCATATCTTGCGGACGGTCAACTCCTCGGCGGGATGTTTTTGCTGTCCGCCGCGCTCCGCGATGAAAAAATTTATCGCGGCGATTATATTTTCGCGCTTTGCGTGCGCCCTGCGGCGCGGGGGCGCGGTATCGCCACTTCGCTTTTGCGATTTGCCAAAGACGGGGCAAAAGATTTTCTTTTGCTCGTGCCGGCAAGCGCCGATCTTATCGGATTTTATACCGCGCGCGGTTTTACCGTGCGCCTGCCCGCCTGCACGTCGGCAGACGGCAGAGGGGCGCGTGCGGATCTGTCCGCCTGCGGCGCGATCGAGCACGCCGACGCCTATGCGCTGGCAGAGATCTGTGGCGGACTGCTCCTCGGCGCACCGCTGTGTGCCTATGCGCTCCGTGAGCGCGGACTTTCGCTTTTGCAGGAGAAAAATACGCTCTTTGCCGTCAAAGACGGTGAAATCTTTGCGGCGTTTGGCAAAGACCTTTTGCAAAAACTGCACGGCGTCAAAGAGGGTAAAGCGCTGGCGTACGTGCGAGGGGGAACCCTGCCGCCCGTGCTTTGCGACCTGTTATTTGAAGAATGATCACAAGGAGGAAACTTCGTATGGTTTATATTTTACTTGCAGACGGATTTGAAGAAATCGAGGCGCTCTGCCCGCTCGACCTTTTGCGCCGCGCGGGTGTGGAGACAAAACTTGTCAGCGTGACCGAGCGCAAAAACGTCACCGGCTCGCACGGGATCACGGTCAGCGCCGACTATACGGATACCAACGACTTAAAAGATATGGAAATGCTGGTGCTCCCCGGCGGTATGCCCGGGGCAAAAACGCTGGACGCCTCGCCGTTTGTGGACGGATGTATCCGCCACGCCGTCAAAAACGAGGCTTATCTTTCCGCCATCTGCGCGGCGCCGATGGTGCTGGGGCACCGCAAACTGTTGGAGGGAAAGCGCGCCACCTGCTATCCCGGTTTTGAGAGCGAACTTATCGGCGCCACGCTCGTCGACGCCCCCGCCGTGCGCGACGGCAACGTCATCACCGGCCGCGGTATGGGCGCGGCGGTAGACTTTGGACTTCTCCTGGTGGAAACTTTGAAAGGAAAGGACGCGGCTGACGCACTCAGCCGTGCGATCGTATACAGATGAGTGAAGTTGTTAAAGCGATTGACAACCCGAAAAGCGAACGCCGCGCGGCGGCGCGCACTTTACGTGACGCGCTCCCCGCGGATCTCCGGCAGGCGGCAAGCGACGCGATCTGCAAAAAGATCGCCGCCATGGCGTCGTTTGGTCTTTGCGAGACCCTGCTTTGTTACTATCCCATCGGCAGTGAAGTGGATCTGCGCCCGCTGATGACGCACGCGCTTGCGTGCGGCAAGCGCGTCGGTCTGCCGCTATATGATGAGGCGCAGGCGACGATGGAGTTTTATGCGATCTCCTCGACAGACGACGTGGCGCCGGTCGGCAAACTCGGCATTCCGTCGCCGCACGCCGAGGAGGCAAACCGGATCATCCCGGACGGCAAAACGATGCTCCTGCTTCCCGGTCTGCTTTTTGACGGGCGCGGACATCGCATCGGCAGCGGCTGCGGGGTTTACGACCGCTATATTTTCGCACACAAAGAACTTCTCCACTCTTCGCTCTGCATCGGCGTGTCCTACGCCGCGCTGGTATCGGATATTCCGATCCCGTATACGGCGGAGGACGTCAGCGTTTCGCTGATCGTGACCGAGAAAAAGTTGATCTTTGCACGCAAAGTGGAGCGGGCGCCCAAATGGGAAGTTCGCCGGCGGCGCTACGTTCCGCTGGTGGACAAGGACGGCAATCCGCAAAAAGTAGAGGATAAACCCTATTACAACGCCAACTACGTTTCGCCGCAGGACGGGAAGTACCTGCCGCCGAGCGTTAAGGAACTCAAATCATGAATTTGAAACCGCATACATCGGCGCCGCTCCTCTGTGCGCTGCTTTACCTTTGCACGCTGGCGGCGTCACTTTTTCTCCGCGGCGCGGATCTTTCCACCAACACCTATTTGCTCGTGACGGGCGGCGTGCAGATCCTCACATATCTTGTGCCGCTTGTGCTGTACGGACTGCTTTTCGGTCTGCCCCCCGTACGGCGGCTCCGCCTGTGTGCGCCGCACCGGAGTTCGGCGTTGTCGTCTTTTCTGCTTTGCCTTTTACTTCTCCTGTTTTCGTTTACGCTGTCGCTTTTGCTGACTCGCGTCGGACTTTTGCAGGAGCAGACGGGGAACGCCGACTTCTCCCGCGCAAATCCCTATATTTTGTTTCTCGTTGCCATTCTCCTGCCGGCGCTGTGCGAGGAGTTTGTGTTTCGCGGCATTTTGCTTGCCGCATTTGAGTCCTGCGGTATCCTCGCCGCCGCGACGGGCGCGTCGCTCCTGTTTGCTTTTGCGCATATGGACTTTGCCCGCCTGCCGATCTACTTTTGCGCAGGGATGCTCTTTTGCGCGATGACCTACGTCAGCCGCTCACTGGTCGTGCCGGTGCTTGCGCATATCGTCTACAATGCGGCGTCGGTGTACCTTGCCGGATATATCCGCGGGATCGCGTTGCATCTTGAAAGTTTTGCGCTGCTTTTTATTCTGCTTTCGGCTGCGGTCGGACTGCTTTCGATGGCGGCGGCTTCCGCGGCGTCCCGCACCTATGCCGCATATGCGGCGGCGGGACTGGACAGCGCCTATACGCCGCAAAAAATGACCGCGGCGGAAAAACTCCACGGCAGAGTTTCCGTTTGGTTTTCATTGCCCTTTCTCATGTGTGTATTGATTTACATTGCTGTGGTGATACTGACTTTGGAGTAAAGTAAGGAGCCTTCGGTATGGAAGAAAATAAACCGAAAAAATTACGCGCACGCCGGATGCCGGACGACCTTCCGCCGCAGACGCAAAGACCCGCGCCCGCGCAGCGTCCTGCGCCCGCGCAAAGACCCGCGCCTGCGCAAAGACCTGCGCCTGCGCAAAATCCGGCGCCCGCACAGCGCCCTGCGCCCGCACAAAATCCGGCGCCCGCGCAAAGACCTGCGCCCGCACAAAATCCGGCGCCCGCGCAAAATCCTGCGCCCGTGCAAAGACCTGCGCCTGCGCAGCGCCCTGCGTCCGCGGAAGCGGAGAAAACGCGTATGATCGACCTGCCCCCGCAAAGCAAATTCAAAACGCCCGTGCGTGAAAAAACACCCGACGCGGCGGAGGGCAGTCTTTCCGGCGTGTTTAAGGCGATCGTGTATATCACCGCCGTTTTGGTGGTGTCGTTTTTGCTTTCCTATATTATTATCACGCGGGCAAACGACGTATTTGCGTTTGTAAAGTCGGATACCGAGGTGGAAGTGACCATCCCGGAGGATACGACGGTTGCCAAACTTTCCAAGATCCTCGGCGACGCGGACGTCATCCGCTATCCGTCGCTCTTTCGTCTGTACGCAAGGCTCAAAGGGGAGGACGGCAAGGACGCGGAGGGCAACAGCGTGTTTATCCCCGGCACGTACACGGTGTCGCCGATGAAAAATTATATGCAGCTCCTCTCGCTTTTCCAAAAGCAAAGCCGACGGGAAGTGGTGTGGGTCACCATCCCCGAGGGCTCGACGGTGGAGGACATCATCACCCTCCTCACCGAGACCTACGGCATTTCCGACCGTGCTTCGTTTGTCAAAGCGATCAACGAATACGATTACGGCCTCGATTTTGTGGAGGGACTTGCGGGACCGCCGGTGCGCCATTATCGGCTGGAGGGCTATCTGTTCCCCGACACCTATCAGTTTTATACCGATTCCAGCGCTGAAACGGTCATCTACCGTATGCTGCAAAATTTCAGGAACAAACTGCGGTATATCGGCGACGATTACGGCGCGGCGCGTCTGAGCGAACTCGGAATGACGCTGGACGAGGTCGTCACGCTTGCCTCGATGGTGGAAAAGGAAGTCAAGTACGCCGTGGATTATGAAAACGTGGCGTCGGTATTCCACAACCGGCTGAACAACACGGCGGATTTTCCGCGGCTCGACAGCGACGCCACCACCGTATATGCGATCTGGATGGCGACCGGCAAGCGCCCGGAAACGCTGGGGGCGGCGGAACTCGCCTTTGACGATCCTTACAATACCCGCGCCGCGCGGGGACTCCCCCCGGGGGCGATCGCAAACCCCGGCTACGAGGCGCTTTACTGTGCGTTTTATCCCGCAAAAACCAACTACTATTATTTTGTAGCGGACAGTACGGGGTACAACCTGTACGCACGCACGGCGGCGGGACACGCACAAAACGTTGCATCTGTCAGAGAGGATACACAATGATCGTAAAACCAAGTGAAACCACGCTGGCGTACCGCTGTCCGGAGTGCGGGCTCGGCGTCAAAAGCATCGTCGGCATTTTCGGGTTGTCGGCGTCGGCATTGCGGCTCAAATGCCCGTGCGGTGCAAGTTCGGCGACCGTCAAAATGACCAACGACGGCAAGATCCGCCTGCGCGTTCCCTGCCTTGTCTGCCGCCACGACCACGACTACGTGGTCAGCCGCGATCTTTTTTTCGGCGGCGAGTTGTTTGAACTCAACTGTGCGCTCTCGGGATTTGGGCTGGCATATATCGGCGCGGCGGACAACGTATCGGCGGCGCTGGAAAAATCCGATCGCGAGCTGGAACGGCTGCTGAAAGAGGCAGGGGCGGAAAACCTTGATATTTTCAAACATCAGCCGGACGCCGCAGAGGAGATCCCGGACGCGCAGGTGTATGACATCGTCCGCTTTATCGTCAAAGAACTGGAAGCGGAAAACGCCATCCATTGCCGCTGTGAGAACGGCGACTACGACGTGCAGATGTTTGAGGATTGCGTCAGCGTCTATTGCAAGAACTGCGGCGCGAAAAAGCTGATCTCCACCGCCTCGCTTGCCGAGGCGCGCGCCTTTCTTGAAATCGACCAACTCACGCTGACTTGAATTTTTGACTTGCTTCAAAACAAAAAAGCGTTGCCGCACGCGGCAACGCTTTTTTTGTTTATCATATCGAGGCTTGCTTTTTGCGCCGCATCCCGAAGAGGCGATCGCCGAGCAGAAAGACGCCGCAGAGGAGAAGCGGGAACAAAAAGGAGATCGAGCGGGACAGGATCATCGCACTGCCGATGTTTTCCATCCCGAGAAAGGGAGAAAACAAAAGGGCAAATCCGCCCTCGGTGACGCCTGCCGCCCCCGGCAACGGGAGAGAGGACACCGAGATAAACAGCATCCCCTGCATACAGACCGATTGCCACCAGGAAAGCGCCGTGTAGCCGAGCGCCCGGAACGCAAAATAGGGGATCGAGTGAAACGCGGTCATTTCCAGAAAGGAAACGGCAAACAGTTTGGGAAAGAAGAGCGGATGGCGGCGAAAGAGCCTTGCCGCGCCGCGGTATTCCGCCATGGCGCGAAGCGCCTTTTGCCGTCCGTTCTCGCGGCGAAAGATCTTTTCGGTGATAAAGCATAAAACGCCGGCGGCAAAGACCGAAAAACGGGAGGAAAACATCAGACCGATGAGGAGGATGACCTCAATGACGTTGAGCGACGCGCCGAGGAGAAAGAGGAAAAACCAGTTGCCCTCCGCGGCAAGCAGATCGTGCGCCGCGGAAAAATGCAATATGCCGATGATCCCCCAGGTGATGGCGGCGGTTTGAAAGGAGAGCAGGACCAAAAGGAGCGAAAAACTGCCGCCCGAGAGGCGAATGCCGTTTTTCTTCATATAAACGAGCTGCGCGGGCTGTCCGCCGGACGCCGACGGGGTGATCGAACTGAAAAAGAAGCCGGATGCGGCATAGGTCACGAGGTGAAGCGGGCGCGGACGGTAGCCGCAAAGGATGAGGGCGCGCCCCGTATTGATCCCTTCGCCGGACAGAAAGACCAGCATACAGCACAGACCGAGGGCGACAAAGCGAAAGTCCGCCGTGTGCAGTGCAGAAAACAAGGCAGAGAAACTGAATTCTCTGCCGAGAATATAGGCAGTTGCCGCCAGGATAACAAGGAGAAGAAAACTGCCGAGAAAAATGTTCTTTTTATTCAAATTTGGGTTCCTCCGAAAGCGCCGGAAGCCCCGGCAAGCGGATTGCAGGAGACTTGCGCGGCTTTGATGGCGCGCATATTGTCCCGCATTTCACCGAGACGCGCTTCATCGCCGAGCAGGCGAAGAAAGGTCTCTTTGCAGATGCCGTCGGACTTTTGCAAAACGTAGCCGATGTTTTTATCTTTGATCAATTTGAGATTTCCCTCTTCTTGTGCGAGGACGGGCGTCATCACGCACATCGGCGTTTCCGCGCGGATCGCCTCAAAGGTCGTGATGCCGCCGGGCTTGGTGACGAGCAGTTTGGCGTGGCGCATAAGTTCCGGCACGCGGTCGGTACAGCCGTAGACGTGGATGTTTTTACAATGCTTTTCGGCGTAGGCGCGCAGTTTTTTGTTGTTGCCGCACACCAGCGAAACTTCGATCCCCATACCGTCAAAAACGTCCACCGTCTTCTTTCCGCCGGGGATCAGCCCCGCGCCGCCGCCCATCAGGAGCACCGACGTGCGCGGTCCGTCCTCCGCCCGCGGCGTAAAGTCGTCGGATACGGGGATGCCCGAAATATAAATGATCTCTTCCGAAACGCCGGCACACATCAGCGCGATCTTTGTACTTTCATCCGCAACGTAATAGCGATCCACTTCCGGCGAGATCCACTCGCCGCGGAAGGATACGTCCGTCACATAGACGTACAGCGGAATACTGCATCCGCTGCGTTTTCTGTAAGAATTATAGATCTGACTGCAAATCGGCAGATTGGAGATGACAAGGTCGGGGCGCTCGTCTGCCATCAGGGTCTGCATTTTCTCTTTGAAAATGAGCTGCCCGCGGTTTTCTCCGATTTCACCGTAAAAACTGTTAAAAAAATTATATACGCCGAAACAACGGGAAATCAAAAAATCATAAGCCCGATACCACAGTGTATAGACGTGCGGCTGCAAATATGCAAGCAGATCCAGCACTTTTACCGTGGCCTGTGGATTTTCGCTTTCGATTTTATTTTTCAACGTATTGGCACATTGCAGATGCCCCATGCCGAATCGCCCTGTCAGTAGTAAAATATTCATGGAAACTCCTTGATTTTTCTGGACAGCAGGTCGATATTCTTCGCTGTAATTTTTACTTTTCTATCAGTATACCACAATTCTTCCGGGATTTCAAGTCCGCAATGCAAAAATCGTCGTTTGGGACTTTGAGAGGCCGTCGCCTGCGGCGGGGAAAACGCTTATAGTCCGCGCAGTAACGCCTTTTGCGCCGGTGGGATGCGGAAACTTTCGCACGCTTTTTGCACGGTTTTGGCAAATATCCACGGCGGAAGGCGCCGATCTTTCAGATAGGGCAGCGCCGCGTCCCATTGTTTGGCAAGCGCCGTGGCAAAATACCACGCGATCATCATACCCACGTAGTATTCGTCGCACGCGGCGCATGCGGCAATATCGATAAGGTCCGGCGAAAAATCGTCGTCGAGAAAATGCGTCATCAGCATTTCGATCCCAAAGCGGCGGGTATAGGGCGCGTCGCTCTTTGCCCACCGGCGGACAGAGCGCAAAAGGTCTGCTTTATGTTTGGCAAAAACGCGCGGGCGCAGACTGTCGCAAACCGCCCAGTTGTCGACGTACGGCAAAAAGGCGTCCACCGCCGCAAGACAGGCATCAAAGGTTTTAATGCGTGACAGCAGGATCGCGTGGAGCAGATTTTCCTCATAGTAGGTATGCGGCAGCGCAGAGAGAAAGGGGGTGCAGGCGTCCGTTTTTTCAAATTCGGCGGCGAGTTTTCGCAAGACGGGGACGCGCACGCCGAGGAAAAGCTTTGGCGCGACGGTCGGGATCAGGCGTGCGGAAAACGCCGCATAGTCTTTTTCGCCGTGCGCGGCGAGGTCTGTTTGAAGATTTGTCATTGACTTATAACTCCGCAAATAATTTTGCCCCGCGGGTCTTCAGCCACAGCGCACAAAGCAAGGTAAGGCAAAAGGTGACGGCAAATCCCGCCGCAAAATAACCGAGGACGCCGCCCGACAGTCCGACGGTGACGCCGAGGGTGAGATAGAGGACGGCGTAGCCGAGGCAGAGCAGGAGGGTGAAAAGGACGCTTATCCCCTGCTTTATCGGCTGGATCTCGTTTGCCCAGCGCAGGATGGGAAATTTCAGCCCGAAGATCAGCCCGATTTCGGCAAACAAAACCGCCGCCGCCGCGACGGTGCCGAGAGCGAGGACGGCGCAGAGCGGCGAAATTTGTAAAACGAAGATCGTACAGACCGCGCAAAAGAGCGCGGCAGGCAGTGTGAGCCACAGTTGCAGACGGAGTTTTGCCGAGAGGATGCGCATGGGGGAGAGGGGCATCGACTTTACGATCCAAAGCGTATTGCCCTCCAGCGAGATCGAGGGGGCGGTGATACTGCAGGTGGCGAGCATTGCCGAAATCCCGCCGCATAATAAGAGGGCAGAGCCTTCCCGCGTGGCGAGCGTATCGAGGATGTCGAGGACGGCGGGGCGGAATACAAGCAGTGCGATCCCCGCCGCAAGCAGAAAAATCAGTCCGATCCCGCCGTTGAGCATATAGGTCGCGGAGGCGGTAAAGCGGGCAAATTCTCTTTTAAGCAGCGCCCGCCGCGGGGCGCGTTGAACATACTTTTCTACCCTGCCGCGCGGCTTTGCAACTGCGGCGGCGCCGGACGTCAGGCGCAGGAAATTGCGAGTGAGGAGCGCCGGGACGAGGAGGACGGCGGCGATCAGTACAGCCAACAGGAGGGCGCCGTAGAAAAAGTTCCCCGCGCCGATACTGCCGAGGACAAAGAGGACGCCTGCCGAGGTTTTGATTTTCTCACCGTAGAGTTCGATATGTGAAAGCAACTCCGCAAGCAGGGTCTGCGCCTTGTAGTACACGAAATAGTAGCCGGCGATAAAAATGAGCGAAAGCAGGACGTGCACAAAACTTTTGTTTTTCAGTTTGCGGCTGATTTTGGCAATGCCGTAGCCGAGGAGAGCGGCAAGGAGAAAAACCGTAAGCGATATGATGAGCAGAAGTAAAATCCCGCCGAGCAGTTCTGCCCCTGAAAATCCAAGCAAGATCTGCCGCACGAGGATCGCAGGCAAAAGCACGACGGCACTGTAGAAAAGCCCAAGCAGATACACGGCGGACAGCCGCGCCGCGGCAATCGTTTTCGGCGGGATGGGCATGGAGAGGAGCAGGTCGTTGTCCTTGGCGAGATAGAGCACGGAATAGGCAGAAAACGCACTGCCGATGACACCGAGCAAGAGCGAGAGGACGGCAAAGAGCGCGTAATAGAGCCAGCCGTATCCCGCGGGCAGGAGTGCCGCGCACAGGGAAAGCGCCGCCCGCGCACATGCGCCGCCGATGACGCCGAAAGATAGGAAGAAAAAGAGAATAAAACAGCCGATGACGCCGAGGGTGGATCGCCGTTTTCCCGTTTTCGGGTTGTAAAAATAGGTACGGAAAAACTCTGTCAGTTGTTTTTTCAGTAAAAGTCCGAACATTCAGGCGTCCTCCCCCGACAGTTCAAAAAAGACCTCTTCCAAACTTTCGTCGCCGCGCACCTCTTCCATCCTGCCAAAGCGGACGAGCTTGCCGCCGCGGATGATGGCAACGCGGCCGCAGAGTTTTTCCGCGACTTCAAGGACGTGCGTGGAAAAGAAAATTGCGCCGCCGTGTGCGCAAAAGTCGCGCATCATCTCTTTGACGGTGTGTGCGGCGCGCGGATCAAGCCCCACAAACGGCTCGTCCATCAAAATCAGTTTCGGTGAATGGATCCATGCCGCGATGATCGAGAGTTTTTGCTTCATGCCGTGGGAGTAGGCGGCGATCGGGAGCGAAAGGTCGCCCGTCATTCCGAATTTCTCGGCGTAAAACGAGATATTTTTTTGCCGCACGTCGGTCGGTACGGCGTAGATGTCGGCGACAAATTGCAGATATTTGTGTCCCGTCATATAGTCGTATAGATCCGGGTTGTCCGGGATGTACGCCATTTCTTTTTTACATTCCAGCGGGGCACGGACGATGTCCTTGCCGCAGACCGTGATCTCGCCGCGATCAAACGGCAAGATCCCCGTCACCGCACGCAGCGTTGTAGTCTTTCCGGCGCCGTTGTGCCCGATAAATGCACAGATCTGCCCGCCCTCGATCGAGAGCGACAGGTCGTCCACCGCTGTTTTGTCACCGTATGTTTTGGTGAGATGGTTGATTTGCAGCATAGAAAAATCCTCCTTTGCCAAGGCAGTTGTGGGCTTCGGCGGCATCCGCCGCTTTGGATTTGCCCCGCGGGGAAGTCACAGCCGCCGTCCGGCGTAACTGCTTTCCAGCGTTTCGATCACACAGAGGAGCCGCTCGCGGTTGACGTAGGTGCCGATGACCTCTGCCACGTCGCGCTTATTTTGTCCCGAAATCGCAGCACGGATACGCCGCACGCGGTATTTCGCCGCCTCCAGCGAGAGGAAACAGAATTCACCGATGCGCTCGTAGGTGTAGCCGCACAAAATGCAGTAGATGATCTTTAAGTCGATCAGATCGCAAACGGCAAGCAGCCGGTCGATGCGCCCCACGTCGTCGGTGACCATGGAAAACAGCATATCGGTGTGCGGCGGCGTCAGGTCCAGCGGCAGGAGGGACGCACTGCTTTTGCCGTAGGGGATGTTTTGGGTACTGCCGCGCACGTGCAGTTGGCAGTTTAAGAGGAGGGACGCCGCAGACCAGCCGTTTTTCAGGCGGTTGAAATGGAGTTCTACCGCCGATTTTCCGCAGTCAAAGTGACTTGTCGCAAGGGAGGTGATGCCGTTGCCGTAGAGCTGCGCCATCATGGTGTCGCCGTAACTGATCAAAAAGAGGGGCGGCAGTTCCTGCGCCGCGCGTTGCTCGGACAGGCAGATGGCAATATGGTCGTTGGGGCAGAGGACGGCGTCGCAGTCGGCGCCCGTGCGGAAGAATTCGGCAAAGCAGGTCTGCATATCCCCTTTTGCAAAATAGACAGAAAGTTCTTCGCTCGTGAGATAGCGTTTCATCGCGTCGGCGCGTCCGACGTCGCTGTGCGAATTCGGGTTGAGTCCCACCAGCGCGATCTTGTGCTTTCCGCAGGAGTGCAGATAGTCGATGGCGATCCTCGCCGAGGCGTCCACGTCCCACGCGGCGCGGCTGAACGCAAAGGGCAGGCGCAGATCGTTTTCGATACTGCTGAGGATCGGGTGGATGCGCAGGCGGCAGAGCATTTGGGAAATGCTCTGGATAAAACTGATATTGTCAAAGAGGATGATCACGGAGGAGGTTTCGTCGAGTTTTGCGGCGGCACTCTCAAACGCCGCGGGGCTTTCAAACAGGCGGAAAGGCGTGCGCCGCCTTGCGCTTTCTTCTCGGATGCCGGCAAGTTTTTTGTCGCACCAGACGCTGTTTCTGTACAGCGGATCGCACAAAACCAAAAGTGCCATACCACCGCTCCTTTGTTTTTTATTTTGCATTTTTTATTATTATAGCACATATCGGCGCGGATAGCCAATCTTTCGGTGTTGAAAAAACTTGTTTTTTTTGCACGGATTTTTACCTTGTCCGCCGCCATGCGCGGCGGTACAATAGAATATACAAGTTGCCGCACACGGCAGGAAATGAGGAAACCAAAATGCAGGAAAAAGAAGGCTTTTATCTAACGGTGGACGAGCATCGGCAGATGATCCTGGACGCCGAACGGTATATATGGGAACATCCGGAAACCGGCTTTCGCGAGTGGAATACACACGCGTATCTGAAAGAAAAAATGACCGCCCTCGGCTATACGACCTTTTTTGAGCCGGGCGACATCCCGGGATTTTATGTGGATATCGACTTTGGCAGACCGGGACCGAAGATCGGCATTTTTGCCGAGATGGACGCGCTGCTGATCCCCGAGCATCCGCAGTGCGACCCGAAAAGCGGCGCGGTACACGCGTGCGCACACCATTGTCAGTGCGCCGCCATGCTCGGCGTTGCCGCCGCGCTTGCCAAACCCCACGCGGGGGAAAGCCTTTGCGGCAGCGTGCGCCTGTACGCCGTCCCCGCCGAAGAGTGCATCGAGTCGTCTTTCCGCACCGAACTGATGGAAAAGAGGATCCTGCATTTTTACGGCGGCAAGCAGGAGTTTATGGCGCGCGGCTATCTTGACGGCGTGGATCTCGGGATGATGATCCACACGGGGGCGGAAAACTTTGTCCTCAACCGCGGCTGCGTCGGCACGCTGGTCAAAACCGCGATCTTCCACGGCAAGGCGTCGCACGGCGCTTCGCCCGCCGCCGGCATCAACGCGCTTTACGCCGCCACAAACGCGCTGGCGGCCGCCAACGCGCTCCGTGAGCAGTTTGGCGAGGACGCGTCCATCCGTTTTCATCCGCTGATCACCGACTGCGGCAAGTCGGTCAACGTTATCCCCGCGCACGTCCGCGTGGAGAGTATTCTGCGCGCCTCCAAGGTCTCCACTCTGCACGCTGCCAATGCAAAACTCAATCGCGCGTTTGCGGGCAGTGCGCTTGCCATGGGCTGTAAAGTGGATCTCTCCGACAAGATCGGCTATATGCCGCGCGTGGAAAACAGCGATCTGCAATCGGTATTTTGCGACGTTGCCGGGGATTTCTTCCCCCCCGAAAAGATCCGCGTAAATGACGGGATCGAGGCGGGCGGCACCGATATAGGCGACGTCTCCCAGGTGATCCCCTCGGTGCTTGCTTACGTCCCGTGCAGCCGCATCCCCGGGCATACCGCCCGTTTTGTCGTGGAGGATCACGAAAGCGCCTGCGTCACCAACGCAAAACTGCAGCTCGGTTTTATCGCCGCGCTCCTTTCGGACGGCGCGGCGCGTGCCAAAGCGGTGCTGGCAAACGCCGATACGCACTACAAGAGCATAAAAGACTATCTCAGCGATGCCGCATCGTTTTCCAAAACGACCGACGCCGTTGCCTATACGGACGACGGCGGCGCGACCGTTTCGTGGAACTGACGCGCGTTGAAAATTTTGCAGAATAAAAATCTCCGAAGCCGAGAGATTTGGCTTCGGAGATTTTTTATTGCCTATCAAGGTCAGTTTTTCTTGACCGCGAGGGTGACGGTTTGCCCGTTGATGTCCCACTCTTTGGTATAGCCCTCGGTCATCCCAAAGACGATGAGGTCGCAGAGCAGCGCGGTCTTCAGCTCGGCGCTGTTGCGGTCGATGAGGTCGCAGACCGCCGTGTTGCCCGTGGCGTAAAGCGTGATGCGATCGGTGACGTCAAAGCCGGCTTCCTTGCGCATGGTCTGCACTTTGGAAAGCACTTCGCGCACGTTGCCCTCCTCGATGAGTTCATCGGTGAGTTTGGTGTCCAGCGCCACCGTGTACGCGCCCTCGGACAGCGACGCGTATCTGCCGCCCTGTACCGTTTCGATCAGCAGGTCCTCGGGGAAGAGTTCCACGGTCTCGGAAAGGGCAAGCACGAGTTTGCCGTTGGTATCCAGCTCTTTCTTCATCGCACTGCCGTCGCCCGCGTCAAGTGCGGTGCGGATCGCGCCAAGGAGTTTGCCGTACTTCGGTCCGACGGTTTTGAGATTTGGCTTGATGCGGTAGTTTAAGAATGCCGAGGCGTCCTCGGTAAAGGAGGCGCGCTTGACGTTGAGCTCCTCGCGGATGATTTCAAGCAACTCTTCGGGCAGTGCTTTCGGCGCGCCGATAAAGAGGTCGGCGATCGGCTGACGGGTCTTGATCCCCGAGGCGTTGCGCGCGGCGCGGCCGAGCATCACGATGGAAAGCACTTCTTCCATCCCGTCTTCCAGCGCCTTGTCGATATAGCGCTCGTCTGCGACGGGGAAGTCGCACAGGTGGATGCTCTCGGGCGCGTCCCCATCGACCGAGCGCACGATGTTTTGATAGATCTCCTCGGTCATAAACGGGATCATCGGCGCGGCGAGTTTTGAGAGGGTGACGAGGGCGGTGTACAGCGTCATATACGCGGCGATCTTGTCCTCGGTCATCTCTTTGCCCCAGTAGCGCTCGCGCCCGCGGCGGACGTACCAGTTGGAGAGTTCGTCGGTAAAGGTATCAAGTGCTTTTGCCGCCTCGGGGATCTTATAGCCGCCGAGGTCGCCGTCCACTTCTTTGATCGTGGAATTTAGTTTTGAGAGCAGCCATTTGTCCATGACGGTGAGGGCACAGTCGTCAAGGCTGTACTTTGTCGGGTCAAAGCCGTCGATATCGGCGTAGAGGACGTAGAACGCGTAGGTGTTCCAGAGCGTGCCGAGGAACTTGCGCTGTCCCTCCACGACCGCCTTGTCGTGGAAACGGTTGGGCAGCCACGGCGCGGAGTTGGTGTAGAAATACCAGCGGATGGCGTCGGCGCCGAATTTTTCCAGCGCTTCAAACGGATCGACCGCGTTGCCTTTGGACTTGGACATCTTTTGCCCGTTTTCGTCCTGCACGTGTCCGAGGACGATGACGTTTTTATAGGGCGCTTTGTTGAAGATCAGCGTCGAGATGGCAAGGAGCGAGTAGAACCAGCCACGCGTTTGGTCGACCGCCTCCGAGATGAAGTCGGCGGGGAACTGCGCTTTGAACACTTCTTGGTTTTCAAACGGATAGTGGTGCTGTGCAAACGGCATCGAGCCCGAGTCGTACCAGCAGTCGATGACCTCGGGCACGCGGTGCATCTGCCCGCCGCACTTCGGACATTTCAGCGTGACGGCGTCGATGTAGGGGCGGTGCAGTTCGATATTTTCGGGGCAGTTGTCGCTCATCTCTTTCAGTTCCGCGATCGAGCCGATCGAATGGCGCGCGCCGCAGGCGCATTCCCAGATGTTGAGCGGCGTGCCCCAGTAGCGGTTGCGTGAAAGTCCCCAGTCCTGCACGTTTTCCAGCCAGTCGCCGAAGCGCCCTTTGCCGATGCTTTCGGGGATCCAGTTGATGGTGGCGTTGTTGCGGATGAGGTCGTCGCGCACGGCGGTCATACGGATAAACCAGGTGTCGCGCGCATAGTAGATCAGCGGCGTGCCGCAGCGCCAGCAGTGCGGATAACTGTGCTCAAAGGTCGGCGCGGAAAAGAGCAGACCGCGCGCGTCCAGGTCGGCGAGGACGAGTTTGTCGGCGTCTTTGACAAATACGCCCTCCCACTTTGTTTCTTTCGTGAGGTTGCCGCGGGCGTCCACAAGCTGGACAAACGGCAGGTCGTACTTTTTGCCGACCTTGGAGTCGTCTTCGCCAAAGGCGGGGGCGATGTGGACGACGCCCGTACCGTCGGTCAGCGTGACGTAGCCGTCGCAGACGACGTAGTGCGCCTTTTTGCCCTGCTTTGCGATCAGTTCGTTTGCACCGTCAAAGAGCGGCTCGTAGGACTTGCCCTCGAGATCCGCGCCCTTCAAGGTTTCCAGCACGGTGTATTTTCCCTCGCCGAGGACGGCGTCGCAAAGCGCCGCCGCCATATAATAGGTGTAGCCGTCCGCCGTGCGGACCTTGACGTAGTCAAACGCGGGGTTGACGCAGAGGGCGACGTTGGAGGGGAGCGTCCACGGCGTGGTCGTCCAGGCGAGGATATACGCGTCCTCACCGACGACCTTGAAACGTGCGATGGCGGAGCGTTCTTTCACGTCCTTATAGCCCTGCGCAACTTCGTGCGAGGAGAGCGGTGTGCCGCAGCGCGGGCAGTAGGGGACGATCTTAAAGCCCTTGTAGAGGAGCCCCTTTTCATAGATTTGTTTCAGCGACCACCATTCCGACTCGATAAAGTCGTTGTGATAGGTGACGTAGGGGTTTTCCATATCCGCCCAAAAGCCGACCGTCTGCGAGAAGTCCTCCCACATCCCTTTATACTTCCAAACGCTCTCTTTGCAGTGTTCGATAAAGGGTTCGAGCCCGTAGGCCTCGATCTGGTCCTTGCCGTCGATGCCCAGCATCTTTTCCACTTCGAGCTCGACGGGCAGCCCGTGGGTGTCCCAGCCGGCTTTGCGCGGCACCATACAGCCTTTCATGGTTTGATAGCGCGGGATCATATCTTTGATGACGCGGGTGAGGACGTGCCCGATGTGCGGCTTGCCGTTTGCCGTCGGGGGACCGTCGTAAAAGGTGTAGGTCTTGCCGCCGGCGCGATGTTCGGTCGATTTTTGGAAGATGTGATTTTCTTCCCAAAACTTGCGGACGTCCTTTTCTCTCTGTACGAAAGAGAGATCGGTTGAAACTTTTTTGTACATGTGATTCTCCTTATCTTGCCGCGCAAAAAGAAAAGCCCCGCCAAAAGGACGGGGACAAAAACCACCTTTTGCGCATACGTGTGATATGGCTTTCCGATAACGGGGAAAAACCGGCGCCGCTACTGCAAAAAGGTTCACGGTCGCACTCCGAAGGGATGTTCGCACAGGCGGTGACTTGCATCGGGCTTCCACCGTCCCCGATTCGCTCTGCCGTTTGCCGCCGGCTACTGTCTTCATCTGCGTTTTATTTTATCTTCATTCAATATAGCACAAGGCGGAAAAAATGTCAAGCCTTGGATAAAAAACTCCCGCCGCCGTAGATTTGCCGCCGTCCGCGGCAAAATACGCCTTGACGAGTGTGCAAAAATTTGGTAAAGTAATGAAAGTACGTAAAGAAAAAGAGGCATAAGATGACAAATATCGAAAAAATCAACGTCCGCGGCGTTTACTTTGACAACGTGACGCCCGAGGAAGCCGCAAAAGTCGCAGAAGAACTGATGCACGGCGAAAAGACCGCCGCCGTCTTTACCCCCAACGCCGAGATCGTGCAGCTTTGCATCGAGGAGCCGCGCTATTTTGACCTCTACAACAGCGCGGACCTGGTCGTGCCGGACGGGGCGGGCGTGGTCAAAGCCGCGCGCATCCTCGGCACGCCGCTTGCCGGCAAGGTCGCGGGGATCGAGCTCGGCGAGCGGATGCTTTCGGTGGCGGCAAAGAGCGGAGAGGGCGTCTATTTCCTCGGCGGAAAGCCCGGCATCGCCGAGACCGCCGCAAAAAATATGACCGAAAAATATCCGGGGCTTCGCATCGTCGGCACGCACGACGGGTATTTCCAAAAGAGCGGGGAGGAGAGCGACGCCGTCGTTGCCGATATCAACAAAAGCGGCGCAAAACTCCTGTTCGTCTGCCTCGGCGTGCCCGTGCAGGAAGAATGGGTGCGCGCCAACGCGGATAAACTGACCTGCGCGCCGCTCTGCCTGTGTCTCGGCGGCTCGCTGGACGTATACGCGGGCGCGGTGCGGCGCGCGCCGAAAATTTTTATCAAATTGTCGCTCGAATGGTTTTACCGCCTGTGCAAAGAGCCGCGCCGCATCGGCAGGATGATGAAACTGCCAAAGTTTATCCTCGGCACCTATGCGGCAAGATTTTTCCACAAATAAGGCAAGGCTTTTTTTGCACATTTTCAATCTTTTTTCAATTTTCGACCGTAAAATGATCTTGACAGTCCGAAAATTGAAAAAACAAAGGAGACAAAACCATGAAAAAACTACTTGCGGCAGTTCTTGCCCTCACCCTCACCGCGGCGCTTGCCGCCTGCGGCGGAACGACGGCGGAAACCGAAGCCGCTTTGACGACCGCGCAAGCGGAAACGGAAACCGGATCGACGACCGCACAAACGCCTGCGCAGGAACAGCCGGGCGGGACGCCGCCGCAGATGCCAAGCGGTGAAGGCGCACCCGCCGGCGTCCCCGGCGGATCCCCCGACGGCGCACCCGGTGGCGCACCGGGCGGCGCACCGGGCGGCAGTTCGGAAGTCGTGTACGCCGGTGCGACCGAG
The DNA here is from genome assembly GCA_017445085.1 of Clostridia bacterium. GTDB lineage: Bacteria > Bacillota > Clostridia > Oscillospirales > CAG-272 > UMGS902. Next base: position 14,759 of record JAFSUT010000072.1, on the reverse strand, counting down.
ATCACGGCGGCGGCGACCGAGGACGGAAAGACTTACGCTTCGACCGCCGCGGACGAGAGCGCACTGATGATCAGCACCGCCGACGCCGTCACGCTGACAGATCCGACCGTGACAAAATCGGGGGATTCGGACGGCGGTGACAACTGTAATTTCTACGGTCAAAACGCGGCGCTGCTCGTCAAAGGCGGCGGGACGACCACCATCACCGGCGGCAGTGTGACCTCCGACGCGTCGGGCGCCAACGGCGTCTTTTCCTCCGGCGGCAACGGCGGGCAAAACGGCGCCGCGGGCGACGGGACGACGGTGTTGATCACCGATACCGTGATCAACACGACGGGGGACGGCTCCGGCGGCATAATGACCACCGGCGGCGGCGTGACCCGGGCGTACGATCTGACCGTTACCACAAGCGGACGCTCCTCCGCGCCGATCCGTACCGACAGGGGCGGCGGCAGCGTGACCGTTGTCGGCGGTACGTACACGTCAAACGGGCTTGGCTCTCCGGCGATCTATTCCACGGCGGAGATCACGGTGTCCGGCGCTGCGCTCGTTTCTAATCTTTCCGAGGGCGTTTGCATCGAGGGGCTCAACTCGGTCACCTTGGAGGACTGTACGCTGACTGCCGATAACACAAAATGCAACGGCAACGCGACCTTTCTCGACACCGTTATGATCTATCAGTCGATGTCCGGCGACGCGGCAAGCGGCACCGCCGCCTTTACCATGACCGGCGGCAAACTCGAAAGCAAGAGCGGACACGTCTTTCACGTCACCAATACCGATGCCGTCATTACGCTCTCCGGCGTGGAGATCAAAAACAGCGACGGCGAAAACGTGCTTCTTTCGGTCTGTGACGACGGTTGGAGCGGCGGCGAAAACAGCGCGACGCTCAAAGCGTCAAAGCAAATGCTGGAGGGTGCGATGCTCGTCGGGAGCAATTCAACGCTTGCGCTGGAACTTGCGGACGGCTCCGCGTTTACCGGCTGCATCGGCGGCAGGATCACAAACGCCGCAGGCACCGTTATTTCCACCGAGGCGGGGGAGGTCTCCGTCACGTTGGACGGCACCTGTACCTGGACGCTGACGGCGGACAGTTATATCACCGCGTTTTACGGCGACGCGGCAAACGTGATCTCAAACGGCTATACGCTCTACGTGGGCGGTACGGCGCTTGCAGGGACAAAGGAATAAACAGGAGAAAACAGGGGCGGACTCTCCGCCTCTGTTTTGCTTTGCCTGAGGCGTTGCTTTTGCACTTTTGGCAAAAATACAGGACATTTTGAATAAAAGGTGCGGAAAATCACTTTTCTTATGTGATTTTTTTAACAAATATGAGAAAATTTTGATTTTCCTATTGTAAATCGTTTTTTTTGTGATAAAATAATAAGGAATGCAAATCCATATTGCACAGAGCAAAAACAAATATTTTTATATATTCGGAGGAATACACACCTGGCAGTTAAAGTTGCGATTAACGGTTTCGGCAGAATCGGCCGTCTGGCTTTCAGACAGATGTTCGGCGCGGAAGGTTATGAGATTGTTGCGATCAACGATCTGACAAAGCCCTCCATGCTCGCACAGCTTCTGAAGTACGATACCGCACAGGGCGGTTATTGCGGCACCATCGGTGAAAATCTTCACACCGTATCCGCAGACGATGAAGCAAACACCATCACCGTTGACGGCAAGACCCTCAAGATCTACGCTGAAAAGGACGCTGCAAATTGTCCTTGGGGCGCACTCGACGTAGACGTCGTGCTCGAATGCACCGGCTTCTACTGCTCCAAAGAAAAGTCGCAGGCGCACATTGACGCCGGCGCAAAGAAGGTCGTTATCTCCGCTCCCGCGGGCAAAGACCTCCCCACCATCGTTTACAGCGTAAACGAAAACACCCTCACCAAAGAAGACAAGATCATCTCGGCTGCATCCTGCACCACCAACTGCCTCGCACCGATGGCTAAGGCGCTCAACGACTTTGCACCGATCCAGTCGGGTATCATGACCACCGTTCACGCTTACACCGGCGACCAGATGATCCTCGACGGCCCGCACCGTAAGGGCGACCTCCGCCGTGCACGCGCAGGCGCACAGAACATCGTGCCCAACTCCACCGGCGCCGCAAAGGCGATCGGTCTCGTTATCCCCGAGCTCAACGGCAAACTCATCGGCTCGGCACAGCGCGTTCCGGTTTGCACCGGTTCGACCACCATTCTCGTTGCAGTCGTTAAAGGCAAGGACATCACGCCCGACGCCATCAACGCGGCAATGAAGAAGGCTGCTTCCGCTTCCTTCGGCTACACCGAAGAGCCCATCGTTTCGTCCGACGTTATCGGTATGAAGTTCGGCTCGCTCTTCGACGCTACCCAGACGATGGTTGCAAAACTCGATGACGATACCTATCAGGTACAGGTCGTTTCGTGGTATGACAACGAAAACTCCTATACCAGCCAGATGGTTCGCACGATCAAATACTTCGCCGAAATGTAACTCTTTAGGGGATGTAAAAATAGCGCAGACCGAAAAAACGGAATTGATTTTTCGGATAAAACGGTTCGCTTACATCTTTAAGGTTCAAGCGGTTGAAACCCTTGCGAATTTTCGCAAGGGTTTCTTTATATCCGTTTTTTCTACCGTCGAATTTGCCCTCTCGCTGTATAGTATACAGCTTCGGAGCAAATTCGACGCTTCTGCATCTATTTTTCCTATCCCCTGTCCATCCTTTTGCGCCAAACCGCAAGGCGCAAATTTTGACGTTGCTGAAACCGGCGAAAACGCACGCTTTGTGCGAGATTTACGAAAGAGAATCGGCGCATACCGAAAGGTATGCGCCTTTTTCATTGCATTTTCGACAAGTTTATGATACACTAAAATAAAAAAAGGCGGTGATGAGATGCGCAAAAACGAAATATTGCAAAAACTTCCGTCGCTCCTGCTCCCGTGGTTTGACGCGCATCACCGTGATCTGCCCTGGCGGAAAAACAAAGACCCTTACCGCGTGTGGATCTCCGAGATCATGCTCCAGCAGACGCGCGTGGAGGCGGTCGTCGGCTATTATGACCGCTTTCTCACCGCCCTGCCGGACGTGCGGGCGCTGGCAAACGTCCAAGAGACCGAACTGTTCAAACTTTGGGAGGGGCTCGGCTATTACAGCCGCGCGCGCAATTTGCAGAAAGCGGCGCGTGCGATAGAGGACGCCGGCGGCGCATTCCCGTCCGACTATGACGGCGTGCGCGCGCTCCCCGGCATCGGCGACTATACCGCAGGCGCGATCTGCTCCATCTGTTTTGAAATGCCGACGCCGGCGGTGGACGGCAACGTTTTGCGCGTCTATACGCGCCTCCTTTGCGACGAGCGCCCGATCGACACCGACCGGATGAAAGCTGCCGTCAAGGACGATCTTGCCCCCGTTTATCCGTCCGGCAGCTGCGGGCAGTTTACCCAGAGTTTGATGGAACTCGGCGCGATCCTTTGCACCCCGAAAAGTCCGCATTGTGACGTCTGTCCGCTTGCCGCCGTCTGCCTTGCGCGGGGCGCCGGGCGCCAGTCCGAACTGCCGAAAAAAGGCGAAAAACGCGCACGCCGCGTGGAAGAGCGGATGGTGTTGCGCATCCTTTGTGACGGCGATCTTGCCCTTTGCCGGCGGGAGAATAAAGGACTGCTTGCCGGGCTTTGGCAACTGCCAAACGAACTTTGCACGCCCTCACCCGCGGCGGCGCTTGCCTTTTGCGAGGCGCACGGGATGAAACCGAAAACGATCCGGCGCGAACTCCACCGTACGCACGTTTTTACGCATATCGAGTGGAAAATGACCTGCTACGAGATCGAGGTGGAAGCTCGCGGCGGCGATTTTGTCTTTGCAAGCGCGGAGGAACTTGACAAAGTTTACGCCCTGCCCACCGCGTTTCGCATTTTTTGTGAAGATATATAAATCTGTGAAGATATATAAAAAAGTTACGGAGATGTTTTTCTCCGTAACTTTTTCGTTTTACGCTTATTTGTGATCTACCGTATCGGCGACCGTTAGGCGGTGCACGCCCGTAAACTGGATCTGCGTTTCCACGGAGGCGGCGGTGATGCTGCGGTAACTGCCGCTCTCTACCGTGACCTCGGCGTTTTGATGGAAACAGCCGAGTTTTGCGCCGCGGTACTCCTCCATCGAAAAGCCGCACGCGTGAAAAATAACGGCGGTGTCCCGCCCGACGTAACTGAAATGCCACGGCTCGTAAATGATGCCGGTGGTATTTTCTTTATCGTGCGGATAGCGCAGGATAATGCCGTACTGCGCCCCGTTTTGCATCACCCATGCCCATTCACGCGTCAGATAATAATAATGGTGCTTTTTTGCGCCAAACTGTATAAGATCCTTGTCGTACATATCTACGGCAACGCCGCGGTGATGCTCGGAGGAGAGCGGCAGTCCGCAGGAGCGCAGGACGATCTGCCTTGCCGTCTCAAAGTCGTGACCGGCGCGGCGCAGGCGCCAAACCGAACCGGAAAACAGTTGGTACTGCCGCGCATAGGTGCGGTAGGCGTCGCTGATATAGGGCTTTTTCATACCGAGCGCCTCCATATCCGCATACATTTTGCGAAAGGCCTCTGCCGCCGCGTGGCGCAAAAGATAGGGCGAGCCTTCCTCCACGGGTTCGAGGTCGTCAAAGTGAAAATCGGCAGGCAGCGGGCGCACGGCGTTGACCACTTCGTCCCATTCGTCCGTGACGCGGAGCCCGTCCAGATCGGTGTAGCGGAACCCGAGATAACCGCCGATGATATCGAGGGCGTAGTCGGCGCGGCAGGGCGTTTTGCACCCTTTGCCGATGCGGAGCGGCTGATAGCGCGCCGCGATCTTGTTTTCGGTCACCCCGTCGGCGGCGGCAAAGGTCATTTCTTCAAAGTCCATGGGACCGGACAGGCGGAGGTCGATATTTTTCGGAAAGATGAGCGCCGCGCCGCGCGTGCGGTAATCCACGCCGTCGTGTAGACTTGTCACGGTGATCTTTTTGCTGTGGCGGGGCGCCTGATATGCGTCCGCCATTTTGCCGAAGCGGTCGATCAGATTGACGTCGAGCGTGCATTTGCCGACGAGTACGATGGTCCCGCCGTCCTCTCCGAGTTTGCGCATTGCCGCGTCAAAACTGCCGAGCGGGAGATAGGGCGCACTCCCGTCGCAAAACCCGCCGTCCGCCGCAAAAACGACGTTATGCTCGCCGCCGATGGCGGGCGCTTCCGTTGCCGCCTTGACAAAGCCGCACCGCGCGCAGCGGCAGACCTTGTGCGCCTTGTCAAACGGATTGTCGAGAGGATCGCCGAAGGTGTGTCCCTCCACGTCGCAAACGCTTTGGATGCTGTCAAATCTGACCAGCGACGCCAAAAAGACCAGCCCGTCCGCCGCCGTTTGCGGGACGTAGATGAGCGAGCGGCGCCCTTTGGCATTGGTCAGCGCCAGATGGTGGAAGCAGTAGACGTCGCCGCCGTCCGCAAACATCGAAAAGTCGCCGTGCAGCGTGTTGCCGGGCTGATTGCCGCCCACCATCAGCGTTTCGATCACGGCGTGTCCCGAGAGCGTCAGCGCGGCGCAATTTGCCGTTGCGTCCTGCCCGGTGGCGCCCGCGACGACGTAGCGCACATACGCCTCTCCGCCGACGGCGATGTCGGCTTTGCCGGTGTGCGACGCGCCCGGGCAGTTTGCCGAAAAAGCGAAAATGCGGCTGATCTTGCCGCTGTACACGCGGATAGAGGCGTCGCCCGCGTACACCGCCGGCGCATTTGCGCCGCAGTCGCCGCCGACGAGGTAGAGTCCGTTTTTCTCGGGCGCAAGGTCGGAGTTGACCGTCACGCCGGATGAAAAGGTCAGCGGATGAAAGGCGGCGATGATCATCCCCGTACTGCCGACGTCAAGCGTGACGTCCTCAAACACCGTTTCGCCGCCGAGGGTCAGTCGCCCGCCGTCCGAAAAGACGAGCGCGCCGCCTTTTGCGGTGAGTGTGAGCCGTCCGCCGTGCGCGGGGATGCGGACGTCGTCGATCTCGATCCTGCCGCAAAGGATAATGTTTCCGCCGTCGGACAGCGCCGCCGCGGCATGTAAAAATTCGGCTTTGTCGTTTACAAAAATTCTTTGATTTTCCATAGTCCGTAATATCGTCATTTGTGAAAAAACGGCAGAGAGGGACGATCCTCCTCTCTGCCGGGATTTTCTGTATTTTCGTTATGCTTTTTTACTTGTCAGTTTGATGCAGAAGAGGACTGCCAGCGTCAAAACCAAACCGATGGGAAGGGTGACATAGGGATTGGGCACAAAGCCCGCGATGATATAGGTGACAAACGAGATGCCTGCCACGGTCAGCGCATAGGGAAGCTGTGTCGAAACGTGATTGATGTGGTTGGACTGTGCGCCGGCGGATGCCATGATCGTGGTATCCGAGATGGGCGAGCAGTGGTCGCCGCAAACCGCGCCTGCCATACAAGCGGAGATGGCAACGATGCCGGTCGGGTTGTTGACGGCGTCAGCACCGAAGATGGCGATGACGATCGGGATAAGGATCCCAAACGTACCCCAGGACGTGCCGGTGGCAAACGAGAGCCCGACGGCAATGAGGAAGACGATGGCGGGCAGGAAGGAGAGGGCGCCTGCCGCGTAGTTGCGGACAAATTCTGCAATGCAGATCTTTGCACCCAGCGCGTCGGTCATGGATTTGAGCGTCCATGCGCACGCCAGGATCATAATGGCGGGCACCATCGCCTTAAAGCCCTCGGGGATGGCTTCCATACAACTCTTAAAGGTGAGGACGCGACGGCAGAGGAAGTAGATGATGGCAAAGAGAAGTCCTGCAAACGAGCCGTAAACCAAACCGACCGAAGCGTCGGCGTTGGAGAATGCGACCATAAAGTTTTGGAAACCGTCTTCACCCGCGGTGAAGAACCCGCCCGAGTAGATCAGCCCGAAAATGCAGGCGACGATCAGGACGAGCACGGGGGCAACGAGATCAAGCACGATGCCTTTTTTGCCATTGTCGCTCTCTTCGAGTTTTTTGAACGCCTCCGCATCTTCGCTCGACCAGAGGTCGCCGCCCTCGGCGTTTTTCTCATGGCGCTTCATCGGACCGTAGTCGATCTTCATCAGCGCGATCGCGATCATAAAGACGATGGTAAAGAGGGCGTAGAAGTTGAACGGGATCGCCTTGATAAAAAGCGAAAATCCGTTTTGCCCTTCGGGGACAAAGCCGGCGACTGCCGCCGCCCACGAGGAGATCGGCGCGATGATGCAGACGGGCGCTGCGGTGGCGTCGATGAGATAAGCGAGTTTTGCGCGCGAGACCTTAAATTTATCGGTGACGGGGCGCATGACCGAACCGACCGTGAGGCAGTTGAAGTAGTCGTCCACGAAAATCAGAACGCCGAGCGCAACGGTGGCAAGCTGTGCGCCGACGCGGCTTTTGATATGCTTTGTCGCCCAGCGTCCAAACGCTGCGGAGCCGCCCGCCCTGTTCATCAGGACGACGATCGCGCCGAGGACGATAAGAAAGAGGATGATGCCGATGTTGTAGGAATCCGCCACCGAGGTGATGAACCCGTCGACAAACATATGGTCGATCGTGCGGGTAAAGTTGAAGTTAGCGTAGAGCAGGGCGCCCGAGAGGATGCCGATGAACAGCGAGGAATAGACTTCCTTTGTGATCAGGGCGAGGGCGATGGCGATGATCGGCGGCAGGAGCGCAAGCCACGTTGCGTACACGGGGATCTCCTCGCGTGCGGCGGCGATGGCTTTGCCGAAGTTTTCGTCAAAGTTTTCGTCGCTGTCCACGTTGTCGGAATAGCCGTCGATGTAGTCCCAGGCGTCAAACGCCTCGGCACCGTCTGCGACCTCTTGCGCCGCCGGCGCTTCGACCTCGGTCGCCGAGATCAGCATCGGCGCAAAGGTGGCAAGCAGGAGGAGGAGCGCCGAGAGTACGTAAAGCACTCTCCTTGTCTTTGTAGAAACCATATTGTTTCTCCTTAAAATAAATTTGGAATAAAAAAACCGTTTCCTGCGTCAGCGCAGAAAACGGCAAAGCCCTTTTTTGTCCTGACAGCGCAACATACACAGGGAAAAAACTGTGCAGACAGTGGCATACATATTTTGCATACCCCCAGCGATAAAGCGCCTGCGGCGGCGCCCTATACTTCGGCGTTTTCCCCTTTTGCGTGTGCCGCCGCGGCATCCCCACGCTACTTATGAAAAACGCGCCTCTATCTCGAAACGGATCTTATCCTTCCTTATAGTAGCACGCATGGGGATATTTGTCAAGAAATTTATAAAAAAGCAAACGATCTCCCAAGGTTTTCTTTGTCAAAAATTCAACAATTTACCGCCCGCCCCTTGAAAAGTCGGGCGAAAACGGCTATACTATGAGGTAGTATACGCACATCATGGGAAAGGAATGATCATACTATGGCAAAAACGTTAGAAAAGGCAAAATTTGCCGGGGTAGAGGGTCCGGTGTTGACCATCGTGATGGACGGCGTCGGGCTTGCTCCCGCAAATGCTGCAAACGCGGTCGCCGCCGCCAATACGCCGACGCTGGATCTGCTGATGAAAAACTATCCGATGCTGAAACTCAAAGCGCACGGCACGGCGGTCGGCCTCCCCGGGGACGACGATATGGGCAACAGCGAGGTCGGGCACAACGCGCTCGGCGCGGGGCAGGTGTTTGCGCAGGGCGCAAAACTCGTTTCGCAGTCGATCGAGAGCGGCAAGATGTTCGACGGCGCGACCTGGAAAAAACTGATCCAAAACGTCAAGGACAACGGCTCCACCCTGCATTTTCTCGGTCTGTTTTCGGACGGGAACGTCCACTCGCATATCGACCATCTCAAAGCTATGCTGACGCAGGCGAAAGCCGAGGGCGTTTGCCGCGTGCGCATCCATATTCTCCTTGACGGGCGCGACGTCGGCGAGACCAGCGCGCTGGAGTACATCGACCCGTTTGAGGCTTTTCTCGACACCCTCCGCGACGGCAATTTTGATATCAAGATCGCGTCGGGCGGCGGCAGAATGCAGATCACCATGGACCGCTATGAAGCCAACTGGAAGATGGTGGAAGCCGGCTGGAAAACGCACGTCCTCGGAGAGGGACGTCAGTTTGCGTCCGCGCACGAGGCGGTCGAAACCTACCGCAGGGAACTCTCGGTCATCGACCAGGATCTGCCGGCGTTTGTCATCGCCGAGGACGGAAAACCGCTCGGCAAGATCGAGGACGGCGACAGCGTGATCTTTTACAATTTCCGCGGCGACCGCTCGATCGAGATCTCCAAAGCGTTTGACGACGCCGATTTTACCGCGTTTGACCGCGTCCGCTATCCCAAAGTTTGCTACGCGGGGATGCTCGAGTACGACGGCGACTTGCATATCCCGAAAAACTATCTCGTAAATCCCCCCGAAATCACCAATACCATGGGCGAATACCTCACGGGCAGCGGCGTTTCGATCCTCGCCATGTCCGAGACGCAGAAGTACGGACACGTCACCTATTTCTGGAACGGCAACAAGTCGGGCAAGTTTGACGAAAATCTCGAAACCTATATCGAGATCCCCTCGGACGTCATCCCGTTTGAACAGCGCCCGTGGATGAAGTGCGCCGAGATCACCGACAAACTCATCGAATGCCTCGAGAGCGGCAAGTACCGCTGCCTGCGCGTCAACTTCCCCAACGGCGATATGGTCGGACATACGGGCAGTTTTGCGGCGACCCAATGCTCGATGGAGGCGCTGGACCTCTGCCTTGCCCGCATCCTCAAAGTTGTGGATAAACTGCACGGCGCGGCGATCGTCACCGCCGACCACGGCAACGCGGACGAAATGTACGAGATCGACAAAAAGACGGGCGCCGTCAAGGTGGGCAAGGACGGCAGTTTCAAGTCCAAAACCAGCCATACCTTAAACCGCGTCCCCTGCATCATCTACGACAATTTCACAAAGGATGCGTATACGGTCAAAGCCGACGACGGCAGTTTCGGACTGTCAAACGTCGCGGCAACGACGGTCAATCTCCTCGGCTTTGAAGCGCCGGCGATGTGGGACGCGTCGCTGATCGAACTGAAATAAGGGATGTAACGAGTTGCAACGCACCGTTGCAACTCTGGGCTGAACCGAAAAAAGCAAAAGGCAATTGCCGCGGCGCTGCATAATGCAAGCAAAAAACTGAAAAATCTTCTCTACGACCTTGTGAAGTAGCGCATACAAAGAAAGCCCGCGCCAAATCGGCGCGGGCTTTTTGATATGATCACAAGTGCAATGCGTTTTTCAGAGCGTCCTGCAATACAGACGAAAAATTGATATTTGAGTTTTCTGCCATGGTGTTGAGCCATGCCGGAATGGTAAGTGTCTTTTTCACGGATTTAACATTGTATTTTTGACAATACCTGTCGAAATCGAACTCAACAAGTACCAAGGTATCGCCGCTGTCAAGTTTGATTTCGTCCGGCGCGGACGGCACCGGGATTTTCCCCTTGCTATCCACCATATCGGATATACAAAGACCGATGGCGTCAAATGCCATTTCATAGGCTTCGGAGAGGGAATCGCCTTGACTGTTGCACCCCGGAATATCGGGGACGGAAACGGAATACCCGCCGTCATCTTCTTTATGGAATACAACGGGATAGAATGTTTTTTTCATATAAGTACCTCCTCGGCTTATTTCAGCCCTGCGTCTTTTAGTATTTTTTGCTCTGTTCCTTTTTTTAATTCTTTTGCGTGCATCGGAACCGTTGTTACTTTTCCTGTGCTGTCGTTTTTGTAAAACCTATGCGAACCGTTTTGTCTTGCGCAGTAAAAGCCGTTTTCTTCAAGGATCTTTACAATTTCTTTCGGTGTCAGCGGCATTATGCTTTCTCCTTTATCATTCTATGTAATATTATAGCACGTGTTGCACGTATTATCAAGAGTTTTTTGAAATTATAATTGATAATATGAGTGCGCAAATTCGACGGTTCCGCATCTTTTTTTCCTATCCCTTGCAAAACCGCCTCTCCCAAAAGACAAACCGAAAAACTTTTGAAGCGAAAAGAATAGAACAAAAGCCATAGCAAAGAAAGAATTTTTCACTTTGCTATGGCTTTGTTCATCAAAGGCTTTCGCAGGCGATCATTTGCTTTTGTGTTCTAATTTTCGTGCAGGCGCATATTCTATACCAAAAACAAACCGGAGGAAATTGATGAAAACACGGATGATAAGCAAAATCGCCCTGCCGTGGCGTGTGCTGATGATCGTCGGCGCGGGTCTGCTTTTCCTGCTCCTGCTTTGTCTTGTCGCCGCGGCGATCGCCTTTCACAGCGACAGTCCGCTCTCGCACGTCGGGATGCTCGGCGCCGCCGCGTTTCTGCTCACCCTCTTCTTTTGCGCGTTTTTCGGCGCGAGGGTCATTTCCGAAAACCGCTTTGCCGGCGGACTGCTCTGCGGTGCGCTTGTATGGCTGTTGCTCCTTTGCGGCTCGTTTTTTACCGAGCAAAACTTTTTTCACACGGCGCTGCTCTCGGGCATCGGATTTGCCGCTGTCGCCGCAGGCGCCCTCCTCGGCGCCCGTGAAAAACAGCGCCGCCATCGTCGCAGATAAGAAAAAGCCGCCGAAAGGCGGCTTTTTCTTGCGTTTTTGCCCCTCATACTTCTGCCAAAGCGCCGCGCTTTTCGGTATTGCCGAAAAAGAGGGTGCGGCATTTGACCGATATCGACGCCGCCGTGCCGCTAAACGACACGCAAAAGCCGCCGCACGCGGCGGAGAGCATCGTGCGCCGCGAGATGTCCACAAGTTCCGCCGTGCCGCCGCAATAGGCGGCCGCCGCGGCGTCCTCCGCCAGCGGCAAGACCTCTTTTCCCTCGGCATAGGAGCGCAGATAGAGCATATTCTCCCCGCCGAGCGCGGCAAAATGCAGGCGGATCGGCGATTGGAAAAAGAGAGTCTCACAAAGACGGTCGCCGATCGAAATCAGCGACAGTTTGCGCAGCGCCCCCGGGCTTTCAAGCAGAAAGACTGCGTGTCGGCAACCGAGTTCGTAAACGCCGAGGCGCGGCCGCGCGTGAAAGCACGCCGCCAAAATTTCGCCGCGGATACCGTGGCAGCAGGCGAGTTGTTCGAGCGGCAGCGGGTGGATCTGCCCCACGTCCACCCACGCGCAAAGCACCTGCCCGTGCAAAACCGTCAGTCGCACGGGGTACGTATGCCCGCCGCAGATGATCTCCCCCTCTTTTTCGCCGTCCATATCGTAAAGATACTCTGCCGCCGCGACCGCTTCCAGTCCGAAACACGCGTGCGCCGCATGCGGCGCATCCGCCGTATGTCCGTCCAAAAAGAGCCACGTGCCGCCGAGCGCTTTGACAAGGTCGGCGCGCATTCCCTTGTGCTCCGTACTGATAAAATAGGCGCGTCCGCAGACGCTGATTTTTGAAAATTCGATGACGATCCCTCCCCCGTTTGTATTACTATATGCGGCGGGGCGGGGGCATATTAAACTTGCGGGGAAACGCGGGCGGATGGTATCCGCCTTTGCGGGTGAGCGAAAGGCATCATCACGAAAAAAGCCATAGCAAGGTGCGAGATTTTCACCCTGCTATGGCGCGAGGTATTCTTTTTTGCAAACAGGTTTGGGGTGCGGGGGCTTTCCTTAAAAGCCCCCGCAAAACGCATCCCTCATCGATCTATATATTCGCAAGCCGCAAGCGCCGCGGTAGCGCCGTCGGCAATGGCGGTCGCCACCTGCCGCACCGATTTCGTGCGGCAGTCGCCCGCGGTAAAGACGCCGTCTGCCGAGGTCTTACAACCCTCGTCGGCGGCGATATAGCCGTTGTCCAGCGTGACGAGGTCGGCAAAGGCGCCGTTGTCGGGCGCAAGTCCAATGGCGACGAATACGCCGTCGGCGCACACGGTCTTTGCGCCGTCTTTATCCTCGATGTTCACCTCGATTTGGTCGCCCGCTTTGGCAAATCCTTTGACCGTCGTGCCGAACACGGCGCGCACGTTGGGCTTTGCGAGGAGCAGGTCAACAAGTTTGCGCTCGCCCGTAAAGTCGTCGAGATTTTGCAGGACGGTGACGCTTTTGGAAGTTTCGGCAAGCAGGAGCGCCTCCTGGAGCGCCGAGTTTCCGCCGCCGATGACGGCGACGTCGCGCCCGGCGTAAAAGGCGCCGTCACAGACTGCGCAAAACGAGATGCCGTCGCCCACGAGATCGCTCTCCCCGGGGACGCCGAGCAGTCTGTGCCGTGCGCCCGTGGCGAGGATCACCGCACGCGCGACGTAGGAGGAAGCGTCGGTCGTGACGGTTTTCGTGCCGTCGTCATTTTTTGTGACGGCGAGCGCTTTTTCCACGGCGACTTCCGCGCCTTGCGAAAGGATCTGCTCGACCATTTTATCGGCGAGTTCACTGCCGCTGACCGAGGCAAATCCGGGATAATTTTCGATCTTTGGGGAAAAGGTCATCTGCCCGCCAAAGCCGTCTTTTTCGATGAGCATGACGCTTTTGCCTGCACGCAGACCGTAGAGTGCGGCAGTCATCCCCGCGGGGCCGCCGCCGATGATCACCAAATCATACATATCGTGTTCCTCTTTCTTTTTCTTTCTCTCCATATAAAGCGGGAGGCGCTGTGCGCCTCCCGCAAAGTGTCCTTGAAATCCGTGCCGGCTTACGCCTTGACCGCTACCTTTTGTGCGATAAAGTCGCGGATGCTCGCCACATTGACGAAACGGACGGCGTCGTCGCCTTCGCCGACGATCAGCGTGGGCGCCTGTTTCAGACCGAGCGCGGTCGCAAGTTCCTTGTTGTCCTCAACGTAGAGTTTTTCAAACGGAATGCCCGCGTCGGTGAGCAGTTTCGCGGCGATCTTGCAGTTGGGGCAGGTCTTGGTGGCAAACAGACGGACGGGCGCGCCCTCGTCTACCGGTGCGCAGTCGCACGCGGCGTCTGTGACGGGACCCGTGTGTTTGAGAACGCTTCTGTCAATGTTGTACTCTTTGCGTTCCTTAAACTCCTGCGCCTTGCCGTCGTTCCAGTTTTGTACCGGGCGGTAGTAGCCGGTGATACGGCTGTAAACTTCGGTCTTTTCACCGCAGTGCGGGCAGGTGTAAACTTCGCCTGCGAGATACCCGTGCGTCTTGCAGACCGAGTAGGTCGGCGACATGGTGTAGTAGGGGAGTTTGTAGTTTTCCGCGATCTTGCGCACGAGGGTCGCGGCTGCCTTCCAGTCGGGGAGCTTTTCACCGAGGAAGGTGTGGAAGACCGTACCCGAGGTGTACAGGGTCTGCAGTTCGTCCTGGATGTCGAGCGCCGAGAAAACGTCCTCGGTGTAACCGACGGGCAGGTGCGAGGAGTTGGTGTAGTAGGGCGCGCCGCCATCCCCGCCGCCGGCGGTGATGATGTCGGGATAACGGCGGAGGTCGTGCTTTGCAAGGCGGTAGGTCGTCGACTCTGCCGGGGTCGCCTCAAGGTTGTAGAGGTCGCCGTACTGTTCCTGATAGTCGGAGAGGCGCTCACGCATATGGTTGAGCACTTCCTTGGTAAACGCCTGCGCCTCGGGCTGTGTGAGGTCCTTGCGGATCCAGCGGGCATTGAGGCAAGCCTCGTTCATACCGATAAGACCGATGGTTGAGAAGTGGTTTTCAAAGGTGCCGAGATAGCGCTTGGTGTACGGATACAGCCCCTCGTTGAGAAGTTTGGTGATGACCTTGCGCTTGATGCTCAGCGAGCGCGCCGAGATGTCCATCATACGGTCAAGGCGACGGTAAAAGTCGTCTTTA
>JAFSUT010000071.1 GCA_017445085.1 Clostridia bacterium | reverse complement strand
TATAATACCTCTTGGGCGTCATTGCTATATGCTGAATTTTTTGCATCTACCGTGATGCTTATGAGACTACTGCAACCCCAGAACGCCACATCCTCGACGCACTTCACCGAGGACGGAATCTCGCATTCTGTCTTACCGCCCGGGCAACAAATCAATATAGTTTTATCCTTGTTATATAATACCTCTTGGGCGTCATTGCTATATGCTGAATTTTTTGCATCTACCGTGATGCTTATGAGACTACTGCAATACGCGAATGCAAAATACCCGATGCTCTTCACCGAAGACGGGATCTCGATGCTCGTAAGTCCGCGGCAATTATCGAATGCAAAGTCCCCGATGCTTCTGCATTGACTCCTCTCGGCAAATGTGACACGCGTAAGTTTGCTGCAATCCTCGAATGCACAATCCCCGATGTACGTCACCGATGACGGGATCTCGATGCTCGTAAGTCCGCTGCAACTCCTGAATGCATAATCCCCGATGCTCGTCACCGAGGACGGGATCGTAATGCTCGTAAGTCCGCTGCAATTCCAGAATGCGTTCTCCCCGATGCTCGTGACGGGATAGCCCTCGATTTGTGCGGGAATGATCAGCGCGCCCGCGGCGGAAGTGTCGCAGTCGGTGATGGTGACCTCACCATCGGAGATCTCATAGGTCAAAACGCTGATATTTACATCGCCCAATGCGGGAATCGTCTCGGCTTCGACGGTGGTTTCGGTCACGCCGTCTGCTTTGAATACCTTGTTGCAGCGACTGCAGGTATAGTATGCATTGTTGCCGCTTGCCGTCGCCGTTGCCGCTTTTGCGGGCGTCAGGGTCAGATCGTGCCCGAGCGCGGGAATCGTTTCGGTCTGCGTATCGCCGCAGGAGCAAACCCTCTTTTGACTTCCGTCAGCCGTACAGGTCGCGGCAGTCACCGTTTGCCATGCACCGTAGGAATGGGTGTGAGTCGAATACAAGCCTATTTGAGTAGAGCCCGAAACCTCGCTGTATTTAACCCAATACTCACCTCCGGCATAAAGAGGATTGCTGTTATTTGCCTTAACCATTTTATTTGTATATGGATCCGCACAATACCATCTGATATCGTTTCGTGCAGCACAATTGGCAACGCTTGTTTGATCAAAGATACCTGTGTTTGAATTGTACGAATATACTGCAACATTATTTTGATTGGGAACAGTCAGACAAGAATCAACGATATGAACATAGTTCGAGTCAGAAGAAATATCAACCGCTAGATATTGATGTCCATATTTGTTGATTAGGGCAACGCCTCCATTGTTGATGATAGAACGGAGATCGGTGTTGTATTCGAAACTAAAGCCTGGATATTTGCTTGCGATAAAATTCAGAGTATTATTTCTTTCGCTCCACAGAACAGTTCCCGCATAGCCCGATTCAACAAAAATATTACAAATTGTTGCATTCGGACTTTCCTGATCTCTTCCGATAACACCAAGCCATTGTAAAGCATGCCCGATCGTTAATAACCCACAGCCACTGCCGCAAATCCAACTGTTATCAACACTACCAAACGCATCATAATTCCACTGAGAGTAGATTTGAATTTTATCGCTGGCCTTAACGCCATCATTATTATTAGTGGATGCAGCGAAATCGGAAACAGTAAAGAATTCGCTCTGTTTTATGCACAGAGTATCTCCCTCATACCATTCCAGATGGAAACGGTATGTGCCCTTTTCCAACGTTCCGACATTACAACTCGTATCTGTCCCCAAATCCTCAAATCGTTTGTAAACGGAGTCATCTTCATTCAAAACGCAGAGCCAGAAATTTGCTGTAGGATAACTGTAATTCCACGACACCGTAATTTCTTGATTTGAAAAAATACTGTCTGGATAAGAAAAACTAAAATCTGTTAAGTTGTGGTCAGTTATATTGTAATTATAGCCATATACAAGTGTACAGTTTGCCCACGAATTTACCCATTGGTTAGAACTATTGTAATATCCTTCTTGTTGTAAATATCCGTTGTACACACGGTAAAAAGTATTTGTAATATGAACGCCGGAGTTAAAATTGCCTTCGGCAGTATATAAGGTAGAACCATCTCTTTCTAAAACTACAAGCCAATGTTCTCCGCCGCTTGGGGTATTTATGTGTAAAATACTTCCGGAAGTTATAGATTCAGCAGAAGTAAATGCCGTCCCCGCCCAACCTTTTGTTCCATACATATAATATTCAAAATCTGCTGCATATGCACAGCAACCTTTCGACCCCCACGAAGAAAGTTTAGGCGCTTGATAGTAGCCCCAACTTATTCCATTCTGCCATCTTGCATCGTTGATGAAAGCAGTATACTTGGTTTTGTAGTCACTAAAGGATAATGCACTTGCGTTAATTACGCCTATCGGTATAATCGTGAGTACCATCACCAGCACAAACAGCAGTGCCAAACTTTTCCTGAATTTTTCCATCCTGTTTTCTCCCATATATTTCCAAATTCATTTTTTGCACCTATATAGGTGCAAAAGGATTATACCATGCGGATATAATAAAATCAAGGGTTTGTTCTAAAATAAGTGCAAAATTCGAGTAAAACAAGCGCAAAATCAGCGCAAAGAAGGAGAATTTACGATGAATGCTGCGACCGAAAAAGCCATCGGCAACAACATTCGCATTCTGCGGGAGAGGGCGGGGCTGACGCAGGAACAGTTGTCCGCCAAACTGCAAACCCGCGGCTGCGACATCACGCGCAGCGCACTTGCCAAAATCGAAGTCGGGCAGCGGCACCTCTATCCCGACGAAATCATCCTCATCAAGGAATTACTTTGCATTTCCTATGACGAACTGTTTGAACTTCACTGCCAAAAACAATAACCGCCGACAGGACGTTACGTCCCATCGGCGGTTATTTTGATTTATCATTCTCCGTGAGAAAAGAGAAAGCAGGTTTTGCACCGGAATGCGATGTTTGCGTTGCGCTATCAAAGTTCTGTCAGCGCACAATCTGCGATGTTTGCGTTGCTACGCAACGCAAACTCGACAGAGTTGCGGCGCAAGCCGCAATCTCTCAACTCGCCGAGTTGGAGCGTTCGCTCCAACTCATCCTTGCCAGAGCGAATGGAGATTGCAGTAGGCGTACACCGCCTCGACCTCATCGCCCGCGGTGATGGCAAAGGTGACCTGCGGCTTTTGCCCCGGGTGCAGCGCCTTGCGCTGATTGCCGGACTTGGTTTTGAGAAAGACCCACTCGATATAGTGTTCCTCGGTCATGGGGTGCTCGACCTCGCCGACGGTGACGGTGACGACGCCGTTTTCCACACGGTAGACCGGAACATGCTTTTCCTGTGCGGCGTCGGTGGTGCCGGGGACGATCTCCTCCATCGGCTTGCCGCAGCACATCACGGGGCAAGCGGCTTTTTTAATGATGGCGATCATCTGCCCGCAAACCGGGCAGCGGTAAAATTTTACGTCCATTGTCGTTCTCCTCGTTGTTGTTTTTGTTTAATAGTTTTCTTCGTGGAGTTCAAAATAACTCTGCGGATGCGCACAGACGGGGCAGGTTTCGGGCGCGGCGGTGCCGACCACGATGTGCCCGCAGTTGCGGCATTCCCAAACCTTGACTTCGCTCTTGGCAAAGACGGCTTGCGCCTCAACGTTGGAAAGCAGGGCGCGGTATCTCTCCTCGTGCATCTTTTCGATCGCGCCGACGCCGCGGAATTTTGCGGCAAGTTCGGTAAAGCCCTCTTCCTCCGCCTCTTTGGCAAAGCGCTCGTACATATCCGTCCACTCAAAGTTTTCGCCCTCTGCCGCCGCCGCGAGATTTTGCGCGGTGTCGCCGATGCCGTCGAATTCCTTGAACCACAGTTTTGCGTGTTCCTTCTCGTTTTCGGCGGTTTTGAGGAAGAGCGCGGCGATCTGCTCAAAGCCCTCT
The DNA here is from genome assembly GCA_017445085.1 of Clostridia bacterium. Classification (GTDB taxonomy): domain Bacteria; phylum Bacillota; class Clostridia; order Oscillospirales; family CAG-272; genus UMGS902. Next base: position 12,024 of record JAFSUT010000071.1, on the reverse strand, counting down.
TTTTTTGCCTTGGAGGCAAAATAGGTGTACTTGTTTCTCGCCTCTGATTCGCCCGAAAATGCGTCTCTGAGATTTTGTTCGGTTTTTGTGCCTGCATACTTGTTCATCTTTGTTTCCTCCGTTGATAAAAATAGTTTTCGATTTCAGTTTGTATGATTTTTGCGAATTTTAATCGGTTTTGTCCTGATTTTCGGCGGCGCCGCCGTTTTCCAGCAGTTCGTAGAGGATGGAATAGAGCGTGCGCGCCTTTTCGGGCGAAAGGCGGACGCATCCGCCGACCTTTTGCGGGATCTCTTTGGCGCGCTCCTGCAGTTCTCTGCCCGCCGCCGTCAGCGAAACGACCACCACGCGGTCGTCGTCCCCGCTCCGCCGCCGCTCGATATACCCCGCGGACTGCATTTTTTTGAGCAGCGGGGAGAGCGTGCCGCTGTCGAGCATCAGTTTTTTGCCGATATCCCCGACGGGGATCCCGTCTTTCTCCCACAAAACAAGAAACACGAGATACTGCGTATAGGTGATGCCGATCTCCTGCAGGTACGGCGTATACAGATTGATGATACTGCGCGCCGCCGCGTACAGCGGAAAGCATAATTGGCTGGAAAGTTTCATCGCCCGGCGCTGATTTTCGTCCATAATTCTCACCTCGGTTTTTTGCAATTTTATTTTATCAAATATACCGAGAAAAGTCAAGCCCAAAAAGTGAAGAAACCGCCAAAGGAACAAAATGACCCGACCGTCGGGGTTACCGACGGTCGGGTCCTTGATCGTATCAGGCGCTTACTTTTGTTCGGCGATGTATTTTAAGAGGCGGATGACGTCCGCAACGCCGACTTTACCGTCGCCGTTGAGATCGCCGCCGGCGGGCGCCGTGCAGCCATCACCCCGCAACAGGAATAAACGCGCGTTACCCATTTTGGTTGCTCTCTGCATTTTGCAATTTCCTACGCTTAGAGAATTTCACCACAAGCAGTATGATCGCTGACAAGGCAACGACACCAAGCACGGGCAGAACGACAGTAACGGGACTTTTCACAATCTTAAAATTAATCTTATATTTGTTTGCATACGCCTGTGCAGTTGAGCCGGGATACCCGCGGATCGTCGCTTTGTGCTCAATCGTAGTAACATCGTCGTAAATATCGCAATTCGGGTTCAAAATGGTGACATCCGCGTAACAATTGCAGAATGCCCCCTCTCCGATGCTCTTCACCGAGGACGGAATCGTGATAGTCGTAAGTCCGCTGCAATCGTAGAATGCATGACCCCCGATGATCGTCACCGAGGACGGAATCTCGATGCTCGTAAGTCCGCTGCAACCAGAGAATGCCCAATCCCCGATGCTCGTCACCGAGGACGGAATCGTGATGGTCGTAAGTCTGCTGCAATCCTCGAATGCCCTGTTCCCGATGAGTTTACAATTTGCATTGATTTCGCAGGAAGTGATAGACGTACTTGTCGTACCTTGCAAATAGAAATACGGATTATCGGTCGTTTGGATATAAATCAAATTTCCAACCGTGTTTTGCAGTCCGCTGCATTTATAGAATGCATTAGACCCGATGCTCTTCACCGAGGACGGGATCTCGATGCTCGTAAGGCTTCTGCACTCGGAGAATGCATAACTCCCGATGCTCGTCACCCCCGACGGGATCTCGATGCTCGTAAGTCTGCTGCAACCCTGGAATGCAATAGACCCGATGCTCGTCACCGGATAACCGTTGATTTTTTCGGGAATCACCAGCGCACCCGTGGCGGAAGTATTGCAGTCGGTGATGGTGACCTCACCGTCCTGTACGGTGTAGGTCAAATCCCCATAGGTATCCGCCGATACCGCGACGGCAAACAACGTACACACCACCGCAAGGCAGAAGCAAATCCAACAAAGCCGAGATTTTTTCATCATTTTTCTCCTTTATTAAAAAAGTCCACGATTACTTTACCATAGTATTTTTATTACGTCAAGTATTTTTTGTACAATAGTATCGTAATTATGGATTTTTGGGGGAGAATATGCCTGCACTGAATGAAAATATCAAAGCGATGCGAATTGCATTTGGATGGAATCAAGTGGAACTTGCCAAAAGGCTCTGTGTCTCCAAACAATGTATTTCCAACTGGGAAAACGACAACGTCCAGCCCTCCGTTGAGATGCTCCTGAAACTCGCCGACCTCTTTGCCGTGTCCACCGACCGCCTCCTCGGGCGCGACGACAAAAAAATCATCGACGCCGACGGCTTGACCGACGAGCAGTGCGCGCACATCCAAATGATCGTCAGGGATATTGTCCGCAACACTGACCGCCGCGCAAAAGTCAAGCCCCAAAAGTGAAGAAACCGCCAAAGAAACAAAATGACCCGACCGTCGGTAATCCCGACGGTCGGGTCCTTGATCGTATCAGGCGCTTACTTTTGTTCGGCGATGTATTTTAAGAGGCGGATGACGTCCGCAACGCCGACTTTACCGTCGCCGTTGAGATCGCCGCCGGCGGGCGCCGTGCCGCCGAGCGCGCCGCGCAGGAGCGTGAGCGCGTCCGCAAGACTGACTTTGCCGTCGCCGTCAAAATCCGCCACCGTGGAGAGATCCACCGTATACGGTTCGCTCTGTGCGCTTTGTGCGCCGACGCTGTACTCGTTATTTTGCGGGAACGCGCGCACGGTAAACGTGCAGTCGCCCGCGCCGAGGTCTGCAAAATCGGGCGCATAGAAAGTATTTGGCGTAAAGGTCGTCTTGACGGGCGTGCCGTCAACGTAAACCGTGACCTTATAGGCGCCTGCGCCCTCCACAGCGTCCCACGCCGCGCTGTCGATATTCCAGCGCAGATTTTCGGGCGCGGGGAGCGCCGGTCCCTTCGGCGCGGAGAGGGTGTTTTTGAAATTCTCGTTGCGCTGTGCAAAGATCCAGTCCATCAGCCCCGTGGCATTGGAGGCGATGCGCCAGATGTTGCCGTGGTCGCCGCCCGGGACTTCGGTATAGGTGATATTGGCGTTCAGTTCACGGAGCGCCGCGACCATCGTGCGCGTGCCTTCCACGGGGACGGACGCGTCGTTGTCGCCATGGAAAGTCCAAATCGGCACGTCCTTCATACGGTGCGCGATCGAATGCGCATAATCGGGGTCGGCGTGCGAGCCGGCGATCGGCACTGCCGCCGCAAAAACCTCGGGATAGAGGGTGAGGAAGTTCCAGACCGCGCCGCCGCCGTTGGAGCCGCCGCCGAGATAGACGCGCGAGGTGTCGATGCGGTAGGTGTTGAGGAATTGATCGAGCAGTTCGACCGCCGCGCAGAAATATTTACTGCCGTAAGGCTGCCCGCTCTCCAAAAACGCCGCGTAATAGTCGCCGCCGGGGTAGCCGTTTTGTTTGTCGATGCTGTTGTACAGCGTCCACTCGTTTGGCGCGGAGGGGCATTGCGGCGCCAGGATGATACACTCGTAACTGCTGTTGTACACCGCCGCCTGGAGGCAGTACAAATTGAGCTGTGCGGTATTGTTGGTGCCGCGGCTGCCGTTGCCGTGCATATAGAGAAAGACGGGATAGGTCTTGTCGCTGTTTTCGTCATAGCCCTCCGGCAGATAGTAGCGATAGGGGAGTTTTGCGCCGCTTGATGCGGTAAAGTTGCCGTAAAGAAACGTCTCTTGCATATCCACTTTCTCCTGCGGGGTGAGTTCCCCCTCGTCGGTGATGATCTTGGTAAAGCCCTCCGCCTTTTCGACAAGCGCGCTGTAATTGTCCAGCCCGCGCACGTCCAGGATAGATTCATTATTTTCCCCGAGGACGCTGCCGTCCAGCCGCGACATGGTGATGGCGCTGAAATCCCCCGCCGAGATCGTAGCGTGATAACTGCCGCCGAGAGCGCTGTTGGTGTTGGCGTTGGTATACATATTGTGGATAAATCTGCCGCCGGTGACGTTTAAGACTGCGTTTCCGCCGCTGCCCGTCACCGCGCCGGCATAGACGTTGCAGATCTCGCCGCCGGAGATGTTGATGGTGGCGGTGCCGGTAAACGCGCGGTCACACTGGCGGGAAAAGCCGATGATCAGCGCCTTGCCGCTCTTTACCGTGATGCTCGGATTTTTGCTGTCAAGTGTGGTATCTTTGTATTTGTCCGCGCCGAATTGCACGCCGCCGAGGATGGTGAGGCTCTGCGCGATCACCGAGAAATCACCAAAACCCGTGACGGCGACGCCCTCGCCGAGTTCTACCGGGTTATACTGCGCGATCAGCAGCATATACTTGCCGCTACCGTGGATCTCCATCTGCTCAAAGGTCGTGGCGCCGTTTAAGATGTAGCGGATGGCGGCAACCGACAATTTGCCGCCGGTGAGTGTGACTTTTCCGCTGTGCGCCGGCTCCGTAAAGTGTGCCGAAAGCGTACATGTATCCGTGATGACGATGCGGCCGCCCGCATCGCCGAGCGCCGCGTACGCCGCCGAGAGACTGCCGAGCGGCGTTTGCGCGGTAGCGCCGTCGCCCTCTCCGCCGTCCGAAACGTAGACGATGTTTTCGGCGGCAAGCGCCGGGAGGAGCAGGAGCGCCGAGAGGACGAACATCAAAAACAGTTTTTTCATAAAACCCCTTCTTTCCTTTGTGAAAATCAAGAGAGAATTTATGCCAAAGCGTGCGTTGATTTTGCCGTGTGTATTTTTATGCGTTGGTTTCCGCCGTGCCGCGGGGCTCCTCCGCCGCGTCGCCGTGTTCCCGCATTTTTTCGGGCATACAAGCGTCCACTTCTTCTTTCGGGATGGCAAGGAAAATATCCACAATGGTGCTGTCAAGCTGTGTGCCCGCCGCATCTCTGAGGATGGCAACGGCGTCCTCATAGGTCTTTGCAGGCTTATAGGAGCGGCGCAGCGTGACAGCGGAATAGGTGTCCGCCACGGAAATGATCCGCGAAGCAAGCGGAATATCTTTGCCGTCTAATTTATAATAGCCCTGTCCGTCCACCCGCTCGTGATGATAGCGGATCCAATCGTCGATATCTTCAAACGCTTTGATCGGCTGCAAAAAGCGCACACCGATGCTGGGATGCGTCCGCATGACTTCCCACTCCTCGTCGGTCAGTTTTTCCGGCTTGTTGAGGATCGCCTCGGGGATGCCGAGTTTGCCGACGTCGTGGAGCAGCGAAGCGTATTCCAGGCTGACCGAATTGATTTGACTTTTGAGCTGGCGCGGCAGATATTTGTAGATCAGCATGGTCAAACTCTGCACGTGCAGGCTGTGCCCGTTGAGGTTGGGATCCCGGGCGTCGATCACGCCGATGAGCGCCTTGGCGATATCCAAACTGCGGAGCTTGACGGTTTCCAAGAGGCGGAACATCAAAATCAGCACAATGGACACAAAAACGCTGCCGAAGAACAAAATCAGCGCGACAAGCAGATTTGGATCGGTAAATATGGCGATGAACAGGTAGCCGAGAAGAAAAAAAATCAGGAGGCAGAGCGCGAGTTTCCGCCACAGACCGACATTGTTGCCGCCGGAGAGCAAAACGTCACGCGTATCCCGCAAAAACAGACTATAACAGGTGATATTATACACCATGATCAGTGCGCCGAGAAGAATCAACAAGAGAATCAAAATGTCCATGCTTTATCCTTTTCCGTATGCGAAAGATGGCGCGGCAATTTTGCCGTTTGACCGCCGCCGCGTCTGTATACCAAATCATTATAACACATCTATCCGCAAAAGAACAGAGAAAAACGAAATTTATATTTTTTATATTTCCTCCGGGCGGACGCCGCACTTTTGCAAGTCCACCCTGCCGTCCGCAAGAAAGGAGATCCCCTCCGCCGAAAGCATCTGCCGCTGGACGTCCTCGCCGCGCACGCACGGCGGGCGCAAGCCTGCCCTCTCCTTTACCGTAGATTTTTCTTTAATTATACCACAAAGGCTGTAAAGAGGCAAACCGTCTTTACAGCCTTTGTGATTACAAACAGATCGAGATCCTGCCGTCCTCGCCGTAGGTGACGGCGTCCACGTCCTTGACCAGCGCGTCGAGGTAGGCGAAATAGTCGGCGCGGTGCGCAAAGACGAGCGGCGCATCCGAGAGGATATCTTTTGCCGCCGCCGCGCCGTTTTCCAGCAGGCGGCAAAGGATCAGCAGCTGCGCCTTGGCAGACTCGCCGAGCGCACAGTCAAAGTCGGCGATCCGATAGTCCACGCTGTGCCCCGCGCCGGCGGCGCCGCTGCCGTAAATATGCACGGCGGGCATCACGGCGGAGAGGTCGGACATATCGGTACAGCCGGTCTCCTGCCGCAGGGGATCGTCGTTGATGATCGCGTTTTCTTTCCCGACGAGCGTTGCGCACGCGTCCATCGAAAGACGCGCAAGTTTTTTGTTGAAACTGCCGGGCAGATACCCGGGACGGTCGCACAGATGCACGCCCGCGCCCATCGCAAGCGCGCCCGCCGCCACAGCGCGGTTGACCGCATCGTTGACCGCACGGCACGCCTCGATCGACGCGCCCTGCACCTGGTTGATCATCAAAACGCGCGCGGGGACGCTGTTGACCGCCGTACCCGCCTCGGCGAGGATCGGATGCGTGCGCAAAAAGTCGATATCGCGAAAGAGGGGGCGCAGAGCGTTGATGCCGTTCATTGCCAGGGTCGCCGCGTCCAGCGCGTTGATGCCGAAGCGCGGCGAGGCGGCATGCGTTGCCTTGCCCGTAAAGGTCGCGGTTTTGAGGATACAGCCGTTAGAGTGCATATTGATCTGAAAACGATGCCTGCCGCCGCCCGTGTGGATCATATAGGCGACGTCACAGCCGTCAAAATAGCCGCGGCGCAGATACTCCTGCTTGCCACCGTAGTAGACGATCCTGCCCTGTGCGCGGAGTTTTTCCTGCGCGTCGATATCGGCAAATTCCTCGGACGGCACGGCGCACAGGCGGATACTGCCCGAAAGTCCGTCCAGCATCCCGGGGGCTTTGAGCGCCGCCGCCAGCCCGAGCAGCGCCGCGCTTTGCGCGTTGTGTCCGCAGGCGTGCGCCGCGTGGGTCACGGGGTCCTCATGCGGATGCCCCGCCACTTTGAGCGCGTCCAGTTCCCCGAGGATGAGGATCTTCGGCCCCGGGCGCCCGGTGTCAAGGTCGGTGTAAAAGCCGGGGATGTCCCCCGCGCGGGTGAGCGTGTAGCCGAGGCGCTCGTACTCGGCGGCGAGATACGCGGTCGCCTGCCACTCGTGGTAGCCGGTTTCCGGGTGGTCGAGCATAAAGTCAAACGCCGCGCGCATCCGCGGCATCTCTGCATCTATGATCTCAAGTCGTTTTGCGTCCTGCATGGCAGTTCCTCTTTTCATTTTGCTCCGGAGGGCGCGATCCACGCGCCCTCTCGGTCTGTATTATACAAAAGTTTGCCGCGGCTTTCAATGGAAAAGCGGACGAAAAAAATGCGGCAAAAATTCACCCGTGCGCAGGGAGAAAAAGGGTGCGCCGTGCGGCGCACCCCTTTTTTCATTTTGAATTTTTCATCAGAGATCGATCGAGATCCTGCCGTCCTCGCCGTAGGTGACGGCGTCCACGTCCTTGAAAATAGAATCAAGGTAGGCAAAATAGTCCGCGCGCGCCGCAAAGGTGACTTTGGCGTCCGAGAGGACGTCTTTTGCCGCCGCCGCGCCGTTTTCCAGCAGGCGGCAGAGGATGAGCAGCTGCGCCTTGGCAGACTCGCCGAGCGCACAGTCAAAGTCGTCAACGCGATAGTCCACGCTGTGCCCCGCGCCCTTGGCGCCGCTGCCGTAAATATGCACGGCGGGCATCACGGCGGAGAGGTCGGACATATCGGTACAGCCGGTCTCATGGCGGAGGGGATCGGCGTTGAGCAGCGCGTTCTCCGCCCCGACGAGCGCAGCGCACGCGTCCATACAGATCTTGCCGAGTTTTTCGTTGAAACTGCCGGGGAGATACCCGGGGCGATCGCACAGATGCACGCCGGCGCCCATCGCAAGCGCGCCCGCCGCCACCGCGCGGTTGACGTTTGCATTGAGCGTTTTGCAGGCGTCTACCGAGGCGGCGCGCACCTGATTTTCCATCAGCACGCGCGAGGGGACGCTGTTGACCGCCGTGCCCGCCTCGGTGAGGATCGGATGCACGCGGCAAAACTCAATGTCGCGGAAGGTGGTGCGCAGGGCGTTGATGCCGCTGATCGCCAGGGTCGCCGCATCCAGCGCGTTGATGCCGAGGCGCGGCGTGGCGGCGTGCGTCGCCTTGCCCATGAAAGTCGCGGTTTTGAGGATACACCCGTTGGAATGCAGGTTGATTTGGAAATGATGCTTGCCGCCGCCCGTATGGATCATATACGCCAGATCACAGCCGTCAAAATAGCCGCGGCGCAAAAATTCCTGCTTGCCGCCGTAGTAGGCAATGACGCCGTTTTGCCGCAATTCTTCACGAAAATCGAGTTCCACAAGTTCTTCGGCGGGCACAGCGCACAGGCGGATACTGCCCGAAAGTCCGTCCAGCATCCCGGGGGCTTTGAGCGCCGCCGCAAGTCCGAGCAGCGCCGCGCTCTGCGCGTTGTGCCCGCAGGCGTGCGCCGCGTGGGTCTCCGGGTCCTCGTGCGGATGCCCCACCACTTTGAGCGCGTCCAGCTCCCCGAGGATGAGGATCTTCGGTCCCGGACGTCCGGTGTCAAGGTCGGTGTAAAACCCGGGGATATCGCCGGCGCGGGTGAGCGTGTAGCCGAGGCTTTCATATTCGGCGGCGAGATACTCGGTCGCCTGCCACTCGCGGTAGCCGGTTTCGGGATGGTCGAGCATAAAGTCAAACGCCGCACGCATCCGCGGCATTTCTTCGTCTATGATTTCGAGTCGTTTTTGGTCTTGCATCGTATGTTCTTCTTTCTGTCTGTTAATTTGCGATCTTCTTTAAGATCCCGAGGATGTCTGAGAGCGTGATCACGCCGTCGCCGTTGACGTCCATCGCCGCCTGATAGGGCAATTTGTTGAGCAACGTGCGAAGCGAGAGCAGCGCGTCGAGAATCGTGATTTCGCCGTCGCCGCTGGCATCGCCCAGCATAATACCGACAGTATACACCTTTTCGCTTGCATCGTCAAGCATCAGCGTGACGGTATAATACTCTTTCCCCTGCGCCGCAAGGACAAACGCCTGTCCGTCTTCGTTTGCCACGCTGTCATACGCTACGCCGTCAACGACGGCGGCAGTCGCCGTTCTGCCGAGCGGCAGATCAAGCGCAAGATAGGCGCCGTCCATCCCGTGCTTTGCCGCCACGAAGTTTTCGGTGGTGGCGTACAGAGAAGCGAGCGGAATATAGTCCATCTGCGAAAGGGTGGCATAATTTGAAAAGTCGGAGCAATCGGGTTCAAAGAGCAGCGCGGTGATCGAAGCGCGGTAGCCGTCCACGGGGACAAGGTACGCGCCGTTTGCAAAGGTCACACTCTGTGCCGCGGGGCTGCGATACGCCGCCGTTTTGCTGCCGGTGTAGGCGTGGAGCTGCATCGACGTGCCGTCGGCAAGGCGCAGATAGGAAATGCCCTGCTTATCCAGTATCGAAAGCACGAGGTCAAGCTGCGCGATATCTGCGGGGAAAACGTAGCCGGTCGGGCGGCTGCGGTAACGGACAAAGTTGGAAAACGGATAGAGATAGGTCGGGTTGTTTTCCACACGCAGACTGCCGTCCATACCGACGAGAATATTGTTCCAGACGGTGGCATCTTTGATGTTGCGGTGGCGCTGGTGGTCTAGGACAAGCGGCTCCTCGGGATCGTAGATCTGCGCCATGCGCAAAAGTTCTGCTCTTGCGGCGGCACAGACTTGTGCGATGTGCCCCTCATCTTCCAGGATGACTGCGACAAAGGATTTGAGCGCGCTGAGCTGCATAAAGGTACGGCGCGCGATAAAGGTGTTGCCGCCCGCGATGCCGGGGACCTCCACGGTGTAGGAGAGCGCGCCGCCCGTGCCGCAATTGCTGTTGCCGTAGACGCCGCTGATGCTCTTCGGATAGTAGTAGGTGCGGCCGCCGATTGCCTGCAGCTTGTTCAAAACGCGGGTGTTGACGGCGTCGCCGTAGGTATAATACGCATTTGCGTCACCGGCGATCATCGCCTTGCCGTCCGCCAGAGGGGATGCGGCATTTGCCGTGTTCATGATCCCGATGTCGTAGACGTCGGTGAGCAGGTCGCCGTCGCTGTAGACCGGTCCGCTCGTCGCCTCGTGACAGTCGACCGTCACGGTCGGCAAAAAGAGCTGGTAGACTTTGGAAACGCCCGCGATCTCGTCCGACGAGAGTAGCATATAGTCGCGGTTCAGGTTATCGACAGGGTTGGGATACGGCGTTTCGCGCGTCTGGGTGTAAAAGCCCTCGGGATTTTGCCGCGGGATGACCAGGACCGCGCCGAGGTTGGTACCGTCGAGCACGCTTTGCCCGTAGGAGGTGCACATCTCGGAAATAAAGGCGAGCGCGCCCTCCGAGCCGGTCGGCTCGTTGCCGTGGATACCGCCGGTGACCATCAGGATATCGCGGGTCTTGTCCGCCGAAACGATCGCCGCCGCCTCTGCAAGCGTTGCGTCCGCGGGGATCTCGTCAAGCGTAAAGAGCGCCAGCGGCACCTGGTAGCCGTTAGGCGAGATGGCAAGATTAAAGACGTAGAGATACGGGCAGTTCTCGGCTTTTTCGGCTAAAAACTCGACGATCTCGGCGTTGGTGGTAAAGATGTTGGAGGACGCGCCGCGCTTATTGAAATACGGCGTGTCGGGCGTAAAGTAGCCGGTAATATCGTTTTCGTCAAAGTAGCCGTCCAGCACCTGGTCGGTGTGGTACGCCGCAGGAGTAGAGCCAAAGCCGGTGGTGCTGCAGGGATCGAATTCCATATGGATCTCCACGAGCGGACTTCTGCCGTCGATATAGACCGATTTGCGGTTGTAGTCGGTGGTGTTTGCGGAATAGACCACCGTATCCTTATAGAGCCCGGGCGTCAGCGTATAGGTCGCCGAGGTCGCGGTCTCGCTGACCGGGGTCAGGGCAGCGCCCGAGATCCCCCCGCGCAGGCGCAGGCGGCTGACGCAGCCCTCGCTGAAGTAAACGGTAAAGGTGACCGATTTATACGAATTCGGGAAATCGACCGCAAAGGTATTGCCGTTTTGCGTCAGATATTCGTCGCTCTGCGGGGTGTAGGCGATCGCCGCGCCGCTTGCAACCGTCGTTGCCGTGATGTAATCGACCGGCAGGGGCACGCCGTTGAATTCGAGCGTGAGGCTGCCGGAGAGCGTACCAACGCTCTGGAAGCTTTCGGGCGCAAGCACGAGCTTACCTTCACCGCCGAGCGTGGTGAGCGTGGCGGGCGCCTGGAGCGAGAGGGTCTTGCCCGCGGGGATCTCCGCGTTGACAATATCGCCCTGCGGCGCGCAGTAGACGTCGCCCGAACGGAGAGTGATATTGCCGCCGTAGATGTTGCCGTAGACCTCTGCGCCGTCGAGCAGCACGGCCGCGCTGCCGCCGACAGAGCCGGTCATCGAGCCGGCGTAGACGTTGCGCGAGCCGGCGGGATCGCTGGCGGCGCTGAAGTCGTTGACGTTCTGACGGCAGAGTCTGCCGCCGAGGAGGTTGACCGTGACGTTGCCGGTGACGTCGCCGTTGTACGCGCCGCCGACCACGTTGCCCGCGGTCTCGCCGCCGAGGATGTTCATCGTGACGTTGCCGTCGTGTCCGTAGTAGCCGCTGCCGTAGACGGTGAGATACGCAAACGCGTTGTCGCGCAGCGTGATCGCGGTATCGCCGTGCATGGTGACGTTTTTATAGCGCGGACCGCCGAAAACAATGCCGCAGACGGCAAAATCGTCCTTGACCGTCACCGAGGTGTTGCCGTTAAAGGTGTACGCCGTAGCGGTCGAGGCCGAGCCGACCGAGGCGCCGACGACGCCGGTGCCGCTGCCGTTATAAACGTATTCGCCGTCGCCGCAGAGGATGATCTCGGTGCTGCCGGTGAAATCCCCGACGTAGTTGCCGCCGACGATCGAGTTGTTGACGCGGCCGCCGCTCATTTTAATATAGGTGTTGCCGGTAAAGGCGCCGTTGTAG
>JAFSUT010000070.1 GCA_017445085.1 Clostridia bacterium | reverse complement strand
TCCAAGCCCCTTTGTCAAGACTTTTTTCAAAGTTTTTTTCAAAAAGTTTCGCATGCGTAAGCCGCACCCGCAGGCGCACGGCGCTGATCTCGCCGCTCCCCCCCGAGTGCTTGTCTATTCTATCACCCATTTTCTCCCTTGTCAAGCGCTTCTTGCAAAGTTTTTCCCTTTTTTTCGACTGTTTTTTACTATATATGAAAACAGCACCCGATTTGCAACCGGGTGCTGTAAATCAACGGTAAAGCGCGTTTGGCTTAGCCCTTGATTTCGTTTTCGTACTTCTCTACCATTTTCTTGACCATCTGGCCACCGATAGAGCCTGCCTGCTTGGAAGTGAGGTCGCCGTTATACCCGTTGTTGAGCGTAACGCCGACTTCACTTGCAGCTTCCATCTTGAACTTGTCAAGCGCTGCTTTTGCATTCGGGACAAGAGACTTGTTACTTGCCATTGTTTTGTACTCCTCTTTTCATAGTATCTATATGATCGAGGCCACGCTTGTGGTCTCTGGTATTATTATGGGCACGTATGATTTTCTTATGAACGGCAATTTTTAGAAAATCTATCGGCGTCATAAAAACAGTTTTCGCTTCTGCTTATCCGCAAGCGCATCCGCCAGGGTTTCTTCGAGCAAAGAAAAATCAGCAACGAGAGAATGCGGCTTGCTCGTCGGGTCATCCTGGATCATCGGCACAAAATAAACCTGTTTGCGCATCAGCATCGTTGCGATATTTTTCAGGTTGGACGACATAGCATCGTTGGACGCAAGTGCGATGATCAATTTGCGGTCGGCGCGCAAATGCGCTTTTGCCGCCATGGTCACCGCCGTATCCGTGATGCCCGCCGCCATTTTCGAAAGCGTATTTCCCGTACAAGGACTGATAATCAGCGCATCCAGTCGGATCTTTGGTCCGAGCGGTTCCGCGTCCACGATCGAGTGGATCGGCGTCCTACCGCTCACTTTTGCAAGTTTTTCATAAAATTCGTCCGCCCGTCCGAATCTCGTATCGGTCTTAAATACATTTTCGCTGACGATCGGCAAAATATCCATACCGCTTTGTACCATATGTTCAAAGACCTCACTTGAACGTTTCAAGGTGCAAAACGAGCCGCAAAACGCATAACCGATCATGATTTCATCAAACCTTCTTTCCGGAAATAATCTTCAACGCAAGCCGCCAGGATGCGTCCGGCGGAGACCGGCGCGCTTTTCCCGGGCAATCCGAGTGCGTGCAACGCAGGGATCTCCATACGCTCCGCCGCCGAAAAATCAACGCCGCCGTCTCCGGACGCCAGATCCAAGATCAATCTGCACCGACTTGCGTACAACAAACGCTCTCCCGTGAGGATCTGCGCGGGCACCGTGTTAAACACCACGTCCGCGCGCCGCAAACACAGATCCAGATCGTGTCCCGCGCAGTCCGCTGCCGTGATGTGATTTGCCGATGCAAGCGCACGCGCATCCGCGCTTCTTGCCGCCACGGTCACGTGCGCGCCGAGCTCGCGCAGCGCCGCCGCCAGGATTTTTCCGATTCGCCCGTAACCGATCACGAGCGCGTTGGAATTCCACAGCGAAATCGGCAGTTTCCGTATCGCGATTTCAATGGCCGATTCGGCAGTCAAAACCGCATTTGGAATTTGAAAACTCTCGGATGTAAGCACATTGTAAAGCCGAAACGTATCTTGATACTGTTCGATAAAATCATTAAAAAAGCCGCCGACGACGCGCTGCCCTCTCGGCAGGGCTTGCATCAGCGCAGATGCTTTGACTGCCGTCCCGTTGACGGTCGCGCCGCCGCTTGCGCCTTTGGAAAACGAAGGCACCGGCAGTAAAACCGCGCACGCCGACTGTACGGCATCCTCAAACGTCCGACACTTAGTGTGCGGCACATCCGCCCGCGGTTCAAATCCGTAAACCGCGATCTCAAAGTCGTGCGTCCCGAGGATCACCGCCACCTCTTCCTGTCGCGCATCGCCGCCGATAATTGCGACTTTCTTGTCTGTACGCAAAGTTATCCCCCCTTACCATCCATCCTATGCGCACAGAAAAAAAGCGTGAAAAAAAGGCGACCCGTCAGGTCGCCTTTTTATGTCAAATCAAAGTTTATTTATTGCCGTGGAGCATCTTGAGGATAACGTCAAGATCGTCGTCCTCTTCGGTCTTTTCAGCCGCGGCAGGTGCTTCGTCTACGGGAACATCCTGCACTTTCGGCGCAGCGGCGCTTGCCGGTTTCGGATTGCCGTGCGTTTTTTCCGCTTTATCCTTTTGAAAGCCGGTTGCAACGATGGTGACGCGCATTTCGTCTTCCATATTCGGATCGAGTGCAGCGCCCCAAATGATGTTGGCATCGGGATGCGCTTCATTTGCAACCATCTGAGAAGCAATATCAACGTCTTCCAGTCCGATATCCGGCGACGCGGTGATGCAAATCAGAATGCCGGTTGCCCCCTCGATCGAGGTTTCAAGCAACGGACTGGAAATCGCTGCCTTTGCCGCAAGAACAGCCTTGTCCTTGCCCGTTGCGCTGCCCACGCCCATATGTGCGTTGCCGGCATCTTTCATGACCGCCGTAACATCGGCAAAGTCGAGATTGATAAACTGCGGTACGCTGATCAGCTCGGAAATGCTCTGTACACCGCGGCGAAGAACGTCGTCTGCGATCGTGAAGGCGTTGGCGAGCGTAATGCGCTCGTCGGTCACCTGCTTGAGTCTTTCGTTCGGGATCACGATCAGAGAATCCACAAACTCACGCAGAGATTCGATGCCGACCTCCGCCTGATCCATTCTGCGTTTGCCCTCAAATGCAAACGGTTTTGTAACGATGCCGACAGTCAGGATATTCATTTCGCGCGCAATTCTCGCAACGATCGGCGCGGCGCCCGTGCCGGTACCGCCGCCCATGCCCGCGGTGATGAAAACCATATCCGCGCCGGCGAGCGCGTTTTTGATATCGTCGATGCTCTCTTCGGCAGCACGCTTACCGACGTCCGGATTTGCACCGGCGCCGTGTCCGCGCGTGATCTTCTCGCCGATGGTCACTTTCTGCGTTGCGGCAGAGTTGACAAGCACCTGCTTATCCGTGTTGATACAAATAAATTCAACGCCGCGAATATCGGTGGCTACCATACGGTTGACCGCATTGTTTCCGCCGCCGCCGACGCCGACGACTTTCAGGCAAACGCCGCTGTCCATAGTTTCGTCCAATTCGAATCCCATTTTTACGTCCTCCAAAGAAATAATTCGTCCAAAGATTTTGAAAATTTTGAATTAACAATCTAATAATAAACTATAATTAAATTTTTTGCAATAGTTTTCAGTAAAAAATATAATAAAATTTTATAAATATATTAAAATCGTCAAAAATATTTGATTTCGGACGTCGGGAGACGCGAAAATACAGTCTTAATCGTCAAACGGCGCCGACCAGTCGTATGACGCGCTGACACGCCCCGGATCGGATGCGTCGATCTTTGTACGCGCGGAGCCCTCCGCTGCCGCCGCTTCGAGCACCTTTTTCGCAACTTCCAACTTCAGCGGGATCTGCGCCGTATCGCCGAGCAGGATCTGCGCCGTATCGCCGACGCGGACCGAAAGCGAAAAACGGTTTTGCAAATCGGCAAACGTGATCGGCAATTCGGCATTCAAAATCTCCGGCAAAACAGAAAACACATATTCGCTGTGCTTTGCATCGGTAAAGCGGATCACTTCCCCCTCGACAGCAGAATGGATCTCCGGCAGGCGCACTTCGATTTCATCCCCATCGGGCACGCCGTGCCCGATCACACGAAAACCGGCGTCCATCAAAATCCGCTCGCCGAACATTTCGGTGGTGTAGACAGAGCGCGTTTCCTCCACCGTCACCGAAATCGCCGCGGGATATTGCTTTTCAAGCGACACGCTTGCAACATACGGACAGGATTTTAAGATCCGCGAAAGGATCGTCTTTTCGTCAAGCAAAAAAATACAGTCGGTCGGGCGCAAAGCGACCGCCGCCGTGAGTTGTTCGGCGGAATACCTTTGATTTCCTTTTACCGTGACGGTCTGCACACGAAAAACGGTCAACGCAAGCGCGGCTGTCAAAAACAGGACAACAAAAATGCAAATCGCCGCCGTGACCGCCGCCTGCCGCACACGGCGTGCCTTTCGGATCCCGCTTGACAGGCGCATCCGGCGATTTCGCCGCAGTTCATCCTCAACGCTGAACGTCGGGCGTTCACGTTCGCCGCGGTTCTTATTTTCATTCATTATAGTTTTGACCTTTCCTGACTTTTAGAAAGACGATTTGTGCTTTTTACGGACGAGTTCCAACAAATCCGCATAAATACGGGCATTTGCATCCGGAACAGCAAACGAAGAAATGTGTTCTTCCAGCGCCGTTCTTTTCGCTTTATCGTCAATTAAAGACAAAATCATCGCCTTCATTTTTTCGCGTGTGATATCCTTTTCTTCGATCAGCAGGGCGCCGCCGCCCTGCACCACAGCGTTCGCGTTTTTGAATTGCTGGTTATCCGTGACGTTTGGGGACGGAATAAAAATCGTTGCTTTCTTCATCAGCGCAAGTTCCGATACCGCGTTGGCGCCCGAGCGGCAGATGACGATATCCGCCGCCGCCATTTTCAGCGGCATATCATGGATATACTCCATAAACCGGATGTTTTCACATTGATCCAACCCGCGTTCTTTGAAGATGCCCGTGGCTATTTCATACTCAATTGCGCCCGTAGCATGAATATGGATCACATTTTTGTGGTCCCTGACGTAATCTTCCATAAAGTCGAGCATTGCAAAATTGACCTGCTCCGCACCAAGCGAGCCGCCAAACGATAAAATCACCGTAGCGTCGTCCGGCAGTCCGAGTTGTTTGCGCGCGTCTGCTTTGTTTGCAACCGAAAAATCAGCGCGAAGCGGACACCCGACGCGCATCACTTTTTCAGGCGCATCAAGCAGTTTTGCACTCTCCGGATAGTTGATATACACCCGATCCACGTACGGTACAAGTTTGCGCACAGTCATGCCGGGAACCAAATTCGATTCATGAACGGCGCATGGCACGCCGCATTTTGAAGCGGCAACAAGAATCGGCCAAGAAACATACCCGCCCGTACCGACAACAAGATCGGGGCGAAACTCTCGGATGATCTTTTTTGCCCTCTGCGGCGATATAAATGCAAGATAAAGCGCTTTGATATTCTTTGGAGAAAGACTCCGGCGGATCCCCTGCACATTAACGTGATACATCGGATAACCTGCCGCGCCGACAAGTTTGTTTTCAATTCCAAAAGGCGTGCCGACAAATGCGATTTCGGCGTTTGGGTCGTTTTTTTGAATGACGGCGGCAATCGCCAAAGCGGGATTTACATGTCCGCCTGTACCGCCGCCCGTAAGTAACACGCGCATATTTTTTGACCTTTCTTAACCTATGTGCAAAAAATCCTATGAAATTGTGCAAAGGATATTCCACATATCTCTATATATAATAAATAGGAAGAAAACTATTTCTTTTCAAGCGTATATCGCGATATGGCAAGCAAAGTTCCCATCTCCGCGAGCTGCACGACAATGGCACTGCCGCCGTAACTGAAAAACGGGAGCGAAATCCCCGTGTTGGGAATGCTGTTGGTCACGACCGCAATATTGAGGAGCACCTGCAAAGCGGTTTTACTGCTGATACCGATAGCAACAAGCTGTGTAAATCTGTCCGGGGAGCGCATGGCAATGACAAACCCTCGCCAAACCAGGATCCCAAACAAAACGATCACGGCAACCGCACCGATAAAACCGAGTTCCTCACAGACGATCGTATAAATAAAGTCATTTTGCGGCTGCGAAACATAACTGAATTTCTGGCGGCTATTGCCAAGACCAAGTCCAAAAAAGCCGCCGGAGCCTATAGCGCGCATCCCCTGCAAGGTCTGCCAGCCGCCGTCCTGCGGGAACGCCGCAGGATTGCGCCAAATATCAATGCGGCGGCGAGTATAATCCACCGCAAACGCAAATACCGTAACGCCGGCGACCCCGATCAGCGAGAGTCCGCCGAGCAGTTTTGCCCGAATGCCGGAAGCGTACATCATCATCAGCCCAATGGCGCCGATGATAATAATTCCCGAAAGGTGCTTTTCAAGCATAACAAGGAGACATACAAATCCGACGATGCAAAGCGGGAAGACCGTGCCGTAGAGATTTGCAGTCTTTTTGTTTTCACGGTCAAACGCCTTGTTTGCAAACTTGGCATAATACCACGAAAGCGTTAAGATGATCGAAAACTTTGCAATTTCAGACGGTTGAAAGCGGATCGGACCGAGTTCGATCCAGCGTTGCGCACCGCCGCCGTCATCACCGATGACCAAGACCGCCGCGAGGAGAATGACCGATACAAGATAGGTCAGCGGCGCAAATTTCTTGAAGATCCAGAGCGGGAGTCTGGCAACGACGATCATCACCACGAGTCCCAAGACCACCATACCGCTCTGCCGTTTGATAAAGTAATAACTGTCGCCGTATCTGGTCTGCGCATCCGCATAACTTGCGCTGAACACCATGACGAGTCCAAATAAGAGCAGCACCAGCACCGTGAGCAGCAACGTGGTATCCACGCCGCTTTTGACTGCGCGATAATTTTCCGGGTTGATGGGATTTTGCAAGGTCGCGCCTTGCGGTGCAGAAGCGGCATTCCGCACGACCTGCATGTTTTTTTTCATCTTGCCGCCTCCGTTTTTCTTCTTAATATCCAAAATATGCAACGATACACAAAAGCGCCGTCACGCTCGAAAATACAAATACGATCTTTCGTTCACTCCAACCGCATTTTTCAAAATGGTGATGGATCGGCGCCATTTTGAATACACGGCGATGCGTCAATTTATAACAACCGACTTGAATAATGTCGGAAAGCGCTTCGCAAATATAAATGCCGCCGGCAATGGCAATGAGGAGCGGACGATCGATCATAAACGCCGTCCCTGCCACGAGTCCGCCGAGAAAGAGCGAGCCCGTATCCCCCATAAAGACGCGTGCGGGATGGAAATTGTACACCAAAAAGCCAAGCGTCCCACCGATGATCGCAGCGCCGATCAACATCGTTTCCGGCTGCCAATAGATATACGAAAGCACCGAGAGAAAAATGCCGACGACGCACGTGACCGAACTTGCCAAACCGTCGATACCATCGGTCAGATTTACGCTGTTGATGATCCCCGTAATAAAGATCAGTGCAAATACATAGTACAGCCAACCGAGGTCCACCGCCGTTTTTGTAAACGGGAGCCAAACTTCGGTACGGAGCAGCCCGTTAATACGTAAAACGGCGAGAAACGCGCCCGCCATAGCCAGTTGCAAAGCATATTTCTGCGGCGCGGTCAGCCCCTCGTTTTGCTTTTTGTGAAATTTTGTCAAATCGTCAATACAGCCGATGATACCGTTGCCGAGCGCCAAAAAAAGGGTCAACAGCATCGGCGTTTGTGAAAATGACGGATACTGCGCTTTTGCGATCCACATTGCGATCAGCAACACCACGGTCATCGGAATCGCAAAGCCGAGTCCGCCCATCGTCGGCGTTCCCTCTTTGGATTTATGCCAGCGCGGTCCGATGTCAAGTATTTTTTGCCCCATTTTCATACTGCGAAGTTTGGGGATCAACATGCGCAAAGCGAGCACCGACGATACAAAAACGGCGACAAGCACCGAAAAATACAAAATCTCCATCCTGCAAACCTTTTCTGTTACAACTTTTTGTCTTCAATTTCCGCTTTGATCTGTGCAACGATTTCCGCCGCCGCCGCCCTGCTGATGCGCACCAGCAAAACGTCGCCGGAGCGCAGGTTCTTGGCAACGGCGTCCGCGCTCTTTTGCGGTGAAAACACTTCGATATTGCCGAATATATTTTCCTGCGCCATCCCCGCACGTTTCGCGCCTACGCCGATCTGCTCGGCGGCAACGCCAAACGTAAAGAGTTTGTCGATCTTTTTTTCAACGATGAGCGCCCCCATATTTTCGTGAAGTTGGCGCGTATTCTGCCCAAAGTCGCGGATATCGCCGAGCAACGCCAGTTTTCGCGAGCCCTTGTGCTTTTCCGCAATTGAGCATAGCGTTTCGATCCCGCTTTTCATACTGTCCGCACTCAAAGATGACGTGTCGGTGATCAGCGTCACGGTGCCGACAGTGCAAATATCCACCTGACTCTCTGTCGAATGGTAGTTTTTGAGCCCGCTGCAAATTTTTTCGGGCGTAATACCGCACAGCAGTCCGATCTCTGCCGCATACAACGCCGCATATAAGCTCTCTTTGTCCGAAAAATGGATCTCGGCGTTTTTGATGGTCGCGTCTTTGCCGACAATATCAAATACGGTTTTGCCGTCGCGGACACGCACATTTTCCGCATACAGATCTCCGCCGCTCTCCTCCGAAACGGTATGCAGTCTGTCCGCAAACATCGAAAGATTTTGGCTGTCCGCCGCCTTAGCGATCACCACTGCATCCGCACCGATGTTGCTGATCAGATCCAGGTTTATGTTCGGCGCAAGTTCACTTTGAAACTCGGTGACGACTGCAAAATCACAAGAAACGCGCTTTGCCAGGAGCTCTGCCTCTTTTGCGTCATTGGGTTTCAGTTCGATCAGCAAGAATTCATCCTGCGTTTTCAAATCAAGCAACGCCTCGATCTCGCTTTGGATCCCGCCCTTTACATCCGTGGCTTTGCACACCTTGTACCCTTCTTCAAGCACAGAGAAAATAAATTCGCCGCTCTTGGTTTTTCCTTTGGCGCCGGTGAGCACGACCGTCTTATGCGGTCTGCGCCGGATATACTTTTTGGCAAACGACCAAAGTGCCGTCTGTATCTGCCCACAAAGAAGAGACGGAATATGCAGTTTTTCAGTTTGCCCCTTTTCTTCGGAAGCCAAAACCGCCGCCGCGCCGTTTTTTTCCGCCGCCATCATTTCGGCAAGCGAATTGTCTTCACCGAGTATATACAGCGTATTCTTTCCGATTTCTTTTATATCGTCCGTGATCTGCTCAATGACCACGTCCGCAGTGCCCGCCGGCAAATAGAGACTTGCCTCCATCGCCGCCGCCATTTCGCTGATATCAATCTGACCGAGTTTGAGTTGAATGCGCATCCGTGCAACTTCCTTTCAAAATCTTCTGCCTGACCGCCGCCCGTACGATTTCACGCTCCGAAAACGGATGCCTGCCGGCGGCGTCTATCTCATATTGCTCGTGCCCCTTGCCGATCAGCAAAAGCACGTCGTCTTTTTTCAGTGTGTCTACCGCCGCGCAAATGGCGGCGGCGCGATCATAAATGACCGTATAGTTTGTTTTTCCGCCGAGGTCCGACAGCACATCCCGCATAATGATTTTCGGGTCCTCGGTACGGCAATTATCGTTTGTAAAATATACATAGTCGCAATTCTCCACCGCACATTTTCCCATCCTGCCTCGCTTTTGCCGCTCTCGGTCACCGCCGCAACCGAGCAGTGCCACAAGTCGTCCGTCATTTTTTACAAGGGCTCCGGCACTGTCAAGCAGGCGCGCGAGCGCGGCAGGCGTATGTGCATAATCAATATATACTGCAAAGTCGGCAGGCGCTGACAACTCGATCTTTTCCAGTCTGCCGTCGATTTTGTCAAGATCCCATACGGCGTCTTGAATGCTGATAAAATCGACACCGAGTTCTCTTGCGGCGGCGACCGCCGCCAGCGTATTTTCCACGGCAAAATCGCCGAGTGCCTTTGTCCGCATCCGAAATCGTGCGTTTTTGCTGTGTACGATATAGGTGCTGCCCTCTTCCCCGAGATTTCGGATATCGACGGCGCGATAATCGCAAGCGGAGGTTTTGCCGTAGCCGACGGCGCGGCAGGCAACCGTTTTTGCTGTCGCCGCAACAATATCGTCATCAAAGTTAAACACACCGACGTGACTTTGCGCAAATAGTGCGGCTTTCGCCGCAAGATAGGCTTCCATGGTCGAATGAAAATCCAAATGATCTTCGGAAAAATTGGTAAAAATCGAAAGTGAAAATAAGATCGGCGCCACCTTTTCAAGGGCAAGCGCGTGCGACGAAACTTCAAGCACGACGCAGGCAACGCCCGCACCGACCGCTGCCGACAACAGAGGATACAACACTTCAGGGTCCGGCGTTGTCATGCCGGAAAACAATGCGGTATATTGTTTTGCCGCCGGAAACGGGAAAGGCGCCCTGCATCCGCAAGTTCCGATCATCACCGTGGGGAGCCCCGCGGCGTTGAGGATCGCGGTTAAAAAATGCGCGGTCGACGTTTTGCCGTTTGTGCCGGTGACGCCGATGATTTTGAGTTTTCTTTGCGGATCGCCGTAAAATGCCGCAACGGCTGTTGCGTACGTCCGCCGCACATTTGCCGTACAAAAATGAGGGATTTGCAGTCCCGTGATCTTCTTTTCGGAAACGCAGGCAACGGCGCCCGCGTTTGCCGCGGACGCGGCAAACGCCGCACCGTCCGCACGCACACCGGGCCAGGCAAAAAACAGATCGCCCGGTTTGACTTTTCTACTGTCACAGGTCACGCCTGAAATTTCCGTATCCTTGTGTGGCAAATGGACATCCGTTTTACAAAGCAACTCCGAAAGACGCATATTCCCTCAAAGATTTGTAGTCGATCAACGTCCTTATCAGTCGGTAACGTCCGTATGCAGTATTTCGATCTTCACGACCGTCCCGTAGGGCACGCGGCTGCCCGCCGCCTCGGATTGAGATGTGACCACGGCGCCGTTTCCTTGATTTTGCGCGCCGTGTACCGAAATATTAAGTCCCGCATTGATGATTTGTTCGTTTGCCGCCGCCGCGGAAAGTCCGAGGACGTTAGGCACGGTAACGGTTTTCGCTTGCGAATCGGATGCATCGGTATACAGAATGATTTTTCCCTTGGATTTGACGATCGTACTGCCTTTTGCAGGCACTTGCGACAGGACCGTATCCCCGTCGCCGACCACCTCGACCGAAACGCCGAGGGCTTTGATCGCGGCGGTTGCATCCGCCACCGTACTGCCGACATAGCGCGCGACCGGCGCTTCCATCATTGCAAGTTCACTATCCGAATACTCCGGTTCGTGCCCGAGATACGGCAGGATGTTTTCAAGAAACTTGGAAACATAGGGCGCGGCAACGACACTGCCGTAGACGCTGCCCGCCATCGGCTCATCCACCATGATCAGCACCGCGATATCCGGGTTATCGGAGGGCGCATACGCCACGGTAGAGCCGATGCGAAGTTCCTTTTCCGGCTGATCGAACTTCTCCGACGTACCGGTCTTACCTGCGATTTTATATCCTTTGACGTAAACGTTTTTGGCACCGCCGTCACCCGAAACGCCGGCTTCCAGAATTTCGGATACCGTCTTTGACGTTTCTGCGCTGATGATTTGGCGTTTGACCGCGTTTCCATAGGTACGCACGACAGTCCCGTCGGCGTCCGTCAACTGTTTCATCAGGTGCGGCGTTACGAGATAGCCGCCGTTGGCGACCGCACAGATCGCGGTCAGTTGCGCCATCGGGCTGACCTTAAACCGCTGACCGAAGGACGCAGTTGCAAGTTCGGTCGATCCGAGCGCCGCGCGTTTATGAAAGATCGTGCTGCCCTCGCCCGGCAGGTCAATGCCGGTTTTTTCGAGGTAGCCAAACGCCTCAAAATAATCGTAAAACTTTTCCGAGCCGACGCGCGCCGCAATGGTCATCAGTATCGGATTGCACGACTGTTGTAACCCGCGCGCAAACGTGACCGTGCCGTGCCCCGTACGCTTGTGGCAGTGGATCTTGTAACCGCCGACTTCCAAGTACCCGTTGCAGGTAAAGATTTCCGTCGGGGAAACCTGCTTCTCTTCCAGCGCCATGGAGGTCGTGATCGGCTTGAACGTTGAGCCGGGCTCGTAGATTTCAGTGGTCGCCTTATTGCTCCACATGATCTGCCGCAGTTCTGCAAGGAAGCGATTGTACTCATCGCTATCCTCGGCATATCCGGAAGTATCCAGTTTTTCCTGCGAGAGCGGATCCAATTTGTACGGCGAATTCAAATCAAAATCAGGCTGCACCGAGATCGCATAGATCTCGCCGTTTTGCGGGTTGATGGCGATGCCGCAAGCGCGGTTCCCTGCCTCGGCGTCTTCCAGCGCCGCGCGCACCTGTGTATCCAGCTCGTTTTGGATCCGCAGATCCAACGTCGTCACCATATCGTTGCCGCTGATGGGTTCTACATAACTTTCGTAATTGTAAGCCATCTCGTTTCCACGGGCATCCTGCGCAATGATATACTTGCCGTCGATCCCCGTGAGTTCGGTGTTGTAAGCATATTCCAGCCCGTAAAGCCCCTGCCCGTCGACGCCGGTAAAACCAATCGTCTGCGCCGCGCTGTTATCGTTTGGATAATAGCGCTTGTTTGTCGCTTCCAAATGAATTTGCTGTGAAAGTCCGTACGTGTTGATAAACGCACGCACTTTATCCGCTGTTTCTTTATCCACGTTTTTTTTGATGGTCTCATCGCGACGGAAGCGCTTTGCCGCTTTGGTCAAAATCAGTTCCGGATCCACGTCGAGGATCTCGGCAAGCCCGTCGGCGATCAGGCGATCCTGCCGCATACCGGACGCCGCAGTTTGCGCGTCCTCGCCGTAGCGGATCCTGGCAAAAACGTTTTCGACCGCCGAAGAATAGACCGCGCTTTGGATATCCATCGGAGAAATAAAAACGCGCCACGTCGTTTGATTTGCGGCGATCACGTTCATATTTCTGTCGTAAATCGTACCGCGTTTCGCCGTCACCGCGTTTTCAACCGTAATTTGATCAATGACTTCTTTTTGATATCTGTCATATTCCAACACTTGCATTTTGAATATGACGGCTGCCAAAAAAACGGAAAAAAGCGCAAAAATAACAAGCAATATAAATCCCCGTCTTGCGGTTATACTGTTCGTTATTTTCTGCGCCATGTTGATTCTCCTTTGACAAAAGCCTGTATTTCTATCTTATTCAGGCTCAGTCAAGATATTCTAAAATATCGCTGAAAGTATTGAGAAGGGTTGTCCCCACCGAGATCTCTTCCTTCTCATCGACATAGTTTTCTACCGTATCTTCACCGCCGACAGCGACGTATTTTTGCTCCGCCATCGACATTTTGATCATGCCCAAGTCATTTTTTGCTATATCTTCAATCACCGCCACGTTGTTTTTAGCGTCAAGTTGCAACTGCAGCGCCTGATTTTCATTGACGATCTGCGCGTACTGCGCGGTAAGTTTTGCATTGGTGCGAATGCCCTCATTGATTTGCGCACCGCTGTAAACGATCATTGCCAGCACGATCGCACTGATCACGACCGACATAAGCGCGCCGAGCGAAATTTTCGGGCTTTTGCGCTTTACGATCTCAAAGTTTTCAATCGCAAGAACGTCTCGACCGCTTTTTACTGCTGCCGGCATATGTACTTCGCGGATCATGATCTTTCTGCTCTTTGCCGTGCACGCGGGCAACGAAACAGACGCGGCTTTTTTACGCATTTCCGCGCTTACGCGTCTGGCGCCGGCGTCCGTGCTTTTACAATACGGATTGTAGCCGTTTTGCACTGCTTTTGCAATCATCCTGTCTTTGCATGTCATGCGTTTATATGCCGGAATTGCATAGCTGTTCGTCATTTTACGTTCTCCTAAATTATAGTTTTTCCGCCACGCGCAATTTTGCGCTGCGTGCGCGTGGATTTATGTTCAGTTCCTCGTTACTCGCCGTGATCGGTTTGCGCGTGACCTGCCGGATCTTCGGCTGATTGCCGCACACGCAGACGGGAAAGTCCTTAGGACAAGTGCATCCGGTGGCAGCCGCCGCAAACGCCTGCTTGACCATGCGATCCTCAAGCGAATGGAATGTGATGATTGCCAGCCGCCCGCCCGGATTTAACGCGGCGATCGCCGCATCGACGGCAGTCGCGACCGCGGAGAGTTCGGAATTGACCTCAATGCGAATTGCCTGGAAAGAGCGTTTTGCAGGATGATGCCCGCCCTCTCGCGCCGCCTTCGGCATGGAATCTTTGATCAAATCCGCAAGTTCAAGCGTACTTTGTATCGGTTTTTCCTTGCGGCGGCGAACAATGTTTGCCGCGATATTGCCGGCAAACTTTTCTTCGCCAAAGTCAAATAAAATACGCCGCAGATCTTCTTTACTGTATGTATTTACAACATCATACGCCGTGCGCTTTGCCGTGCGATCCATA
>JAFSUT010000069.1 GCA_017445085.1 Clostridia bacterium | reverse complement strand
GGATTGCAGGCCTCCCGCCGTTTTCGGCGGACGTTGGAAGCACAATGCAGGAAAGCGGATACCGCCTTGCTTAGCAGGGTTTTCGGCAGAATGTACACGGCGCGGCGGGTCTATCTTGCAAACAAAAAGCAGAACCGGTTTTCCGGTCCTGCTTTTTTTCGTTTTATTGAACTTTATTTGGTATAGTTGTCAAAATATCCCTGAATGTAGATGATCGGCGTGCCCTTGTCGCCGCTGCCGCTGGTCAGGTCGCACAGCGAGCCGATGAGGTCGGTGAGCTGACGCGGGGTCGTGCCCTCGGACGCCATTTTGCCGACGAGGTTTTCGTCCTTTTGCTTGATCTTTTCGGAAATGGCGGCTTTGAGCGCTTCGCCCGAAAGATTTGCAAAATCGTTGTCGGCAAGGTATTTGAGTTTGAGTTCGTTCGGGGTGCCCGCAAGGCCGTCGGTGTAGCCGGGGGAGACCACCGGGTCGGCGAGTTCCCAGATCTTGCCGACGGGGTCCTTGAACGCGCCGTCGCCGTAGACCATGACTTCGATGTTTTTGCCGGTCGCTTCTTTGAGGAGCGCCTGCACGCGATCGACGAACTCCTTGCAGTGGATGGGGAAGAGCTTGACGGTATTCTCGGTCGCCTTGTTGGAGCCGAGCAGACCGCAGAAATCGTTGTAACCGCTGTCGCCGATCGGCGCGGTGAGGATCTCGTCCATGCCGTAAACGGTTTTCGCGCCGGCTTTTTTCAAGAGGCGCTTGGTGCGCGCGCGGGTGTGGATGTCGCAGCAGAGAACGTCTTTGGTGTAGTTCAAGATCGCCGTCGCTTTGTTGGCGAATACGATCTCGCATTCGCAGCCGCAGCCGGTGATCAGTTCCTTGTAGTATTCAACGTAGTCAACGCCCGTAAACGGATGCAGAACGTAGCCGAAAAGCTCGCGGTACTTTTTCTCGTCGAGAATGTCGGCATACGGATCGACGCCCTTTTCGTCGAGCATATCCACGTCAAAGAGGTGGTTGCCGACTTCATCGGACGGATAACTGAGCATCAGGGTGATCTTTTTTGCGCCCATCGCCATGCCGCGCAGACAAATGGCAAAACGGTTGCGGCTGAGGATGGGGAAAATGACGCCGATATGCCCCGCGGGGAATTTTGCTTTGACGTCGGCAGCGATATCTTCAACGCTTGCGTAGTTGCCCTGCGAGCGCGCAAGGACCGACTCGGTGACGGCAACGACGTCTTTTTCGCCGATGGTGATGCCCTCTGCTTTGATGCAATTCACAACGCTGTCTCTGACGATGAGGGCGAGATCGTCGCCTTCGCGAATGATGGGGGCGCGGACACCGCGCACAACGGTACCGACTGTTCTTTCCATATGTAACTCCAATCTGCCGAAAACGGCATATCAAATTCAAAACAAATACATTATAGCGAACGCGGGTGGCTTTGTCAATCAAGCCCCGCAAGATTTTGGGAAAAAGCGTCGAAAAAAACTCATTGCCGACGCAGATACGCGTCCTCTTCGGCGAGGGCGGCGCGGAGGGCAAAGCCGCTCCAGCCGATATTCTGTTCGGTGAGGACGGCTTTGAGCCGGACGGGGATCTTTGCGGTGCGCAGGGCAAAGAGCAAAAGGTCGAGCTGCGGCTCGGCAAGTCCGCAAAGCACGAGCATCTCATCGGCAAAGGGGAGCCCCGCCGCCGCTTTGTCGCTTTCGTGCGCGGGCGCGCCGCAGAGTTTGCCGATGCTCTCGCCGAACGCCTCCGGCAAAATCACCCGATAACTCAGCTGCAGCCCGCGCGCGATCGACGCGAGCGTTTCTTCTTTTTCCTTTGGGAGATTGTAAAGCAAAAGGTTGGTCATAGTCTGCCTCCGTTTGCTTGTTTTACGTATTGATTGACGCTGGAGCGGACGATCGTTTCGGTCAGTCTCGAGATCTCAACGGGCGGCGCCTTGCAGTCCTCGCTCACCCACATCTGGATGATGCCGATGCAGCCTTGAATGATAAAGGCGTTGAACAGATTTTTGACCTCGCCGTCGATCGAGGCGCTCTGCGCATCCCACAGATCCGAGCATTTTTCGCTCAGCAGTTGCCGCACGCGCCGCAGAAAGGTGATGTCGCCGTGCGGACCGAGCATGATCCGGCAAAAATCCGCGTTTTCGCCGATAAAGGAAAAAACGGCGGTCAGGCGGGTGCTTTCTCCCGGCGGGAGAGGGATGCTGTTGACCATGAGATAAAACTGCGTGAAAAAGCGGTCTTCCATCTCTTTGAGCAGCGCGTGGACATCCTCGTAGTGAAAGTAAAAGGTGCCGCGGTTGATGTCGACGGCGTCGGTGAGCTCTTTGACCGTGATCTCGCTGATGGATTTATGCTCGAGGAGCGTGAGCATGGCGTCCTGCAGTTTCTTTTTCGTGTTGCGGACGCTCCGGTTGTCGTTTCCGCTTTTGTTCATAAAAACTCCTTTTACACTTTTGTATTTTGTGTTGAAAAATAGACAGATCCCGCGGGATTGAATATTGACTTCCCATGCGGAGGATCTATAATTGGATTGTAGTATAAATTTCAACAGTTGTCAAGTCAAAGAAGGGAGAACGCTTTGAATAAAAGAATTCTGCTGCTGCGGAAAAAACTGCCGAAAAATCCGATGGAACAGGTGGCGGCGTGGATCGTCCGTTTCCGCTATCTGATCCTGGCGCTTGCGGTGGTCGCCTGCATTTTTGCGGCCTTTTCGCTGGATAAGGTCAGGGTCAATGATGACCTGACCGCTTTTTTGCCAAAGGAAACCGAGACCCGCCGCGGTCTGACGATCATGGAAAACGAGTTTGTGACCTACGGCACCGCCAATATGATGATCGGAAACGTGACGTATGCACAGGCGCAGATCCTTGCAGACGAGATCAGCCGGATGCCGCACGTGACAGACGTGACCTTTGACGACAGCGAGGCGCACTATGCCGATGCTTCGGCGCTGTTTTCTATTTCGTTTGACGGTGAAGAAAACGATCCGGAAACGGTGGCGGCGTATCAAGGGGTCAAGGAAAAACTTGCCGCCTACGACTTATATGTACAAAGCGACATCGGCGCCAATCGCTCGGCGCAGATCCAAGCCGAGATGGGGGGCGTGCTGCTGCTTGCCGTTTTGGTCATCGTTGCGGTTTTGCTTTTCACCTCGCGCAGTTATTTTGAAGTCGTGATTTTTGCCATTGTGTTTGCGGTGGCAGGACTGCTCAATATGGGGACAAATTACTGGCTCGGTGAGAT
>JAFSUT010000068.1 GCA_017445085.1 Clostridia bacterium | reverse complement strand
GAATCTGCCGCAAAAGCAGACGGTGGATCACGTCTACCGTTACGAAACCACGGAACTCTGCAAAACCGACGTGCGCTTCTGGCGCGCTACGTCTGCCGCCAGGGGGAGTATGGACGGCGGAAAGGATATCGGCGCCACGTCGATGAGCCCCTGCGGCTACCTGTATATTCTCAATTCGTACGGCAGCGACTACCGCTCGACCGGCTACGAGATCCACACCGCTGATTTTGCCGGCGGCGCGGAGAGCGTTATTACCCTTGACGAGTTTTCGGATGAAAGTCAAAACGGCTGGATCAACAGTGCGCTCCGTATGGAGGACGGCGTTGTCGTCCTGCTCCAAACCTCAAAACTCCTGGACGCGGATACATATCAATATGAAGAAAAGTATGAACTGCGCAAATACGGTTTTGACGGCACGCTGAAAGACACGCTGGATCTGCGCGGGGTTTTGGATATCCCGTCGTCCTCGTATTTTTACATCGACCGCGTCATCACCGACGGCAAAAACCTGTACTTCAGTTATTCGGGAGAGGCGGGGCGCTCGCCGCTGATGGCGCTGGACGCGGATTTTGCCCTCCGCACGTACGCCGACTTTTTGCCGGCGGGCGAAGATATGTGGGTGACCTCGTTCTTCTTTTTGAACGAGGGCGAGATCGCGTGCGTTTACGAGACCTACGGCGCCGCCGGCGCTTCCTACAAGATGCGTGCGCTGGATCTTGCAAGCGGCGCTGTCCGCGACCTGCCGTATGACGTTTCAACTTACGCCTACAACGTCTTTGGCGGTTCCGGCGGCGTGTACGCGGCAAATGAAAACGGCGTGATCAAACTTGCAGAGGACGGGAGCCGCGCCGTCGAGCTTGACTTTATCAACTCCGACTATATCTACAACTACGGCAATTTCTATGCCGATGCTTCGGGTGACTTTTTCCTGATGTCGCAGAGCTACGAGGATGAGGAAACCACCCTGAATTTCACGCGATTTAAGAAAGTGCCCGACAGCGAGATCACACCGAAGTGGCTGATCACGGTCGCCTCGGCGGGCAACTCGTACAGCTTCCGCGAGCAGATCGTCAAGTTCAATCTCTCGCAGGACGATTACCGCATTGCGTACACCGACTATTCGCAGTACAATACCGAGGAGGACTACGAGGGCGGCAAAAAGGCGCTGGAAGCCGAACTGCTTGCCGGCAGAGTCCCCGATATCCTCATCGCCGACGGCAGTTTTTCGGCGCAGACCTATTTGCGCAAGGGGCTCTTTACCGATCTGTATGCGCTGATGGACGCCGACGGTGACGTTCACCGCGCCGATTTTATCCCCGGTGTGCTTTCGGCGGCGGAGACGGACGGCAAACTCTATGAACTGCCGACCAATATTCTCCTTTCCGGGCTCGTCTGCAAGACCGAGACCGCCAAGACCTACGGCGGGATGACCCTGCCCGAGTTTGCGGCGGCGATGAAAAACCTCCCCGAGGACGTGACCCTCTTCCGCATGGGGGAGATGCGGCGCGAGGATATGCTGCGGCTTTTGTTTGAGGACAACTACACGAGTTTCATTCAACCGGCGACCGCCACGGCATCTTTCGGCGGCGCGGACTTTGCCGCGCTCCTGGAGATCGCCGCCGCAATGCCCGAGAAGTATTATTGGGAGGATGAAAACTTCGACTACGAAAACTTTGACTGGCAGGCGTATGAAAATTCGCTTGCCGACGACAAAGCGCTTTTCAACCGGACCTTCCTCTCCTCATTTGACGAGTTCGGCGGATTTGCAAATATGTTCCGCACTGCCGATGTTTCGTTTATCGGTCTGCCATCCGCGGGGCGCGACGTCGCCTTTTCCGCGGCAAATCTGAAATATCTCATCAGTGAGCAGTGCGCCTTCAAGGACGCCGCGTGGGACTTTATCAAGATCTTCTTTGCCGACGATTACCAGAAAAAACAGAGCTGGGGCTTCCCGGTGACGCTTTCTGCGCTGGAAGCGGCGCGCGACGCAGCGATCGAAAACCTGAAAAACAGCCGGCAGGACGATCCCGTCCTCTACGCAACGGAGGAAGTGGCGGTAACTTACGATACCGATAGCAAAATGATCGCCGCCGAGGAGCCGTATGACGGGGAGGGATTTGACTCTTTCCGCATCAGCGAGGAAAAGATCAACGAACTTTATGACCTTGTCCTCGGCGTCAAAAAGCAGCATATCACCGACGCGAGTGTGGAGAACATCCTCGTGGAAGAGGCGTCCGCTTGCTTTGCCGGTCAAAAGAGCGCCGCGGACGTTGCGGGACTTTTGGACAGCCGCGTTTCCCTCTATCTCGGAGAGCAGAGATAAACAGTTGACTTTATGCGTTTGCGCCGCGATGTAAAAAGCGGTGCAAACGCATACTTTTGCAGAAAGGAATTTTCCAAACGATGAAAAAAGCATTTGCCCCGGTTTTGACCCTTGCCCTTTGTCTGCCGCTTTTGGTTTCTTGCGGCAGAGGTGACGTCGCCCGCGAAAAACAGATCCTTGACCACGTCTATCGCTATGAGGAGACCGTGACCACCGTCACAGACGCCACCGGCGGCGGACATATGAGTATTTCTTCGCCGAGCGTCACCGCCGACGGCTTTGCGTACGCGCTGTTTGAGCACGATAAAGACTATGAACTGACCTCAGCCCGGATCGTCCGCGGCGATTTCGACGG
The DNA here is from genome assembly GCA_017445085.1 of Clostridia bacterium. Taxonomy (GTDB): domain Bacteria; phylum Bacillota; class Clostridia; order Oscillospirales; family CAG-272; genus UMGS902. The sequence continues at coordinate 562 of JAFSUT010000068.1, read as the reverse complement.
CGCGGTGAACTCTTTTGCGCCGCCTGCCGATTTTACAAGCGGTATCGGCGTATTGAACGTGCAAAACGGGGTTTACCTTTACACCGAGGTGGACGGGGTGGAAGTTGTTGGCGGCGAGGAGTATTATACTTATACGCCCACCCTCTGCTATCTTGACGGGCAGGGGAACGAGGTCAGCCGTATGAATTTGCAGGAGGTGTTTGGACTTTCGGAGGACGACGGGCTGTATTTTGAGCGCGCCGAGACCTTCGGCAACCGCCAATTCTTTTTCTTTGAGGGGGCGGATGCGGTTTCCGGCAAGGCGGCGATCTTCGAGGACGGCGAGTTTATCTCCTTTTTCGATCTGCCGCTTCCGGAGGGCGCCTACCTCTATTCCGCCGCGGCGATCGACGCACACCGTCTGCTTTGCGTTTACTATGACAATACGGTCAACGATTTTGTCTCCCTCCTCTGCCATACCGAGAGCGGCGAGATCGAAAAACTGCCGTTTGCGGGCTATCAGACGGCGTCTACGTTGTTTACGGACAAGGACGGCAACTTCTACTTTGCCGATGATAACGGG
>JAFSUT010000067.1 GCA_017445085.1 Clostridia bacterium | reverse complement strand
GAGGCTGCCGCCGCCGGGCTGAAGAGCCTGAAAGGGCACCGCATCGTCGGCGGTATGCGCGCCTCCATCTACAACGCCATGCCCTACGAGGGCGTGGAAAAACTCGTCGCCTTTATGAAAGAGTTTGCCGCGCAAAATCCGAAATCCTGACCTAAAAAAGCCGCTGCGGATGCAGCGGCTTTTTGTCTTTTTCGTTTCCGTGACAGCGCCGCAAGGAAGAAAACTTTCCTTGCGGCGCCTGTTTTATTTTTCGCGGTTTTGCCGCTCGGTCAATGCTTCTCTATCGTGTTATCGACGCCGATATTTCCCGTGACGACCAGCGTGGACACCCCGGGCTCGACGGTGACGACGCCGGTGGTCTCATCCTGTGCAAAGGTTGCCGCGGGCACCGTCAGGTAGCCGCTGGCGACCGTAAAGAGTCCGCTGCCCTCGTCGTAGGTGTACTGCGTTCCCTGCGTCCAGAGCGTGCCGTTAAAGGTTACGACAAGTCCGGAAAGCGGGGGATCAAACGTATCGGTCAGCCCCGTCGTATCCGCCGCAGTCACCGCCGCGTTGCCGCTGTTTTGCAGGGTAAACGTGTAGGTGACAGTATCGCCGGGACTTACACTGGTGGGAGATAACGCCTTGCACATACTCAAATCGGCGGCGGCGGACACCGTTACCGTTTCTTCTGCGGTGGCAAAGACGTCACCGCCCGCGGCGGAGACCGTGTTGGTGATGGACGCGCCTGCCGCCAGCGGTGCATATTCATTGATACGCGCTTGATAGATGAGGAGCGCACTGCCGCCGACGGGGACGCTGATGTTGGTAAACACCAGCGGAGGTCCTGCCGTGACGTCTACGCCGCTTTGCAGCGTCCCGTTGATATAATAGCGCGCCGTGCCGTCCACATAGGACAGCGGAACAAGCACGCCCGTACCGAACGCGTACGTACCGAGATCGTCGGTCACGGTCAGCGCCGCCCGCGGCGCGTCCCCTGCGTTTTGCAGGGAGATCACGTAGGTGACGGTGTCGTCGGCGGTATATACGGTATTGATCGCGGTTTTGCTGACGATGAGATTTTCGATCAGCTCACCGGTGGTCATATTGGAGGTCGTGGCAACGCCGTTGTAGGACAGAGTTGCGCGGTTTGTAAATGTTGCCATAGTCGTTTCCTTACTGAAAAAGAGTTCGGAGGTACCGGTTCCTCCACTTTCAATATATGAAAAAACGGCAAAAACGGCACAAAGCACGGGGCGCGTGTTGTAAAAATATGCGCAAAAATCCTCGTTTTTTCTTTTGTTGAAAAACCTTGCAAAAAATGCAGCGGTTTTTTACCTTGTACGCTGTGTTTTTCAACGATATAATAAATTTAAGTAATATAATTTGCAAAGATAATGACCGAATTCCTTAAAATGTCCGAAACTTCTATTTACATTTGGCATCGAAAAGATATCATAAATTTATAAGTAATTGTAAATATTTTTATTATAGGAGATACGGCAAATGAAAAAACTATGTTTCCTTTTTGCAGTCCTCTTGCTCTCGGCGCTCTTGTTTGCTCTGCCGACAGCGGCGGCCGATCCCGTCGTCTATCTGGCAAACGGTGGGGACGGTGACGGTTCCTCCGCCGCGGCGCCCCTCGGCAGCCTGAATGACGCCTACGCCGCCCTCGGCGACGGCGGCGGCACCATCGTCGTTTGCGGCGCGTACACGCTCGGCAACACGTCGCCAATGCAACTGCCCGCGCATACGGGCAAGGTGACCTTTACCTCGCTCTACGACGACGTGGACTACCGCACAAGCGGCGCCGAACTCACCTTTAACGGCACCTCCTTTGCCGCCTTCAACGGTCCGACCGATTTTGACGACCTCAATATGCACGTCACCGGCTCTGCCGCCGGCATCTGCGCAAACTTTAACGATATGACCATCGGTCACGGCGTGGAGATCCTCGGCGCAAAAGCCACGACCTACTATATGTACCTCATCGGCGGACCGAACAACAATTCCGCCGTCGCGCCGCTTGCCGCGGGCAAGACCTTCCGCCTCTCGGTATACAGCGGTAAATTCCATACGATGAGCGGCTTTTCCCGCAACAACACAAACGCTTCTCACCTCGGCACCGCCGTCGTCACCATCGGCGGCGACGCGGACGTCAGCGCATTTTGCGGCGGTCCGCTCTCCTCGGGGGCAAAGGGCGGCACCGCGGTCATCAACCTCGAGGACGCCGCCGCGATCAAGACCTTTTACCTCGGCGGTTACAACTGCGCGGCGATGAACGGCGACCTGACGCTGAACGTCAGCGGCACCGCGAAGGTCACCACCATTTCAAACTACAACGAAACCTATTTTGCAACGACGCAAAAGATTTTGAACACCGTCGGAAACAGTTTCTCGCTCCCCACCGGCTATGCGGACATCTTTGACCGCATCACCGTGGACGGCGTACAGGTCAAGCCCGCGACCGACGCATCCGTCTTCTACGTCTGTGACGGCGGCACGGGCGACGGTACAAGCGCCCTCTCCCCGGCAGGCGCCCTCGCGGACGCTTACGCGGCTCTGCCCTACGGCGGCACCGTCGTCGTCTGCGGCGCGTACACGCTCGGCAACACGTCGACCCTCACACTGCCCGCCATCTCCGGTGAAATGACCATCACAAGCCGTTTTGGCGGCGTAGACTACCGCGAGAACGGCGCAAAACTGATCTTTAACGGCACAAACTTCTTAAAACTCAGCAGCGCCACCGTATTTGACGCGCTTACCATGACGCTCGACGGGTCAATGGCGGGCATCTGCGCAAACTTCCATCCCGTCACCGTCACCGAAAGCGTCAGCGTGATCCGCACAAGCGGATCGACCGCGTATAGTATGATTTTTGTCGTCGGTACGAGCGGTGATAAGACCAATTCGCTCGGCGCAGGCGAGATCCTCGAAATGAACATCAACGGCGGTAAGTTTACCAGTTGCACCGCCTTTACCCGCCAGGTCGCAACGAGCAATGCCGGCACGGTGATCCTCAACATCGGCGGCAACGCCGACGTGCGCGACCTTGTCGGCGGTGCGCTCTCCACAACTGCCGCACGCGCGGGCAGCGCCGTCATCAACCTCTCGGGAAACGCCCACGTCACCAACTTCTACCTCGGCGGATATAGTTCGGCGGGAATGCAGGGCGATACGGTGGTCAACATCGGCGGGGACGTTTCGATCACCAAAATTGCAAATTATGATGAAAACTTCTATCCCGCAAGCGAAAAATACCTCAACCTGTTTACCGACAGCGCGACGCTGCCGTCCGGCTTTGCAGATTGCTTTGACTACGTGACAACGGCAAGTGAAAACGCGACAGTCAAATTTGTCCGCGGCGAGGCGACGGGCAGCGGCGCGACCCCCTTTGCCCCGACCGGCTCGATCGCAAGCGCCTACGCGGCGCTGCCCGCAGGCGGCAAAATCGTTGTGATGGGCGGCGCGACCTTTGAAAACGCCTCGACCCTGCAACTGCCGGCGCACACCGGCACGGTCACGCTGACCTCCACTTTCGGCGGGATGGACTTCCGCACCCTGGCGGACGCAAAAGTCGGCTATACCGGCACGGCGTTTGTCTGCTTTAACGGCGACACGATCCTTGACGACATCACGGTGGATATCGGCAGTTTTGCCTCCGAGGGCTTTTGCTTCAACTTCCACAACGGCACCCTCGG
>JAFSUT010000066.1 GCA_017445085.1 Clostridia bacterium | reverse complement strand
TCATCCACGAGATGTTCCGCTCGATCCCCGGGCGGTTTAAGGACTATATCTCCAACCCAAAGCCGAATATGTACCGCTCCCTGCACACCTCGGTGATGAGCTCGGGCGGGATCCCCTTTGAAGTGCAGATCCGCACGTTTGAGATGCACCGCGTGGCGGAATACGGTATCGCGGCGCATTGGAAATACAAGTCGGGCGAGAGCGCCGACGCCGAGATCGACGAAAAACTGCGCTGGGTCTCCCGCCTGTTTGAGATCGAGGACGACACGCGTGACCCCGACGAATTTATGGACGCATTTAAGATCGACATCTTTCGCGACGAGGTCTTTGTTTTTACGCCGCGCGGCGACGTTATCGTGCTGGCGCAGGGGGCGACCTGCATCGACTTTGCCTACGCCATCCACTCGGGCGTCGGCAACAAGATGGTCGGCGCCAAGATCAACGGGCTCATCGTGCCGATCGACCGTGCGCCGCAGACCGGCGACATCGTTGAGATCCTGACCTCGGCGTCCTCCAAAGGCCCTTCGCGCGACTGGCTGAACATCGTTAAGACCGGCGACGCGCGCAACAAGATCCGCCAATGGTTCAAAAAGGAAAAACGCGAGGAGAATATCGAACTCGGTCGCGCCGAAGTTGAGCGGGAATTCCATCATTACGGCAGAAAGTACACCGAGGAGCAGCAGATCGAGATCGTGGAAAACGTGGCGGCGCGCGTCGGGATGAAAAACGCCGACGACCTCTACAATATGCTCGGTTACGGCGGGATGCCGCTCTCCAAGATCGCCGCAAAACTGAAAGATGAGTTTGACCGCGTCGTGCGCCCCGAAGCGCCCGCGCTCTCGGCGCAGGACGTAAAACTGGATACCCCCCGCCGCCGCGCGACGGGCGGCGTGATCGTTGACGGCGAAGAGGGCTGTGTTACCAAATTTGCCCGTTGCTGTAATCCCTTGCCCGGCGACCAGATCATCGGGTTTATCACCAGAGGCTTTGGCGTGTCGATCCACAAGATCGACTGTCCAAACGTCCTTGCGGGACAGGCAAATCCGGAGTCGCGCGACCGCTTTATCAACGCGCATTGGGACTACGTCGCAAAGGCGTCGGAGGGCGGACTTTACGAGTCGCTCATCACCGTCTGCGCCGAAAACAGCATCAGCCTTCTTGCGGATATCACGGCGGCGCTTGCCGATATGAAAGTTTCGCTTTTGCAGATCAATACGCAAAAGCACAAAGTCGATGAAATTTTGGTCAACCTCACGGTCGGCTGTAAAAACATCGAGCACTACAATCTGATCGTGGCGCGGCTGAAAAAGATCCACAGCGTCATCAGTGTATCGAGAGGAGTCGGAAAATGATCGCGGTCGTACAAAGAGTCAAGGCGGCGTCCGTCACGGCGGACGGCGCACCGGCAGGCAAATGCGGGCACGGGCTTTTGGTGCTTCTCGGCGTCCTTGGCGGCGACGAGGCGCGCGACGCCGAAATTTTGGCGGAGAAAATTGCAAAACTGCGCATTTTCACCGATGAAAACGATAAAATGAACCGCTCGGTGCTGGATATCGGCGGGGGCGTTTTGGCGGTGTCCAATTTCACGCTCGGCGCCGATATCAAAAAGGGCAACCGCCCCTCCTTTACGGGCGCGGCGGCGCCCGAGATCGCCGCGCCGCTGTATACGCACTTTTGCGAGGAACTTCGCCGGTGCGGCGTTTCCACCGAGACCGGCGTGTTCGGCGCCGATATGCAGATCGATATGACGGCGGACGGTCCCGTGACCATCGTGATGAATACGGAAATTTGGAAAAAATAAAATGATACTACACATCGAGGGGGATCTCAATCCCTATTATGCGCAAACGCTTTGTCTGATCTATTTTCCCGGGGCAAAGTTCGGCGCGGACGAGGTGCGCACGCCGGATACGCCGTGCGTGGACATATACGTTGAGGACAGGGCGGACGGCATCTACTCGCGGGCGACGATCGCACGCGGCGAAAAGTCAAGCACCGCCGACTGCTTTGTGCCGTTTTCGGACTTGTTTCCGACCGACCGCGTGCGCAAAATGGCGTCGGGACACGCGATGACGCTTGCCGCCAAGTCGTTTTTCGGCTTTATCTCGCCATGGGGACTGCTCACGGGCGTGCGCCCCGCCAAAGTGGCGGCGCAATATCTCGTCGGCGGATACGGCGTGATGAAAACGCGCAAACTGCTCGCCACGGAGTATTTTCTCAATCCCAAAAAGGCGTTTCTTGCCACCGCCGTGGCGCAAAACGAGTTGAAACTCACAAAAAATCTGCAAAAAGACGCGTGCAGCGTGTATATTTCGGTGCCCTTTTGCCCAACGCGCTGCGCTTACTGCTCGTTTGTTTCCTCCTCGCAAAAGATGCTTTCGCTTCTCGGGGAGTATCTCACCTGTCTTATCGAGGATATCCGGATGACTTTTGCGGCGATCCGCGCGGCGGGACTGCGGGTATCCACCGTTTATATCGGCGGCGGTACGCCGACGGTGCTTTCGCCGGCGCAGCTTCGCCGTCTGCTTTCCACCGTGGCAAAGTGCATCGACGTTTCAACGCTGGAGGAGTTTACGCTGGAGGCGGGGCGCCCCGACACCATCACCGCGGAAAAACTCAAAGTTGCGGCGGCGTACGGCGTCACCCGGGTGAGCGTCAATCCGCAGTCGCTGAGTGATGAGGTGCTGGACGCCATCGGCAGGCGGCATACGGTGGAGCAGTTTTACCACGCGTATGATCTTGCCGCGCGCTCGGGGATCCGCGATATCAACTGCGACCTCATCGTCGGACTCCCAAAGGACAATTTCAAAACCTTTTCAGAGACGCTGGATCGCATCATTGCGCTGGATCCGACCAACGTCACGGTACATACCTTTTGCTTTAAGCGCGCCGCCGATATGATGAAAATGCAGGGGACGACCTATATCCCCGATGTGCCGGCGGCGGCAAAGTGCATCCAGTATTCGCAGCTTTCTCTGCCTGCCGCCGAGTATAAGCCGTATTATATGTACCGGCAGAAAAACGCGGTCGGCAATTTGGAAAACGTCGGCTACGCCAAGGCAGGGCACGCTTGTATGTACAACATCTATATGATGGAGGAAATACAAAGTATTTTCGGCTGCGGCGCGGGCTCGGTCACAAAACTCGTGCTGCCGGAGGGGGGGCGCCCTGCCGGTTCTCCGCGGATAAAACGCATATTTGCGCCGAAATACCCGTATGAATATCTTAAAGATTTTGAAAAGATCAAAAACGGCGACGCCGCGGCGGGGCGACCCTCGTACGGGGAAGCGGTGGCGCGTTTTTTTGACAAGCAGATCTGATTTTTTGATAAGTAGGAGAAAAACATTGAGCGAACTTGCAGGCAAGAAAAGCACAAAACTGTTTGTAAACGGTGTCGTCATCCTGACGGTGTTCAATATCATCGAAAAGATCATCGGACTCATCTACAAGATCCCGATGCGCAGTCTGCTCGGCGGCGAGGGGATGGGCTATTACAACGCCGCGTACAGCATCTACGTATGGTTTTTTATGATCTCCACGGCGGGACTGCCGGTGGCGATGTCGCTGATGATCTCGCGCAGCCGCGCCCGCGGTAACTTCAAAGAGGTCAAAAAGATCATGCGCATTTCCTTTTTCACCTTTTTCACCATCGGCGTGTGCGGTATGGCGCTCCTCTTTTTCGGCGCGGGGTGGTTTTCCCGCCTGCAAAAGCTTGAGGACTGCAAATACTGCATCATGGCGCTTTCGCCGACCCTCTTTTTCGTCTGTCTGACGTCGGCGTTTCGCGGCTACTTTCAGGGGCATCAGGTCATGTGGCCGACGGCGGTCTCGCAGTTTCTTGAGTCGCTCGGCAAACTTGTCTTCGGGCTGATTTTTGCCTATTACGCCATTTCGCAGGGGTGGGAACTGAAATACGTTGCCGCCGCGGCGGTCTTTGGGCTTGCCGCCGCCGTCTTTTGCGGGATGCTCTTTATGTTTGTCACCAAACTTTTGTACAAAACGCAAGCGGTGGACGCCGAGTATATCCGTGCGGACGGCGAGGCGCTCTCGGTCGCACCCGCCGGCAGTCTGTTGAAAGAACTGCTCGTCATCGCCGTGCCGGTGACCCTGTCCTCGTCGGTCATGTCGCTTGCCAATCTGATCGACGCGGTGGTCATTTCCCGCCGCTTGCAGTTTTCCGGCTTTGCCGAAAAGGCGGCGGCAGGGCTGTACGGCGATTATACCACGCTTGCCGTGTCGATGTTCAATCTCGTGCCGGTGCTGGTCTACCCCATCGGCTACTCGCTGGTCCCGATGCTGACGGCGCTCCTTGCCAATAAGGACAGGGCGGGCGCAAAAACGACGATGGCGTCCTCGATGAAGATCGCGGCGCTGATCTCGATGCCGGCGGCGGTCGGTATGGCGGTGCTGGCAAAACCGATCCTCTCGATGATCTTTTCGTCGGCAAACCGCGCGCCCGAGTATCTGACCCCCGCAGACTACGCGCTCCTGCCCTACAAAGCGGAGACGGCGGCGGGACTTGCGGCGCCCCTGCTTTCGATCCTCGCGGTTTCCTCTTTTCTCGTCAGTATGCTCGCCATCACCAACGCGGTGCTGCAATCGCACAAAAAACAGCACTACCCGCTGATCTCCATGCTGGTCGGCGCGGCGGCAAAGATCGCGGCAAGTTATATCCTTATCGGCAACCGCAGCGTTGGCATTTTCGGCGCGCCGATCTCCACCGATATTTGCTATATCATCGTCACGGTGCTCAACTTTTACTTCTGCGCGCGGCACGCCGATTTCCGTCCGCCTCTGTTTTCCACGTTCGGAAAGCCGCTCATCGCCTCCGCGCTTTGCGGCGGCGCGGCGCTTGCCGTTGATACGGCGCTTGCCCGCGTGAGCACTTCCGTGCTGATTTCGACGGGGGGCGCGATCCTTGCGGCGGCGGTCGTCTATATCGCGGCGGTGCTTCTCTTCAAAACGCTGGACGCGGAGGACTTTGTCTTTTTGCCGAAGGGACAGAGCGTATACCGTTTGCTGCTGCGGCTGCATCTCGTCAAATGACAATACAAGTGGGATATATATTATGGAAGAAAAAATCAAAGAAATTGAAAAGATCAAGGCGGATCTGCTCTCCAAAAATCGCTATACCTTTGACGATTATCGCAAACTGATGTATATTTTGCGTGCGCCGGGCGGTTGCCCGTGGGACAGGGCGCAAACGCACGAGAGCATCCGCGAAAACTTTATTGAAGAGACCTATGAGGTCGTCGAGGCGATCGACAACGGCGACCGGGGACTGCTTTGTGAGGAACTCGGCGACGTCCTCATGCAGGTGCTTTTGCATACCGAAATGGCGGAAGAGGACGGCGACTTTACGCTGGAAGACGTGGTCACCGGCAGCGTACAAAAACTCATCTATCGCCATCCGCACGTCTTTGCCGACGGCAGCGCCAAAACTTCTGCGGAGGTGCTGGCAACGTGGGATACGCTCAAAGCCGCGGAAAAGCACCGCGATACGGTGGCAGACGGTATGCGCAGCGTGCCGAAGCAACTGCCGGCGCTGATGCGTGCGGCAAAAGTGGGAAAGAAAGCGGCAAAAGTCGGCTTTGACTTCCCGTCGGCGGCGGAGGCGGCAAAAAAGATCGAAGAGGAGACCGGGGAGGTCCTCACCGCCACAGCGGACACGCTGACCGAGGAAGTGGGCGACCTTTTGTTTGCGGCGGTCAACGTGGCGCGCCTGCTCGGCGTATCGCCGGAGGAGGCGTTAAACCGTGCGACAGACAAGTTTATTTCCCGTTTTGCGGCGGTGGAAGCGGCAGTCACGGCTGACGGATTGGAGATGAAATCCCTCCCGCTGGACACTTTGGATGCCTATTGGGACGCTGTCAAAGCAAAAAATAGTGAAAATAACTAAAAAAATGCTGTTTTTTCGCTATTTTTTTCTCAAAAATACTTGAAATACCATAAAAAGTATGGTAAACTTCTAATTGAATCAGGAAGGGGAGTTCGCTCTCCTAAATTTGAAAGGAATTTAAGCCATGAACAAGACAGAATTGATTGAAGCCATCGTTAAGAAAACCGACCTGAAGAAAAAGGATGCTGAAGCAGCACTCGGCGCTCTCATCGAATCTATCGAAGGCGCACTCAAAAAGGGTGACAAAGTTCAGCTCGTCGGCTTTGGTACGTTTGAGACCAAAAAGCGCAAGGCAAGAGAAGGCAGAAACCCGAGAACGGGCGAAACCATCAAAATTGCTGCTTGCAAATATCCTGCATTCTCCGCAGGCAAGGCTCTGAAGGATGCCGTCAACAAAAAGAAGTAATTCTTGGTTTTGATTTGTCGGTCCGTCTTGTACGGACCGACTTTTTTCTTGCGGAAAGAAAGGATATCTGTATGCGGATCGATAAATTTTTGAAAGTGTCGCGCCTGATCAAGCGGCGCACGGTCGCCAACGACGCCTGCGATGCGGCGCATATCAGCGTCAACGGGCGCGTGGTCAAAGCGTCCTACGACGTAAAGGTCGGCGACAAGATCGAGATCACCTTCGGCGAGCGGACGCTGCGCGTGGAAGTCACCGACGTCAAAGAAAGCACCAAAAAGGCGGATGCCGCGGAAATGTACCGCGTGATCGACTGAGGCATAGTTTTTTTTCCCCCGGCATAAAGTTTGAAAAAAGGGGGAATTTTTATGGATCATAAGCAGGAGATCACCCTCACGGATCGGACAACGCTCCGTATGAGCGGCGTTGGCGAGGTGCTTTCTTTTGATGAAAAGTACGTCCTTGTGGGCAGCAGTGAGGGAAAAATCGAAATCGAGGGCGAAGATCTCAAAATCTTGCACATGGCGGCGCAGGACGGCAATTTCCTGCTCACGGGCAGAGTGGACGGCATCTTTTTTGCAAAAGACAAAAAGGCGCGCTTTTTGAAGAAAGGATAAGCGTGGAAGTTTCGGCAGTATTGCAGGTGCGTATGTTTTTGTGTGCGCTCCTCCTCGGCGTGGCGTTTGGCGTACTTGACCACCTGTTTCGGCTGACGGCCGCCTTTTTGCAGATGGATACGCGCCGCTGTACGGGAAATCTGTGGTTGGACGGCTGGTCGCACACGGGACTTTTTTTCTTCGACCTCACGTTTTTTGCGATCGCCGCCGTCGTTTCCTGCGCTTTTTTTTACCTGCTCGGCGACGGACGCCCGCGCGCGTTTGCCATCTTCGGGATGCTCTTTTCGTTTTGGATCTACCGTGTGAGCGTGGGGCGATGGTTCCTCAAGGCGGCAAAGCGGTGCGGCAGATGGCTCTTTTACGCGGTCTTTTCCGGCGTGCGGTTTTGCGCCCGCCCGGCGGCGCTTGCCGCAAAAAGATGTAAAAATGCGGCAAAACCTATTGTCAGCGCCGCCAAAGCAAAGTATAATAAACGTAAGATGATAAAAAAACAGGAACAAAGACGCGCCGCCGTGCTTTTACGCAACGGCGTGCGGAAAGGAGAACAAGTTGAAACTGAGCGCAAAATCGACCTCACCCGTTTATAAGATCATTCTTTGCCTTGTTCTCACGGTCGGCTTTGTCACCTGCGGCGTTTTGCTGATGAAGAAAAACGAGATCGACAAGGAAAACGAAAAACTGCGTGCATCTCTTGCATCGGCGGAAGTGGCGCAGGAACAGATGAAAGAGGAACTCGCCGCGCCCTTTGACGCCGAATACGTGCGGCAGATGGCGCGTAAACTTCTCGGCTACTGTATGCCGGGCGAAGTTATTTTTTATACGGATGTAGAAGAGGACTAAAATGGAAAAGATCAAAGTCGGCGCACATGAGATCCGACTCTTGCAGGCAAAGGAGATCGAAGACGCGGTGGCGGCGCTCTTTACCGAGGCAAATTATACGCTGACCGCGGACGTTACGGACAGAATCGCAGAGGCGGAAAGGTGCGAGACCTGCCCGCTTGCCAAAAACGTGCTCTGTCGCCTCCTCGACAACGCGGCGGCGGCAAAAGAGATCCGCGTGCCGGTCTGTCAGGATACGGGGATGGCGGTACTCTTTTTGTATATCGGGGAAGAGGTGCATATCCTCGGGAGCCTGGAAGACGCGGTACAACGCGGCGTGGCGCGCGCCTACGTGGACGGGAAACTGCGCCTGTCGGTCGTGCGTGATCCGCTGTATGCGCGGGTCAACACCGGGGATAATACGCCCGCCGTCCTCCATATTTCCATTGTCCCCGGCGACCGCGTGCGCCTCGTGGCGATGCCCAAGGGCTTTGGCAGTGAGAATATGAGCGCCCTCAAAATGATGACGCCCGCCGCGACCGAGGACGACGTCGTTTCCTTTGTGGTGGACACCGTCAAAACCGCGGGGGCAAATCCCTGCCCGCCGATCACGGTCGGGGTGGGGATCGGCGGCGACTTTGAACTTGCGGCGCGCCTTGCCAAGGAGAGCCTTGCCCGCCCGCTTTCCGACGTCCATCCGGATCCGAGGTACGCGGCGCTGGAAGCGCGGCTCCTCTCACAGATCAATGCGCTCGGCATCGGACCGCAGGGCTTTTCGGGGGACACGACCGCGCTTGCCGTCAAGGTGGCGGCGACGCCCACGCACATCGCGGGATTGCCCGTGGCGGTCAATATCAACTGCCACGTCGCCCGCCACAGAGAGATGATCCTTTGAAATTGGAGATACGATATCATTTTGCACAATTCTTTTGGAAAATGCATCAAATAAATTGACAAATTGATGGACCTGTGATATAATTTTCTATGGTGTTTTTAGAAAAAGGGGGGATAGACTTGCGGATTCCTGCGTTTTTATTCGCACTATCCAGACGGTTTACCGAATTCTTTTTGGTCAATTTTGTGATCTCGGTGTTCTTTTCGCTTTTGGCGCTGTCTACGCCGCGCCTTTTTGAGCGCGAGTTTTTGGTCACGTTTATTTTCAGTTTTGTCGGCTTCCTTTTGATGTATGCTTATGCGGTGCTTTCCTCCTGGCAGGTCTGGGCGTCGGTCGACGGCGCGTGGCGCTATTATCTCATCAACGGGCTTGCCTATCTCTTGGCGTCGGCTGTCGGTGCGCTCTTTTGGCTTATGCCAAAGACGAATTCCTTTTTCCTGCCATATCGCTTTTTTGAGATTCTTTCTTTTAAGTTTATTCCAAGTTCGTTTCCGGCAGGGGTGACGATGTCCTACTATCTTGCGAACTGGCCGGTTTATTCTTCGACGGTGCTTTCGGTCGTGATTTCGCATCTTATCTTTTTTGCAACGATCTGCCTGTTGCCGTTTATCTTTCATTTCATTCCGATCAACGATCGCGCGCTGCCGAAAAAGAGATTTTGATTTTCGTACATTCAAAAAGGCTGTAAAGAAACTCTGTTTCTTTACAGCCATTTTTCGTTTGTATTTTGATTTTACTCTGCGGCGATCTTCATAATGGCAAACACGTCAAACAGGCTGACTTTACTGTCGCCGTTGACGTCGCCGCCCGGGGTGGGCGCCCCCGAGAGGATGCTGCGGATCAGCATCAGCGCATCCGCTACGGTGATCTTTTCGTCGCCGTTGATATCGCCGATGGTGCCGACGATCTTCGTCAGCTTGATGCAGTCAAGTCTTGCAAAACTTTCGGCAAGGTCGGGGTTGTAAGCCACGGTCAGGGTATTTGCACCGGCGGGCAGTTCCATACGGATGACCTGGGTTTCCCATGTGCTCCAGCTGTTGTGGAGGTTTTCGTACCGCACGGTGACGGCGTTTGCCGCGTCGCCGCCGAGGTAGACTTTATGCGAGGCGTTGGGATAGGAAGTATGCGCCGCATAGGTGATGGCGACGTCGTAGTTGCCCGCGGCGGGGACGTAGATATCCATGGTCACCGCGGAGGCTGCGTTGTCGATCCAACCGACGCAACCGTTGGCGGACGCATTTTCGGCCGTTTTGATCGAGGTGTTGGCAGTGCCCGCGAAAGTCCCGTTTTCCGCCTCGTAGATCTTCGGGAGGACGACGTCGCCGCTTGTAACTTCGCCGTCCAGCCGCCATTCGACAATGCCGGGCTGGGCGCGGGTGGAGGTCATTTGCGTATTGGTCGGGCAGAGGCGGATCTTTGTGGTGACGATCTCGTCAAAGCCGTAGTAGCTTTCGCCCGCGACCGTCGTGGCGTTGTTCTTTTTGAAGGTGTCGGCGCCGGTCAGATGGCTGACCGGTTTCCATACGCCGCCGTCGTCGTATAGGATCGTGAGCGCGTCGGGCGCCTGCACGCCGCCGCCGTCATCATACCACGTGACCCACGAGCCGCGCAAGGTGACGTTTCCGTCAAAGGCGTATTCGATATAGTTTTCGTTGGTCGGCGAGCGGTATGCCGTCCAGCGCGTTTTGGCGGCAAACAGACCGTCGTGCAGCGCGCCGAGCGTATCGGTGGTATATGTGTGCGATGCGCTTACCGTGGCGTAGTATTCCAGCGGTTTGTCAAAGGTCACGGGACCCTCGTGCAAAAAGAGGGTCATATCGGAATACCCGCGGTTGTTCCACATATAGTACGGGATCAGCGTCACGGTCGCCGTTTGCTCCGCGGAAAACAGCGTGCGGCATTTTGCGGTATAGGAGACCGTGCGGAGATTTTCAACGTGGTAGGGATCATCCCCCGTTTTGCCGGGGAGGCTCGTCATTTCGCTGACGGTAAACGCCGCGTCGGCGGGGAGAGCGGCGGAAAGGACGTCAAGGTTTTCGTTATCGGGGGATTCGGCACAGTAGAGGATCGGTCCGCGCCGTACCGAAACAAGTCCCGCATTTGCCGTGATGTTTTTGTCGGTATACAGCCGCTCGGCGTCCATCGGAAAGTCGATCCGGAGGACGTCGCCGTCCGCAAAGGTGCGGCGGATGGCGAGATAGCCGTCCTCGTCCGGCACAAGGTCGATGTTCTCGCCGTTTAAGGTGACGCTGTTTTCGCCCGTCGCCCAGTCGGGGATACGGAGCCGGAGCGTAAATTCAGTGCCTGGGGCATGGCGGACGGTCAGAGACACGTTCCCGTCCCAGGGGAAGGCGCTTGACATCGAGATCTGTGCGTCGTTGCCGCCGATCTTCAAATTTGCGGTGTTGCCGATATACTGATTGACCGTGAGATTTCCCGCGTCATCCTGCGTATAGATATAGCCGCCGATGGACATCACCGTGCGGAGGAGGTTGGGCGGGCAGCACGCCGTGCCGAACCAGGCGTTGCGGGTAAAATCCTGATGGCTCGTCACGTGGTTCTGATAGAAGAAGCGGTCGCCGTCGAGATTGACGCAGGAGAGGACGGAGTTGTACAGCGTCCATTCCATGAGATCCGCGTATTTTGCATCCCCGTAGAGGAGCTGCATCCGCTGGTTCCACATCACGTTGGAGATCTGGGCGCAGGTCTCGCAGTAGGCGCCGTCGTTGGGGAGCGTGTACGCCGCGCTGTAAGATTCGCCGCCGGGGATGCCGATGCCGCCGTGGACGTACATCTTGGTGCGCATATCTGCCCAGATGGCGGTCAGGGCGTCGTCATAGGGATTTTGGTTGCCCTTTGCCGTTTCAAGGAGCGCCACGTCCGCCATGGCGGTGTACATATAGTTTGCGCGCACACAATGCCCGTGCGCGGTGCGCTGGGTGGCGACCGGCGCGTCGTTTTGATAGTAAACGCTGCTGCCGCCGAGCGGTCGGTCATATTCGCTGTCGCGACCGCGTGCGTCCAGGAAAAACTTTGCGGTTTCGACATAGCCGTCCGCCTTTGCCGCATAGTCCACGCCGTCGGCGACGCCGATCTCTCTGCAAAGGGCGGCAAGTTTGATCAGCGCAAGTTCGATCTCCTGATGTCCGGGGATAATATACGCCTGCCCGGGGCCTCTCCCGCAGGTGCGGACAACGAGATCTGCATTTTTGACGGCGGCGTCCAGCAGCCGGAAGTCGCCGGTGGCTCTGTAATGCGCGACTGCCGCCTCATAGAAGTGGCCCGCGCAGTAGAGTTCGTGATTGTCCATATTGACGCGCGACTTGTACGCGGCGGTGCCCACCGTGTCGTAGAGCGAGCCGTCGGTGTGTACGGGCATATCGTCACTGCGGCCGTTAAAGCGCATATCCGCTTGTCGGGACGTGCCGGTGTAGGTGAGCGTGTAGGGCGTATACAGATAGCCGTCCGCTTCCTCGGCGCCGACGATCCACGGGATCCATTCTTCCAGTTGTTCGCGGATGGCGGCTTGCCCTTGCAGGATCTCGGCGTCGCCGTCTGCGTCCAGGAGGAGCGCGTAGCACATCGCTTCGATGACTTTATAGTCGTCCGAGTCTACGTAGATCGCACCGCCGTGATTTGGGGCGTCTTCGGTGGTATAGTTTCCGGATTTTTCGGCAAGGTAGGCGGCCGCTTTGCGAAAGTTTTCCATACCGCCGGTCGCCGTGGAGATGTTGCTGATCGCTACGGGGATGACCTTGCAAACAAATTGTTTTTGCAGGGCGCTCCAAAAGTCGTCTTCTACCGTGACGTCCGAAAACGGAACGGCGTGCGCCGCAGCCGTCTGTGCCTGTGCGTCGTCCGCCGCAAAAGCGACCGATGTCAGCATAGGCAGAACAAGACATATCGCGAGAAGCAGGGATAGGCTCTTTTTCATCTCTATATCTCTCCTTTTTGATGATCGTCTATGTGCAAATAGCGTCAAAGGCGGACGCGATGCAATGGACGCATATTTTTCTACATTATATTTTATACCAAATCCCACGCCGCGTAAATACGAAAAATAGGTGGAATTGTATAAATTCTTTCGGTCGCGGATGACAAAGATCCCCTATTGCGGGTTTCGCTTCCAAAAGCGTAAATCAAGGACAGCGCACCCCGGGGGGTTCGGATTTTTAGCAGAGCAAAAAAAACACAAGGCGCAAATGCCCGACCGTGATCAGGCAGTAATTTGAAAAAGGTCCAAAACAACTGAATTAGCGCGGTTAAGGCAAGAAAATACCGAGATTACAGCAATGTAGTCCCGGTATTTTTCTATTTAGAAAAACTTTCCGCACATTCGTCTTTCCTGCCTCTTTGCGCTACAATATGGGTGAAAGGAGGCGGGAACGTTGTGAAATACATAAAGCAACCCAAGAGGCACATTGTACCGGATGACTTTGAATGGCGGGCGTGCCGCTCACAAAAGAAAGTACATAACGCACAGCGGCGGGATCACTCCCGCCGCTGTGCGTTATGTAATATGATATTTGGTAAC
>JAFSUT010000005.1 GCA_017445085.1 Clostridia bacterium | reverse complement strand
ATCCAGGTGCGCACGCGTTCCGCCTTGGCGGCGAGCGACGCCGAAACGTCCGCGTCTGTCAGCCAGAACGGAAAGTAGATGCCTAAGATCTTTTCCGCCTGCTTTTCCGAGAAGAAGTTGCGCGGCGCAAATTTCTTGGAGCGTGCGAAGGTCAAAAAGCGGTTTTCCGCCTCGGCTTTGTCAAAGGCGAAGGGCACGATCTTTTTCGGGGTAAGCTGCCCTTCCAGACGGCCGCTGCAGACCACCGGATTGTGGCAGTAGTAGCAGAAGTCGGCGACTGTGTTTTCATCCGCAAAGACTTCGGCGCCGCAGTTGTCGCAAACGTACGACTTCATCTGCGCGCAGTATTCCTCATCCGCCGCGGTCGCCTCCCGCACCGGCGCGGGTTCTTCGCCTTTGCCGTCGTCCTTTGGCGTCTGCGCGGCGATCTCTTCCTCGGTAAACGCGGAGAGGCAGTATTCGCATTTGAATTTCTGCAGTTCCGAATTGAAGGAAATGCCCGCGCCGCAGCACGGGCATTTATAAGCGACTACAGCCACAGATCAGTCCTCTTTCTTCTTGCCGCAGTTGGAGCAGAAGTTGCCGTCGTTTTCTTTGCCGCAATTGGTGCAGAACCACTTATTCGAGCGTTTTGCACCGCAGTTGGAGCAGAAGTTGCCGTTGTTCTCTTTACCGCAGGCGCAGACCCAGGTCCCGGCTGCCGCGCCGCCTTGTGCGGGCGCTGCGGGCGCCTGTTGCTGCTGTTGCTGCTGCGCCATGGCGGCACGGTTGGTCTCGCTCATGCTGCCGACAAACGAGCCGGCGGCACCCATGCCCATACCCATGCCCATAAACGCCTGTGCGCTGCCGCTTTGGTTGCTGCCTGCCGCCTCAAAGCCGCGGGCGATCGACCCTTGGACAAAGCCCTCGCGGATGTTGGCATCCGAGAGCATTGCGCCCTTGTTGCGCATTTCGATAAGTTCCTTCGAGTTTTCATCGTAGGTGATGCTTGCAACGCCGACGTGCGAAACCTCAAAGCCACGGCTGGCTTTCCAGTCCTCATCCAGAGCGTCCGCCATATACTTCGAGAGTTCAACGCTCCGCGAAGCCACGGTGGAGATGCGGATATTGTCGACCGACATCTTGTTGAGCGCTGCGCCGAACGCGGTCAAAAATTCGCTGAGATACTGCTCGTTGATCTCGCTGATATCCACTCTGTCCGCGTTTTTCGGAATGACCTCCGAGTAGAACAAAATCGGGTTGGTCACCTTGATCGAATAGGTGCCGTGCGCGCGCAGGAAGAGCTCCGCATTGTAGAAGTTGTCAAAATAGTTGACTGCTGCGGGCGTGCCGAATTTGATGCCCTTGATCTCCTGCAGGTTGATGAAGTACGCCTTTTGCGCATAGGAGGGCGTGCCGCCGAACTTAAAGCGCTGCCATACGTCCTTGAGCACGTCGCCGAAATCGCCGGCAAACAGCGAGGGCGCACCGTGATTGTCCACCTTGTAATAGCCCTCTTCCGCGGTAAAGTCAACGATCTTGCCGCCTTCGACCAGCATCATGAACTGGTTTTTGTAAACATGGATGATCGAACCGTTGCTGATGACGTTATCGGTGCCCTTGGTATTGGAGCTGCGCTTGCCCCCATGCACCGCGACCGCACTTGTAAACACGGTCGTACCGCTCATATCGTCAGCTTCCAGCGCTTCCAGCCATTGATCCGCAAGTTCGCCGCCGATGGCGCCGATTGCTGCCTTAATCAGTCCCATAAATATATACCTCGCCTTCATAAATGATTGTATATATGTATTTTACCGTATATGACGAAAAAAGTCAAGATTTTTGCAAAGCAAATCTTTGCATTTGTAAAACTATTGACACGCACTGTATTTTGTGCTAAAATGCAAGCGTTGCAAAATCAAATCACATAGTATTACAAATACGGAGCGGTATCGAAGCGGTCATAACGGGTGAGCACGGCGAGCGCTGCCGGGGGCAGAGCGAGCGAGCCGTGCGAAGACCGAAAAACGAGCGGGATTTGCAAGTTTCACTTGCAGATACCGCGACGATTTTGAAGGTCGGGCATCGGAGCCGAGTTATGCCGCGGAGATATTCGAAATCACTTGCAGCCGATTTAACAATTGAATACGCAGGGATATCGAAGCGGTCATAACGAGGCGGTCTTGAAAACCGTTTGCCCGCAAGGGCGCGTGGGTTCGAATCCCACTCCCTGCGCCATAGAAAAGCAAGGCGCTTTTGCGCCTTGCTTTTCTATTGTACAAAGCCGATGATTCGAACCCGAGTTTTGCGCCATTGATGATCTGCGTATTGAATATTTTCCTTGCAATACCTCGGAAAACATGATATTATACAAGAAAATCATATTGTTTTCTCTTTTGAAGGGAACGTAACCAATCCATGAAGAAACCGCTTCTTTGCGCTGCACTGTTGTTTCTGCGTCTTATCTGCGGCTATGCGGACACCGGCGGCGCCGACGGTGACATTACAAATGCTAAAATCGAATCCTTTTATAACGAAGAACTGTCGCTTGCCGTCGGACAGACCGACGCCGGCCGCTATTTCAAGCTGAGCGGGGTCTCCGCGGGCGATATCGAATTTGTTTCCGCCGACAGCGCGGTCTGCACCGTAGAGT
>JAFSUT010000065.1 GCA_017445085.1 Clostridia bacterium | reverse complement strand
TCTGACAGGCTTGAAAAACGTCTTGAAATTGCTCGTCAAATTTATAACACCTTGCTAAACTACGAGTTAATAAAATTGCATCGGTTGGAAAGCGATTCTCAGTATCAGGAAATACAAAGCAAATTAAAAGCCGATCCCGATCAATTGGAACGCAAAAAACTGTATATTTCGCTTAATAAAATCAGAAAAAACGCAGGATTCACAGAATACGGCTTTACAAGAGATATCAAGAATTTTTACAAGCATTTCAACGATAATATCGGCTCCAATGTGGCCGTTCACGGTATCGCCCCGCAGGTTTGGGCATCTTTTGACCGTCTGTTTTTCGGGAACGGAAAAACAGTCCACTTCAAAAGGCGAGGCGAGCTGAACTCCATCCGGGGGTATTCCGTTTCGGGAAAAAGCGGAGGAGTGGAAATTATCTTCCGCGGAACTTTTATTGAATGGAAAGGGCTGAAACTTCCGATAAAGCTTGATCCAAATAATGAGTACGAAAGCGAACTGCTTCAGAAGAGAGTGAAGTATTGCCGGATCGTCAAAAAGCCGGGTAAAAACGCAAATCGCTGGTACGTAATGCTCATGCTGGAGTGCAAGCCTGCTGTTAAGGTGAACAAGGACACCGGAGAAGTTCTGCATCCTGTCGGACACGGCGCAGTCGGTATTGATATCGGGCCGCAGACCATTGCATACGTCTCGGACAAAGAAGCCGACCTAAAAGAACTGGCAGATCAAGTCAACAATATAGAGCTGGAAAAACGTGTGTTGCAGCGTAAACTTGATCGCAGCCGACGCGCCTCAAATCCGGACAATTATGCGGCCAACGGCACGATCAAGCTGGGAGTAAAGCTTACACACCACAAGTCAAAAAAATACATTAAAACACAACTCGAACTTGCAAATTTACAACGACGACAGGCTGATATACGAAAGCGACAACACAACGAATTGGCAAATCATCTTATGTCTCTAGGGGATCGCTTCTACGTGGAAGATATGGAGTGGCCGTCGCTGACGCATCGGGCAAAGAAAACCGAAATCTCAGAGAAAACGGGAAAATATAAACGAAAAAAGCGTTTTGGTAAATCGATAGGCAACAAAGCACCGGCCACTTTGATCAGACTGTTGGATACCAAGCTGAAATCGAGAGGTCTGGAGGGCGTGATTAAAGTTTCAACCTCTGTTCGCGCCAGCCAGTATAATCATCAGACAGACGATTACCGAAAGAAAGAACTCAGCGAGCGTTGGAACGATATGCCGGATGGAAGGCGCATTCAAAGAGACCTCTACTCCGCATTCCTGCTCCAACACATGAACAAAACACAAACGGGTTTTGACAGAAACGCTTTAACTAAGGATTATGAACGATTTGTCACGCTCCACGACCGGTGTATGGAAGAATTAAGACTGACGCCGAAAACAATTGCAAGTATGGGCCTTGTGCGAAGGTCAAGTTAACATTAAACCGTCGGGATGTTCGCACCTCCCGACCCGGTCTATTGTCAGTCCGAGGCTGTCGTTAATGGCGTCATAGGATGCCTTGGCAGCAGAAGAGCAAGGGAAAATAGTCAGCGCAGACTTTCAGCCTGAAAAGCTATCTACCTACTCACAGCGTATGTATAACATATTGCGTCATTATTTGTGCAATTTTGCTGACGCATTCCGCGCAACGGGCGCTGAGGCAAAGGACATCAAGCCTTTGTTTGCAAGCAAGATCGGCGGACGCATTCCGCGCAGCGGGCGCTGAGGCAAAGATTCCGTATCGTGCTTTGCTTCAAGCACGATAAGACGCATTCCGCGCAACGGGCGCTGAGGCAAAGGTATAGGTAGTATGCGCGCATATTGAGGCAGATAGACGCATTCCGCGCAACGGGCGCTGAGGCAAAGAACTCGCCGTCGAACCTGTATAGCGACTATAAAAGACGCATTCCGCGCAGCGGGCGCTGAGGCAAAGGTCAGTAAGATATAGCCTGAATTTTTTGCCTGTCACTACCGCCCCCTGCGTTTTCAGGCGGCTTTTGAGAGATGTATTCTCCCGAAAGCCGCCCTTTTTTCGTTTCCCAAGAAATTTTTTCTAAAAGGTCTTCCCTAAAATATAGGAATGACCTCCCCGTTTGTTCAGGAAAGAGGTTTGCCGGCATTGTTAGTTTTACCTGTTATCTCCATCAAATCCCGATTTGTCGGGGTCATTTTACAGTATCCCGATCAAAACAGAACGTTTCTCATATTTTCCGGCATAGAAGCAAACATCATTTTCACCACTGTATCGGCGGAGGTGATGTTGTCGTTCAGCACCCATTCTCGCGTCATGCCGACAGAACCCATACAATAAAACCGAATGCTGTAGGCAAGCTGCGTGTCGAGCGTGTCGGCGCCCAATTTTTCTTTTGCGAGATCCGTGTACCGGCTGACGAAATATTCGAGCATATACCGCCACAGTGCGTTTTGCGACTGGTCCTCATACGCGCGCCTGTAAAAGAGAATCTCCCGTTTCATTTTGTTCAGCCCGTCGGCGGCGGAGCGGACGGACAACACGTCGGTGCCGGCGGCGTCGGAGGTAAACATCCACGCCACAAGGTCGTATTTATCCTTGAAATGATAATAGAAGGTCGGGCGCTCGATATCCGCCGCCTCGCAGATCTCGGTCACGCGGATCTTTTCGATGGATTTCCGCTTCATTAGTTCCCGCATTTTATCTGCGATCCAGTTTTTTGTGATCTCCGCCATGCCGCACCTCTTTTTTACAAAATTATAATTATGTAATAATTACTGACAAGATTATAATTCTGTATATTGAAAAAGTCAAGGCAAACGCATAAAATAAGTGTGAAATCAAAACCGAAAAGGAGAATTTGATATGGATTTTCTTGAGCTTGCCACAAACAGATATTCGGAGCGTTTCTTCGATCCCCGTCCGGTCGAGCAGGAGAAACTTGACAGGATCCTCGAAGCCGAGCGGATCGTGCCCACCGCCTGCAATTATCAGCCACAGCGTTTTTACGTTTTGCGCAGCCCCGAGGCGCTGGCGAAAGCCGGGACAGTGACGCCTTTCCACTACAACGCGCCCCTGATGATCCTCGTGTGCTACGATCTGAATACCGTGTGGAAAGCACCCCACGACCGGATGTTCCGTAATTACAACTCCGGCGAGCAGGACGCAAGTATCGCCGCCACGACGATGATGTATGAGGCACAGGAACTCGGCGTTCACAGCGTATGGCTTCGCGGATTCGACGCGCTGACGGCACGGCAGGTTTTTGAACTGCCGGAAAATATCATCCCCGTGATGATGTTTGCCATGGGCTATCCGTCCGAAAAATCGAAGCCCAACGCCTGGCATTTCAAGCGTATGCCGATCGAAGACTTTGTGACCGAGCTGTAAGCGGGTGGTGGAGATGAAGAAGATCGTTGCGATCAACTGCAGCCCCCGTGTCAATATGAATACCGGCACCCTGGTGCGGGAAGCCGCAAAGGGCGCGGAAGCGGAAGGCGCAAAGGTGCAGCTGTTTGATCTGTACCGTCTGGATAATGTTCACGGATGTATGTCCTGCTTTGCCTGCAAACTCGCACCCAATGAGGGAAAATGTGTGTTCAAAGACGGGCTTGCGCCTGTGCTGGAAGCTATCCGCGAGGCTGACGGGTTGGTGATCGGTACGCCCAACTATCTGGGCGACGCCTCCGCGGGCTTTCGCGCGATCTACGAGCGCCTGATATTCCAGTCCCTCACTTATCAAAAAGCCCCGCATCGCTACGACGTTCGCAAGATTCCCGTCCTTTTCATCATGACCAGCAACGTGCCGAAAGAGTTCTACACGCCGCTGGGATACCGGAGTACCGTGAAAGCGTATCAGAAGGCGCTGACGGACGCGGTGGGCAACACGAAGGTCATGATCGCGGGAGATACGCTGCAGGTCAAGGATTACAGTCGGTTCCACTGGACGATGTTTGATCCTGCCGCAAAACAAAAGCGGCATGAGAACGTGTTTCCGAAGGAACAAAGAGAAGCGTTTGAACTTGGCGCTCAGATGGTAAGAGAAGAATGGTAAAGGAGAGATAACCATGCATTTTACCGGAACCGTATACAGAAACCCCTACTGGCCCACCTGGCCGCTGCTCGAGATCACCCAAGGATGCACGCACAATAAGTGTAAGTTTTGCACCATGTACCGCGATGTGCCCTTCCGTATGCCTCCTATCGAATGGATCGAGGAAGATCTGAAGGAACTTGCCGAGTGTGATCCGGACGCCCGGACGATCCAGCTGCTTTCGGCAAATCCGCTGGCGCTGACCTTTGACCGCCTCGAGCCGATCCTTGTGATGATCAACAAGTATCTTCCGAAGATCGAATATATCTACGCCGCGACCCGCGTGACCGATATCAAAAACAAGACCGTAGAAGAACTGAAAAAGATGAAGGAACTCGGCGTGCGCGAGATCTCCCTGGGCGTGGAGAGCGGCGACGACCCGACGCTCGACCGTATCAACAAGGGCTATCACGCAGAGGATATTTTGGAGCAATGTCATAAGCTTGAGGAAGCCGGGATCGACTACTGGATGACCTTTCTCAACGGCGTCGCGGGGCGCGAGCACAGCCGCGAGCATGCGATCAACTCCGCGAAGATATTCAACCGGTGCCGCCCGCTGCTCGTCGGCACCGGCGGGCTGACGCTCTTCCCGGGGACGCCTCTTTTGGAAGAAGCCGAACGCGGAGAATTCACACCTCTTTCCGAGAAGGAAATGCTGGAGGAGTTGAAACTCTTCGTGGAGAATCTGTCCTGCGACTGCTCCTTCATCACCCACCACACGATCTCCGGCGTCAATCTTTCGGGACCGGATTTTCTTGCCCGCAAGGAAAAGATCGTTGCTGCGCTGCAACACCAGATCGACCACGGCAATCTGGACCGGATGGCGGCATTTCGCCGGAGCAAAAGGACGCTGTGAGGAGGCAAAATCTCGTGGTTGTTGATTATCGCGACTCCAGAAAGGTGGTGCGATAATGGGCGGCAGAGGAACATTTGCAAGCGGAAATCCTGTTCCTTACACTTACGAAACCGTTGACAAAATCGATGGTGTTAAGGTCTTGCAACCTATTGACAAATCCAAATCATACAAATTGCCTGAAGAGGCTCATTCAAGTTCAAGTTACGTCCTTCTCAATAAAGACGGCGTTTTTCATCAATATCGAGAATATAACGAAAATCACGAGATCACTTTGGAAATTGGGTATCATCACGAGCCGAGTCTTGGCAAAGGAGATGTGCTTCACATCCATATCCACCAAAAACCTGGAATTGATCACCATAATGATTCAACCACAGTGAAACGTAAACTAACACGAACCGAATATGAACGTTACAAATCATTTTTCAAGGGGGTAACCATTGATGAAAGGAAATACTTTAGCTGAGTTTATTAACGATTTGCTGACAATGGGCGGTCCGGAGAAAGAGTTTGAGTACAACGGGAAACGCTATTTAATGGAGTCCCAAGCATATGAGCAAGATCCAACGCTTGTAGAATTTGTAATATTCGAGTGCTTTGGGGATGAGAATTACATTTTCCGCTGTCACGGCAAAAACAACGCAGAATGTGTTGAACAGTTTGAAAAAGCCAAACTCTTCGACGGAAAAACCATTTACGAAGCAGAACAAGACATCACTGTATTGTTTGGATAAATATGCTGAACAACAATGAGCCGCCGGCACATAAAAATGCTTGCGGCTTTGTTTTTGGTCCTCGGAGGCAGAATGCGTGCAAGTGCCGTAAACACTTGATTTTATTGGGGTTTGGTCAAATCCGTTGTCTCCACCCGCTTTTTGTTCTCATTCGATCGTTATCTCGCTTGCGTCCCAATTCAGATGGCCGCTGTTCCACGCATCCATGGCGCCTTGCGCCAAACGTCAGTTCAGCGCGGCGGAAGACAGCGAAATCAGCTACGCCTGCATCCAGGTCAAAGCAAATTCGCCGGAAGAATATACGGGTTCCGACGGCGTGGTGGAATAATTTTATCAATATCTGTTTTTCCACTTCCCGAAAAAAAGGGCTGTAAAGAAACGTCGTTTCTTTACAGCCCTTTTTGCTTTGTTAAATTTTAATTATCCGTTTGGCGGATGCCGCGGCAAACGATCAGTCTGCTACGACGGTATAGTAACCGGTAGCATTATCGTATACGGCGTGATATCCGGTTACCGCTCGAAGTGACCGAGTCGGTGAACCACGCAAAAGTCGTGCCGAGGAGCATTGAGATGCAGAGGAGCAAACTCATTGCACTCAGCAAAAGCGCTTTGCGCGTAACTTTTGTATTGGTCATTGCATTTTTCTCCTTTGATTAAAGTTAACTATATATAGTTATATCAGGAAAGCGATATTTTGTCGAGGTATTTTGCACGATTTTTGTAAAAAAATCAGCGGCTTTGCCCGGGGCTTGAAAAACCTGCACAAAGTTGTTATAATCAAAGTATCAAATTACGAAAAGAGTCAAACAAAGGAACCGCTATGTCCACCCGTCAAAATATCTTTCGCTATGTCAAAAAGAAATACGGCGTCCTGCCGGATTACCCTTTTCCAAACGCAAAAAGTTTCCCCGTCCTGCGGCACGCCGACAACCGAAAATGGTTTGCCCTCATCATGGATGTCCCGCGGGAAAAACTCGGACTCGACGGCGCGGAGCGCGTGGACGTCATCAACTTAAAACTCGGCGATCCCTTTTTCATCGACAGTTTGATCCAAAAGCCGGGCTACTTTATCGGGTATCACATCAGCGGCGGCGGATGGGTATCGGTTTTGCTGGACGGCACGGTGGAACTCAAAGAGATCTACGCGCTCATCGACGAAAGTTTCCTCCGCACGGCGGCAAAGCAGAAAAAACAGCCACGCCGCCCGAAAAAGAACGAGGTGTGACCATGTCCCGCTTTATCGTCTTTGACGTGGAAACGCCCAACCGCAAGAGCGACCGTATGAGCGCCATCGGCATCACGGTGGTGGAAAACGGCGCCGTCGTCCGTAAGTTTTACTCGCTGGTCGATCCCGAGACCTATTTTGACCCCTTCAACACCGCGCTGACGGGCATCGATGCGGTCGCCGTGCGTGGGGCGCCGACCTTTCCCGCCCTGTGGCAAGAGATCGAGCCGCTGATGAGCGGCGGTCTCCTCACGGCACACAATGCCGTTTTTGATATGAACGTTTTGAAAAAGTGCCTTGCAGACTACGGCATCGTGTGGAAGCCGTACGTGCATTATCTCTGCACGGTGCAAATGGGGAGAAAACTCCTGCCGGGGATGCGCCACGGGCTCAGCGATCTGTGCGCGTATTACGGCATCCCGCTCGACCACCACAAAGCGGCAAGCGACAGTCTTGCGTGCGCGCAGATCCTTTTGCGGTATCTCGACGGCGGCGCGGACGTGCGCCCCTTTATCCGCACCTGCACGCTGAAAAAATAAGAAGAAAGCGAGGCGAGATCCGTGCACGACATCTGGAACCCGTGGCACGGCTGCAAAAAGTGCAGCGAGGGCTGTGAAAACTGCTATATGTATTATCTGGACGCACAGCGCGACCGGGACGGCGGCGAGATCTACAAAACAAAAGCCGGATTTCGCTATCCCCTCTCCAAAACGCGCGACGACGCCTACAAGGTCAAAAGCGGCGAGATGCTGCGCGTGTGTATGACCTCGGATTTCTTTCTCGAAGAGGCCGACCCGTGGCGGGAAGAAGCGTGGGATATCATCCGCGCCCGCCCGGACGTCAAGTTTTTCCTTTTGACCAAACGCCCCGAGCGCGTGGCTGACCACCTGCCGAAAGACTTTGGCGCGGGGTACGAAAACGTATTTTTCAACGTCACCTGCGAAAACCAGCGCCGCGCGGACGAGCGTATCCCGATCCTGCTGGATCTTCCCTTTCGGCACAAGGGCGTGATGTGCGCCCCTTTTATCGGTCCCGTTTCGATCGCGCGCTACCTTTCGACCGGACAGATCAAGCAGGTGCTTTGCGACGGCGAAAACTACGGCGGCGCGCGCCCCTGCCGCTATGAATGGGTCAAAGCCCTGCGCGATGAATGCGCCGCCGCGGACGTCACCTTTGTCTTTTGCGGCACGGGGCGCCGATTTGTCAAGGACGGCAAAACCTATCTTCTGGAAGGAAGCACGCAGACCGAACAGGCGTACAAATCCGGACTCACTTATCTCGGGAAACCCATTGAGTTCAAGCTGACGGACGCGTGGGGAGAGCCGATACCGAAAGAAGAGTTGTATACCCCGCATTTCGGTGCGCGGTGCGATCGGTGCGGGATGCGCCCGATCTGCAACGGCTGCTCCGACTGCGGAAAGTGCAAATAAAAAAAGGACTGCGGTCGCAGTCCTTTTTTTCATCCGTTTATACAAAATTATATCCCGCGTCGATGGCGCCGCGGTTGATGGCAAGGAGATCCCGGTGGCGGGCGGAGATGACCTTTTTCAAGGTTTCCTCCAAATTGTCGTAGCCGACCGCACCGACCTCACGCAAGAACTTGCCGATCAGGATCATATTGGCAAGCGTCGGCGCGTCGATGTCCTTTGCCATTTTCGTCGCCGGAACGTAGAACGCCGTAACGTCGTCCCGCGTGACCTTGCGCTCGATCAGCGTGCTGTCCGCAAGGATCACGCCGCCGGGGACCACCGCGCTTTCATATTTGTCAAGCGACGGCAGGTTCATCGCGATAAGAACGTCGGGATTTGACACGATTGGCGAGCCGATGGGCTCATCCGAGAGGATCACGCTGCAATTTGCCGTGCCGCCGCGCATTTCGGGGCCGTAGGAGGGCAGCCAACTGACCTGCTTTCCCTCAAAGAGCCCCTTATACGCCAAAAATTTACCGGCAAAAAGCACGCCCTGACCGCCGAAACCGGCAAGAAGTACCTGTGTTGTCATTCAGTTTTCCTCCTTTGCACTGCGGTCTTTGTAAACGCCGAGCGGATAGTAGGGGATCATTTTTTCCTCGACCCATTTCAGCGCGTTCTCGGGCGTCATCCCCCAGTTGGTGGGGCAGGAAGAAACCACTTCCACCAGCGAAAATCCCTTGCCCTCCACCTGATTTCTGAACGCTTTTTCGATCACTTTTTGAGCGTTTTTCACGTTTTTGACGTTGTTGACCGCAACGCGTGCGATAAACTCGGGGCCGTCCAGCGTGGACAGCATCTCACAGATCCGCACGGGATAGCCCGCCACTTTGACGTCTCTGCCGTACGGCGAGGTCTGCGTGACCTGCCCGGGCAGGGACGTCGGCGCCATTTGACCGCCGGTCATCCCGTAAATGGCGTTGTTGACGAAAATCACCGTGATGTTTTCGCCGCGCGCGGCGCTGTGCACCGTCTCCGCCATACCGATGGACGCAAGGTCGCCGTCGCCCTGGTAGGTAAAGACGATGTTGTCGGGCAGTGAGCGTTTGATACCGGTCGCCATGGCAGGCGCTCTGCCGTGCGCCGCCTCTACCATATCGCAGGCAAAATAATCGTATGCCATGACAGCGCAGCCGACCGGCGCAACGCCGATGGTTTTGCCCTCGATGCCGAGCGCGTCGATGGCTTGCGCGACCAGGCGATGGATGATGCCGTGCGTGCAGCCCGGGCAATAGTGAAATTCGGCGTCGGTCAGGCTTTTCGGTTTTTCAAAAACGATCATGATTTGTCACCTCCCAGCGATTTGATGGACGCAAGCACCTCTTCCGGCGAAACGATCATCCCGCCGGCGCGGTTGCAAAGTTTTACCGGGCGGCGGCAGTCTGTGGCAAGCCGTACGTCCTCGATCATCTGTCCCATCGAGAGTTCGACCGACAAAAAGCCCTTGACGCGTTCCGCCGCCTCGCGGAGCGGCTTTTTCGGGAACGGCCAAAGCGTGATCGGGCGGATCATCCCGACTTTGATCCCCTCTTTCCGCGCGGCGATCACCGCGTTTTTGGACACGCGGGCGGCAATGCCGAACGCGACGACGCAGTATTCCGCGTCCTCCATCATAAAACTCTCGTATTTGACTTCGTTTTCTTCGATTTGTTTGTAGCGTGCAAAGCGGTCAAAATTGGTCTTTTCCAAAACTTCGGGTTTGAGGTACAGCGAGTTGACGATATTGTGCGGGCGCTTGCACTGTGTGCCCGTGACCGCCCACGGCTTTTCGACTGTGGAAGTGGACGGCTCCGGCAAAAGGACCGGCTCCATCATCTGTCCGAGCGTACCGTCTGCAAGGAGCATGGCGGGCATACGGTACTGATCGGCAAGGTCAAAGCAAAGCGCGGTCAGATCTGCCATTTCCTGCACCGAATCGGGCGCAAGAACGATCAGGTGATAGTCGCCGTGTCCGCCGCCTTTGGTCGCCTGGAAATAATCCGACTGCGAGGGTTGGATGCCGCCGAGCCCCGGACCGCCTCTCTGGACGTTGATGATCAGCGCGGGAAGATCCGAGCCCGCAATGTACGAGATGCCCTCCTGCTTTAAGGAGACCCCGGGCGAGGAGGAAGACGTCATCACGCGCTTGCCGGTCGCCGCAACGCCGTACACCATATTGATGGCGGCAATTTCACTTTCCGCCTGCAAAAACACACCGCCGATCTTGGGCATCCGCTTTGCCATATACGCGGCAAGTTCGGTCTGGGGGGTAATGGGATAACCGAAGTAATGCAGACAGCCGGCGCGGATGGCGGACTCTGCGATCGCCTCGTTCCCTTTCATCAAAACTTTTTCACTCATCGTTCTACTCCCTATTTCTCTACGGTGATCACGCAATCCGGGCACATCGTGGCGCAAAAAGCGCACGCGATGCACTTGGAGGGATCGGTGATTTCAGCGGGCGAATGCCCTTTTTTGTTGATCTTGTCTTTTGCGATGACGATGATCTGCTTTGGGCAGGCGGACACACAAAGTCCGCATCCCTTGCAGATATCGGTTTTGAACGTTACTTTCGGCATTTCTTATCTCCTTTTACCAATACTTTTTTTGCAGTTTCAAAGGAAAGACGTTTTCAAGGTTTACCTCCGCCGCCAGATCCTCCCGTACCGAAGTCATCACGAGCGGCAGTCCCGTCAGCCGGGAGAGGCGCCGCGCCTCCCCGTCCGACAAGAGAATATCCTGTGCGGCGGTTTCTTCTCCGAGATTTGTGTTGTTGACGATGCCGGTAAAGGGCACGTGCCCCGCCGCCTCGATCTCCCGGAGGACCTCTGTTGCCTCCTCCGCCGTGCTTGTGAGCGGGCGGTGGAAGTTGACAACGTAGAGGTTGTCGTACGGCTCTCCGGAGAGGATATACGGCGCAAAGCGCCCGAGGACGTACGCGCCGCTGTCGTCGCCGCCGATGTCAAACACCGCGTATTCCTCTGTGTTTTGGAAGACCGAGTAAACCTCAGACGGCAGGCTCGGCAGATCCACGTTGGAATTGGCAAACGGCAGTGAAATGACACGGATGCCCGCCGCCTTTAACTGCCCCTCGCTGTCCTTGGTGCGAAAATACGGGTTGACGATGTCGATGTCGGCGATCACGGTTTTGTGCCCGAGCGATCTGAGATACAGTGCGTAATTGACGGCGATATTCGTTTTTCCGCTGCCGTAATGACCGCAGAAAAGGGTGATCCGCCTCATTGTTTGTTGAGTCCGAGCGGCAGGATCCAGCCCATATCGTCCTTGACTTTACCGGTCTGCATCCCGTAGAGATTGTCGTACAGTTTTTGTGCGAGAGGTCCGACGTTGCCGTCTGCGACCGTCATATCCTCGCCCTTGATGTTCAGCCAGCCGATCGGCGAAATGACGGCTGCCGTGCCGCTGGCAAAGATCTCCTGCAGCGTGCCGTTTTTGCTTGCGGCAACGATCTCGTCGATCGAGAGTTTGCGCTCGCTGACCTTAACGCCCCACTTTTTCAAGAGACGGATGACCGAATCTCTCGTAATGCCGGGGAGGATCGTGCCGGAATCCAGCGGCGCCGTGATGACTTCATCGGCGATGCGGAAGAAGGCGTTGGACGTGCCGATCTCCTCGACGTACTTATGCTCCGCCGCATCCAGCCACAAAACGTCCTTGCACTGGAATTTCATCGCGTCCTGCGAAGCGCGCATGCCGCCGCCGTAGTTGCCGCCGACCTTGGCGTACCCCGTACCGCCTTTGGCGGCGCGGATGTACTTATCCTGCACGTAAATGCGCGTGGTGGCAAGTCCGCCGTCGTTTGCGGCATAGTAGGAACCCGTAGGGCTGAGAATGATCATAAAACGATAGTGCTTTGCCGGCAAAACCGAGAAAGAAACCTCGTCGCCGAAAATAAACGGACGGATATAGAGCGCCGTCCCCGGTGCGGAGGGCACCCAGTCGAGGTCTTCCTTGATGACCGCGCGAACGGCGGCGACAAGCAGATCGTCGGGCAGTTCGGGGATGCACATACGCTCACAGGTCTTTTTCATTCTCGCCACGTTCATATCCGGGCGGAAGAGTTGGATATCGCCGTTTTCGGTGCGATACGCCTTCATGCCCTCAAACATCATCTGCGCATAGTGGAGAACGCAGGAGGCGGGCTCGATGAGGATCGGCTCGTGCGGAACGACTCTGCCGTCGTGCCAGCCGAGTCCCTCATCGTAGTCCATACAAAACATATGGTCGGTGAAATACTTGGCAAAGCCGAGTTTGGTTTCGTCCTGCGGACGTTCTTTCGGATGGGTGGTTCTTGTCACGGGGAATTCGTACTTCATGGTTTCTATCTCCTTTTTGAATTGATTTAATTGACTTTGTAAATCTCGGGACGGCGGTCGGCAAACACGTTGATCGACGTGCGGATCCCTGCCAAAACGTCGGTATCGCAGGTGGCGGTGACGATCTCCTCGCCGTCGCCGGCGGCGGCAAGCACCTCGCCCCACGGATCGACCGCAAGGCTGTGTCCGCCGTACTTTGTATCACCCGCGGTGCCGCAGGAGTTGCAGCAAACGGCAAACATCTGGTTTTCGATCGCTCTTGCGGTGACGAGCGCGCGAAGATGCGGCACGCGCACGGCAGGCCACTCTGATACCACAAACAGAAAATCGGTTTTGTGATTTGCCGTGACCGTGCGGACAAGTTCGGGGAAGCGGACGTCATAGCAAATGATGAGCGTCGCGGGATGACCGTCCAGTGAAAAAGTGACCGTGTGGTCGCCCTTGCAAAAGACTTTGTCCTCCCCCATCGGGGAAAAGAGGTGGGTCTTGTCGTACTCGGCGATCACCTCTCCGCCGCGGTCAAACACGTACGCCGTGTTGTAAAGTTTCCCGCCCCGCACGTTGGCGACCGAGCCGGCGACGATATTGACGCCGTAGGCTTTGGCAAGCCCGCCGATCTCGCGCCTGACGGTGCCGCCGTCGCGGTCGCAAAGCGCGGCGTCCACGTCCTTTGGCGAAAAGCCGACGTTCCACGTTTCGGGCAAAACCAACACGTCGGGGTCGTCCTTCATCGCCGCCGCGATCAGCCCCTTGGCTTTTTCATAATTGTCTGCGGGGGCATTGAGTTTCATATCCATTTGAAGAATTGATATTTTCATCGGGCACCTCACAATTTACTCCGCTGGATCTTGCCGCTCGTCGTTTTCGGCAGTTCGTCGCGGAAGACCACAAGGCGCGGATATTTATACGGCGCGGTATGCGTTTTGACGTAATTTTGGATTTCCTTTTTCAGTTCCTCGGTCGGCTCGGTTCCCTTGACCAGTACCACGCTTGCCTTGACGATCTGCCCGCGGATCTCGTCCGGCTCGGCGGAAACGCCGCATTCCAGGACGTAGGGCAGTTCCATGATGACGCTTTCGATCTCGAAAGGTCCGATGCGATAGCCCGAGGACTTGATGACGTCGTCAACTCTGCCGACAAACCAGTAAAAGCCGTCCTCATCGCGCCACGCGGTGTCGCCCGTGTGATAATACCCGTCGTGGATCGCCTCGGCGGTCTTTTCGGGGTCGTGATAATAGCCGGTAAACAGTCCGCAAGGCGTCCCGTCTTTGACGCTCACGCAGATCTCGCCGGTCTCGCCCGCGGGGACTTCGTGTCCGTCCGCGTCGAGCAGTGCGATATCGTAGATCGGACAAGGTTTACCCATCGAGCCGATCTTGTGCGGCGCGCCGCGGAGATTGCCGATCATCATCGTGCTTTCGCTTTGTCCAAAGCCCTCGATGATCTGCAGTCCCGTCGCCTTTTCAAACTGCCGGTAGACCTCGGGGTTGAGCGCCTCGCCCGCCGTGGTCATATGCTTTACAGAGGAGAAGTCGTATCTCGACAGATCCTCTTTGATCATCATGCGGAGCATGGTCGGCGGCGCGCAGAAGGTGGTGATTTTGTATTTGGCAAACATCGGCAGGATCTTTGCGGCGTCAAAGCGATCAAAGTCGTACACAAAGGTCGCCGCCTCGCAGAACCATTGTCCGTAAAGTTTGCCCCACATCGCTTTTGCCCAGCCGGTGTCCGATATGGTAAAATGCAGTCCGTCCGGGTCACAGCAATGCCAGTATTTTGCCGTCACGAAATGCCCAAACGGGTATTTGTGGTTGTGCGCGGCGATCTTCGGATAGCCGGACGTGCCCGAGGTGAAAAACATCAAAAGCAAATCGTCGCCGCAGGGGCTGTCCGCCGTCCGCTCAAACGTGGAGCTGAACATCTTGTATTCTTTATCGAACTCACGCCAGCCCTCTCGGCTGCCGCCGACCGCGATCTTATTTTTGATGCCGTCATACGCCTGCATCGCCTCGTCGGCATACGCGGGAGAGGCGTCGTCGCAGGTGCAGACGATCGCAGAAACGCCCGCGGCTTTGAATCTGTATTCGAGGTCGTGCGGGAGGAGCTGGCTCGTCGCAGGGATCGCCACGGCGCCGAGTTTGTTGAGCCCCAGCATGATCGGCCAAAACTGGTAATTCCGCCGCAAGACCAGCATCACGCGGTCGCCTTTGCCGATACCGATGGAACTGAAATAGTTGGCGCAGCGCGCCGACTCTTTCTTCATATCGAGAAAGGTAAAGCGCCGCTCGGTGTCAAAGCGGTCGATGTGGAGCATGGCAAGTTTGTCGGGGGCGCGGCTTGCAAGTTCGTCCACCACGTCAAAGGCAAAATTGAAATGCTCGGTATTTTTGAATTTGATGGAGATCGGCGTGGTCTGCTCGTTTTTGACCACGTCCACGTATTTTCGCCAGATCCGGTCGGAAAGATCCTGCTTGACCGCCTCATCGCCGAAGATCGCACGCGTCGGCATCAGTTCCGGAATAGGCTCGCCGCTCGGGTTTAAGACGATGGCGTAAAACTCGCAGTCCCTGCCGCCGACGGCGATCATGCCGTGCGGCGTGGAGGAGTTGAAGTAGATCGTGTCCCCCTCTTCCAGCACCTCGGAGTGCTCGCCGATCTGCACGCGGAGTTTGCCGGAAATCACGATATCAAGTTCCTGTCCCTCGTGCGTGGTGAGTTCGATATCCCGCGACTGCGCGGACGGATCGTATTTGCTCTTGACGTAAAGCGGCTCGGCAATACGGTTTTGAAAAGCGTACGCCATATTGTAATAGGTCATACCGTGCGCGTTGGCGATCTCCTGCCCCCTGCCCCGTTTGGTGAGGGTAAAGGACTTCAGCGTAGGGCTTTGCCCCTCGATGATATCGGTGACGTTGACGTCCAGCGCCAGCGCGCACCGGTACAAAAAGGCAAAGTTCAAATCCCGCGCACCGCTCTCGCAAAGCAGATATTCCTCAACGTCAACGTCGGTTTTTTGCGCCATTTCCTCGGGGGAAATGCCCTCGATCTCTCGCAGTTCTTTGATACGGCCGGCCATTTCCTTGATCTTGTAATCAAGACCGGTAATTTGTTGCATTTGTTAACCTCCGCTCAGATAGTTTACAGTTTGTTTCGCTGGATCTTGCCGCTCGTCGTTTTCGGCAATTCGTCACGGAAGACCACGAGGCGCGGATACTTATACGGCGCGGTGTGGCTCTTGACGTAGTTTTGAATTTCACGTTTCAGTTCCTCGGTCGGCTCGATCCCCTTGACCAGCACCACGCTCGCCTTGACGATCTGCCCGCGGATCTCGTCCGGCTCGGCGGAAACGCCGCACTCCAGGACGTAGGGCAGTTCCATGATGACGCTTTCGATCTCAAAGGGTCCGATGCGGTAGCCCGAGGACTTGATGATGTCGTCGACTCTGCCGACGTACCAGAAATAGCCGTCCTCATCGCGCCACGCGGTATCGCCCGTGTGATAGAGGTTGCCGCGCCTTGCCTCGGCGGTCTTTTCGGGCTCGTCGCAATACCGGCGGAACAGCCCGAGCGGATCGCCGTGATCCAGGCGGACGACGATCTCGCCGGTCTCGCCGTTTTCGACCGGATGTCCCTGTGCATCGACGACCTCGATATCATACTGCGGCGACGCCTTGCCCATCGAGCCGAGTTTCGGCTTTGTGCCGTAGAGATTGGCAATGGTCAGCGTGGTCTCTGTCTGTCCAAAGCCCTCGTACACCGTCAGCCCCGTCGCTTCTCGGAACTGTTTTGCGACCTCGGGGTTGAGCGCCTCGCCCGCCGTGGTCATATGCCGCACCGAGGAGAAATCGTATTTTGACAGATCCTCTTTGATCATCATGCGGAGCATGGTCGGCGGTGCGCAGAAGGTGGTGATTTTGTATTTTGCAAACATCGGCAGGATATCCGCCGCGTCAAACCGGTCGAAATCGTAGACGAATACGGCGCCCTCACACAGCCATTGCCCGTAGAGTTTGCCCCAGAGCGACTTGCCCCAGCCGGTGTCCGAAATGGTAAAGTGCAGTCCGTCCCGCTCACAGCAATGCCAATACTTTGCCGTGACGAAATGCCCGAGGGCGTAGGTATGCGCGTGTTCCACCATCTTCGGCTCGCCGGTCGTGCCGGACGAGAAAAAGATGAGCGCCGGATCGTTCCCGCACGGGGAATCGTCCTCTCTGCAAAACCGGCTGGAATAAACCGAATACTCTGCGTCAAAATCGTGCCAGCCGTCCCGCACGCCGCCGACCATGATTTTGGTCGTGACGCCGCCGACCGCGGCTGCCGCCGCGTCTGCGATCTCCGATACGTCCCCATCCGCCGTGCAAACGATGGCGGAAACGCCCGCCGCACGGAAGCGGTATTCAAAGTCGTGCTGTTTCAAGAGATAGGTCGCGGGGATCGCCACCGCGCCGATCTTGTGCAGGGCGATCATGGCAAACCAAAACTGATAATGCCGCTTTAAGACCAGCATCAC
>JAFSUT010000064.1 GCA_017445085.1 Clostridia bacterium | reverse complement strand
CGTTAAAGATTTATCTTTAACGCAGGTGCGGGGGAACCTTCTTTGTAAAGAAGGTTCCCCCGCAATTATTATTATTACATCCAATTTCCCCGTGGAGCCGAAGCCGCCGGTACGCGCGGCGGTGGCGCAGTCGTCCTCGGTGACGCCGTATTCGGTAAAGATCCCCTGTGCAAAGGCGTCGCCCGCGGCAAGTTCCACCGTTTTGCCGCTTCTGCCGTCGTTGGTGATCTTGACAAAGATGTGCCCCTCGTTTTCGGCAAAATAGTAGTCGCTGTCGATGATGCCGACCGTGTTGTCGAGTTGCAGGCGGTACTTAAAGCCGAGCCCGCTGCGCGGATAGACGGCAAGCATCCAGCCCTCGGCGATCTTTACGCGCAGTCCCGTGGGGATCTTTGCGCCCTCGCCCGGGCGGAGGGAGAGGGCAAACGGCGTGCGCAGATCGTACCCCGCGCTGCCCGCGGTGGCGCGCTTTGGCAGGGTGATGGCGTCGTATGCCGCCGCCGCATCGGTAAAATCGGCGGCGTCCTGCAAAAAGCGCGGGCGCGAAACTTTTTCAAAGGCTGCAATTCGTTTCATTTTGTAGTCTCTCCTTGTCGTTTGTCGTGCTGTCAAGCGGAATTTTGGAAATGACGGTTTTGTGCAGGTGCAGATAGAGGAGGAGGGTCACCGCAAGCGATGCCACCTCGGCGATGGGATATGCCCACCAAATGTTGTCGATATTGCCCGTCAGCGAGAGCAGATAGGCGACGGGGAGCAGGACGATGAGCTGTCGCGCGATCGAGACCAACATCGAGTACGCGCCGTAGCCGAGCGCCTGAAAGACCGAGATCAGCGCGATGCACACCCCGGCAAACAGAAAACTCAGGCTGATGATGCGCATGGCGACGACGCCGATAGCGATGACCGCCGCGTCGGCGATGAAGAGCGAGAGCAGTTGCGCGGGGAAGAGCCAAAGCACCGCCATGCCAAAGAGCATAACGCCCTCCGCAAAGAGGAGCGCGAGTTTCACGGTGCGGAGCATACGGCGGCGGTTGCCCGCGCCGTAGTTGTATGCGACGATGGGGATAACGCCGTTGTTCATACCGAAGAGCGGCATAAAGACAAAACTTTGCAGCTTGAAGTAGACGCCGTACACCGACGCGCCGAACGCCGATACCCGCATCAGGATCATATTGACAAAGTAGTACATCACCGAGCCGACCGACACCATGATGATAGAGGGGACGCCGATGGCGTAGATCTCGCCGACGGTTTTTGCCGACGGGTGAAAGATCTTTCCAAAGGAAATGCGCGCCTCGGGATTGAACTTTTGGTTGCAAAAGATCGCGATCACGGCGGCGACCGCCTGCCCGATGACCGTGGCGTACGCCGCGCCGGCGGCGCCGAGATCAAGCCCGGGGAGACCGAGGAGCGGCACGCGCGGGAGAATAAAGATCGGGTCGAGGACAATGTTGCAGAGCGCGCCGATCCCCTGCGTCAGGAGCGTGAAGTGGGTGCGCCCGGTGGACTGCATCAGGCGCTCAAACATAATGTGCATAAACACAAACAGCGAGAGCAGCGTGCAGATGCGGAGATAGCGCTCCCCCTCGGTGCAGAGGAGCGCGAGATCCAAGCCGTCGTCGAGTTTTGCGGCGCTGAGGATGCCGTCGTAGTAGATCTTTGTCCCGAAAAGCCCGAAGAGAAAGATGACGGCAAAACCGCAAAGTGCGAGAAACACGCCGTTATGCGCCACGGTCGCGGCGCGGGCGGTATCCCCGCTGCCGAGGGCGCGGGAAAAGAGGGCGCCGACGCCGACGGCGGTCCCCGTGGCGATGCCGATCATCAGATTTTGTGCGGAAAACGCCTGCCCGACGGCGGTCAGACTTTCGATGCTGACCATCGAAACAAAATAACTGTCCACGATGTTGTAAAGCGCCTGGACGAGCATAGAGAGGATCATGGGCAGGGACATGGTGATGAGCAGTTTGCCGACCGGCATGACGCCCATTTTGTTTTGCGTGGTTTCCATAGGTATTCCTTATCGTTTGAACTTGTGATTTGCGATTTTTGTCAGAGGATTTTGATAGGCGTAGATGGCTTTTTGCGGGCACATCTCCTGGCAGCAGTAACAACCGATGCATTTGTCATAGTCGTAGCGCGGCGGCTGCCCCTCTTTGACAAAGTGTAAAGCGCCGCCCTCGACGGGGCAGCTTTTTACGCAGACGCCGCAGCGCACGCAGAGCGCGGCGTTGATTTTCGGCACGCGGCG
>JAFSUT010000063.1 GCA_017445085.1 Clostridia bacterium | reverse complement strand
TTTTCACCGGTGAGTTTGCCCATGCCGGAAGCCGCGCCGGTGATCAGCGCGACTTTGCCCGAAAAATCGTATTCCATATTGAATCTCCTTAAAAATGTGATCTTGTTTTTCGCTATGTGCGGCACGGCAAAACGATTTTATCGTTTTCGGCGTGCCTTGCGATAACATCAGTGCAGGCAGACGTGCCCGCCGTCGATGGTGAAGTTGGAGCCGGTGCAGAACGAGGACTTGTCGGAGAGCAGGTACATCACGAGGTCTACAATTTCCTGCGGCTCTGCGGCGCGACCGAGCAGGGTCTTCATATTTGCCATTGCCGCGCGCGTCAGGACGGGTCCCGGGGAGATGCAGTTGACGCGGATGCCGCGCGGACCGCCGTATTGTGCCAGCGATTTGGTCAGCCCGAAGATGGCGCCCGCCTTTGCGGAAGAATAGCCGACGCTGCCGCCGCAGGCTTTCAGCCCGGCGATCGAGCCGACGTTGAGGATCACGCCGGATTTTTGCTCTACCATATAAGGCATGACTGCACGTGCAAACCAGAGCTGTGCGCGGAGGTTGACGTCGATCTCCCAGCCGAGGATGGCGGGGTCGACCGTGGCAAAGTCACGCACGCCTTG
This sequence comes from Clostridia bacterium, assembly GCA_017445085.1. Taxonomy (GTDB): domain Bacteria; phylum Bacillota; class Clostridia; order Oscillospirales; family CAG-272; genus UMGS902. The sequence goes on along the minus strand of JAFSUT010000063.1, from coordinate 2,718 downwards.
CAGGATGCGGATGCCGTCACCGCCGGCAAAATTGCAGAGAAAGTCGATCCTGCCGAAACGCTCGATGCCGCGCTTTACGGCGGCGTCGATCTGTGCGTAGTCGCGGACGTCGCAGTTTGCGTAGCAAAGCGAGTCGGTCTCTTCGATCGGGGTGATGTCGATGGCGATGACCTTACCGCCGGCGGCGATGACGTTTTCACCGGTGAGTTTGCCCATGCCGGAAGCCGCGCCGGTGATCAGCGCGACTTTGCCCGAAAAATCGTATTCCATATGGAGTCTCCTTTTTTGTGTTTTTGATGTAATCCTATTGTATTTCTTTTTCCTTTCGTATACAATAAAGCAGAGTATCAAAAAGGAAAACGATTCTATCGTTTTCGGAGGTGCGTATGGATTACAAGGACTACGGACTGCGCTATTTGCGCTTCGGGATCTATCACAACAAGCAAAATCACAAGCAATCGTTTGATATTCCGCGCCCCTTTGATATTTTGACGCGGATCCTCTCGGGTGAGGTCGATTTTATTTTTCCGAGCGGCGTTATCCACGCAAAAGAGGGCGATACGGTGCATATCCCGATGGGGACGACCTATCGGATGGAGTGGCAGGGCGAGCATCCCGCAAACGGCGCCATGCACTATCAGCTTTCCTGCGGCGAGATCCACTATGCCGAGCAGAAACTGAATGGCGTGTGTCTGGCGCTGGAAAGACTGCCGCAAACGCCGCTGGAAGAACTTTTGACGGCGTATACGATTTTATCGACCTGCCTGCCCGTGATGGAGCAAAAAGGGGTCCCGGCGTCGCAAAAGCGACTGCTCCCCGCGACGGAATATATACGGAGCCATTACAGCGAGCCGATCCGTCCGGAGATGCTGGCTGCGCGCGTCGGACTTTCGCTGCCGCGATTTTACGCGGTGTTTCGGCGGGAGATGGGGATGTGCGTGACCGATTTTCGCAACTGCGTGCGCGTGGACGTGGCGATCCAACTGCTCCTCTCCACCGACCTCTCGATCGAGGAGATCGCGGCGGCGGTCGGCTTTGAGTCCGCCATTTATTTTCGCCGGATCTTCAAGGCGTCCGTCGGCATGACGCCGACGGCGTACCGCCGCGCAAATCAAAAGACCTGACGGGGCAAATCAAAGCCTGCTTCGCTTTGGCTTGACTTCTTGCGCGGGTATGATATAATAAAAGGAACAAGCACTTACAAGGGCAACGGGAGAACAGTATGGAAAACAAGACCAAAGGCACCGTGGTTTTAATCGCGTTTTACAACGTCAAGGCGCTCGGCGTGCGGTATCTCGAAACCGCGCTGGAAAAGGCAAATTATCACGTGCGCACGATTTTTTTCAAGGGCTTCAACAGCCAGGATCCCAAGGTTTGCACCCCGCGGGAGATCGAACTTTGCAAAGCCGAGATCGAGCGGGCAAACCCCGTGTTTGTCGGACTTTCGGTGATGAGTTCGATGTATCTGGAAGCGGTGGAACTTTTGGTGGAGGGACTGCGCGATCTGCCGTATCCGATGGTGTTCGGCGGTGCGTTTGCCTCGATGTTTCCGGAGCGGTTTCTCAATATGGGCGGTCGGTACGTGATCCGTGCCGACGGCGAGATCCCGATGGTCAAACTGGCGGACGCGCTCACGGACGGCACCGATCCAAGGAGCAATCTCTCGCTTTGCTATAAAGACGGGGAGACGGTGGTGGTCAACCCCATCGGCGACCTCTATGAGGACATCGACCAATACGGGCTGCCCGCCGTGGAATGTGCGGACGCCTGCCATATCGAACACGACGCCGTCTATGAGGGCGACCCGCAGCTCGGCACGATGAGTTATGAGGTCATCGCCTCGCGCGGATGCCCGTTTACCTGCTCCTATTGTTCGGTCATCAATCTGCACCGTATGTTTCCGAAAGATATCAAGTACGTCCGCACGCGCAGCGTGGAAAGCGTTATCGCCGAGTTGATCCTGGCAAAGAAAAAACTGAAAAAACTCGTTTTCGTCCATTTTTATGACGAGATCTTTCCCAATACGCCGGGCTGGATCGACGCCTTTATCGTGCAGTATAAAAAACACATCCATCTGCCGTTTACCATTTGGTCGCATCCCAAGATGGTCAAGGTGGACGAACTAAAAAAACTCGTCAGCGTCGGACTTTCCGAGGTGATCATGGGGATCCAGTCGGGCTCGCCGTATATCCGCAAGGAGATCTTTCACCGTTTTGAAACCGACAACGATATTATCGAGGCCACGCGGATCATCCGCGCTTCCGGCGTGTTCTGGTCGAGTTACGACTTTATGCTGCAGCATCCGTTTGAAAAGATCGAGCATTTGCGGGAAACTTATGAGCTGGTGAAAAAACTCAAAATGCCGCTGGAACTTCAACTCCACGGGCTCAATTTTCTGCCGGGCACCGACATCGTACCGATGGCGATCAACGCGGGGCTGGTCAGCGCCGAGGAGATGGATAAGATCATGTACGCCTCGATGAAAGAGCAGTTCGGCGCGTACTGGAAGCGGGAGGACGAGCGGGAGAGCCGCCTCTGGTATCGGCTGACCTACTGCTTGCAGTTCAAGTCCTGCCGCAAAAAGTGTTTCGTCTATGAAACCGACATCGAAAGGTACGAGCAAAAGATCGACGCGATGTACGCGCACTGTCAAAAACTTGCCCGCCGCCGTTACCTTTATAAAAAGGGACGGATCACGCTGCGGTCCTTGCGGATGCG
>JAFSUT010000062.1 GCA_017445085.1 Clostridia bacterium | reverse complement strand
GACCTCTTTTTCTGGGATAAAACGCTCGGGCGCGCGCTCGAGATCTCCTCGATGGGCATCCGCGTTTCGCCCGAGTCGCTCGACCGCCAGCTCACGCTCGCGGGTTGTGACGACCGCCGCGACCTCCCGTTCCACAAGATGCTGCTGGAGGGCAAACTGCCGCTCACCATCGGCGGCGGCATCGGGCAGTCGCGCCTGTGTATGCTCCTCATCGGCTGCGCGCACATCGGCGAAGTGCAGTGCGGACTTTGGGACGCAGAAACGCGGGATGCGTGTGAAAAAGCAGGCATACCTTTATTATAATATGATAGAAAACTAAAAAGCACGGTGGGTTGAAGGAAAAACTTCGCCCAGCCGTGCTTTTTTGCACAACGCATCAAGCCTTCCCCTTCGAGGGGAAGGTGGGTTTTGCTCCGCAAAACCCGGATGAGGTGTCAAGAGTTGCTGGTGCAACTCTGTCGAGTTTTGCTCGGCGGGGGCACCGCCGTTTTGCTGATGCAAAAACGTAAAACATCGCATCCTACGCCTGCAAAACTCTGCGGGTTTCCACCTCATCCGTCTGCTCACGATGTTCGCAGCCACCTTCCCCTCGAAGGGGAAGGCTTGAAGAGAGCGGGGGAACCTTCTTTATAAAGAAGGTTCCCCCGCATTTTTATTTTATCCTGTTTTATTCTTACTCGTCTTCGTAGATGAGGGTCATCGACTGCTGCGCGATATAGTCGAGCGGATCTACCGTCACACCGCCCACCTGCATCTCAAAGTGCAGGTGCGGCTCCTCGGCAATTTCCACCATGGCGCTCTCGCCGACGGCGCCGAGGACGTCCCCCGCCTTGACGGCGGCGCCGACCTCCACCTCAATGTCGTCGCTGAGGTTTTGGTAGATGGTGCGCGCGTCACCGTCGTGCAAAAGGACCACCGTGTTGCCCATCAGCGGATCGGCGTAGATCTCAGCGACCGTGCCGTCCGCCGCCGCGCAAACGGCTTCACCGAGCGAGGTGCCGATGTCCACGCCGGTATGCACGCGATAGTCGTTCATCGTATTGGAAAAGACGAGGACGTCCGGCGTGCAGAGTTTTGTCACCGTGCCGACGGCGGGCAGGATAAAGGAGGGCAGCGGCGCTTCCTCGGGCGTTGTGAGTTCAACGGCGTCCTTTACGGGCGGCTCGGTCTCGGTGTTAGCACTTGGCGCCGCCGTTTGCAAAGGTTTGGGCTGTGCTATCGTTTCCGCGGCGCGCACGGAGGTCGCCGCGCTCTCTGCCGGCGCCGTGGTCTCGGCAACTTCGGCGGGCGCCGTGCGCCGCGGCGCAATGCTGACGATCCCCACGGCGGCGGCCAGGATCACAAGCCCCAAAATCATCGCCATGTAAAGGATCTGCGCGGTTTTTTCTTCATTTTTCTTTTCTTCCATTGCTTGATTCCTTTCCGAAAAAAGATTTCATTCCTATTCTTTCCGAAACGCCCCGTTTTATGCGGCGCGGTATAAAAAAAGCAAAGCCGCCGCGCTTTTCCTGCTCTGTCGGACAAAAAATTAGCAGACAAATCTGTCTTTTGCAAGTTTCACAAGAAAATCACAAACTTTTTTTGCGATTTCCCTTGACAAATTTTAGAATTCGCGCTATATTGATTACAGAAGTTAGCACTTGAACGCATAGAGTGCTAAAATCAAACGGCGGAAAGGGGACGGTGACAATGGAAAACGAACTCAGCCGACGCCGCGAACAGATCTTGCGCGCGGTGGTCGAAGCTTACGTCAAGTACGGTGAGCCGATCGGCTCAAAGTATATTGCGGAAAACTGTATGCCCAACTGCTCTCCGGCAACCATCCGCAACGAGATGGCGGCGCTGGAAGCTCTCGGGTATCTCGAACAGCCGCATACCTCGGCGGGGCGTATCCCAAGCGAGCACGGCTACCGTTATTATGTGGATCTGCTCGCCGCCGAATACAAAAAAACCAAAGCGGAAAGCGACTTTATGGCGGATAAACTTCGGGAAAAGCGCCATGAACTCGACAAGATCCTGGCAGAAGCATCACGGATTGCCGGCAGTATGACGGGGCTGACTTCCATTGCCGTCAAGCCGAAAACTGCGAGCGGGAAAGTCATCCGTTTTGAAGTGATGTATTACGACAGCAAAAACCTCGTCCTTGTGATGCTGCTCTCGGGCGGCAATACAAAAACGCGCAACCTGCGCCTTTCCTACGACGTTTTGCCCAGTGACGCGGCGCATCTTTCGGCAACGCTCAACGCCCACATCGCAGGGCACGCGGTCTCCGAGATCACGCTGCCGATGATGATGGCGGCGGAACGCGAAATGGGCAGTGAAGCCCGCCTCTTTTCCGCGGCGATGAAGGAACTGTACAGCGGCGTGGAGGAGCAGAGCGACGGGGATCTGCGTGTGGACGGCGTGGATCGCCTCCTCGAATTTCCCGAATATGCCGATACCTCGCGCCTGCGGAATCTGCTCGGCGCGATCGAAAATAAGGACGGCATCCTCGATACCATCGCCGATATCGGCGGCGACGACCTCGGCGTGATCATCGGCAGCGAAAACGCCGCCGAGGGGATGCGGCAGTCGGCGCTGGTGGTCAAAAAAATCAAAAAGGACGGCAAGGTCGTCGGCGCCATCGGCGTCATCGGCCCCGCCCGAATGGATTACGCCACCGTCATGCGCACGGTCGGCGCCCTTGCCGAGAGCGTCGGCAGGGTGATCAGCGAAAACCTTGCGGCGCTGGAAAGTCCCAAAGACAATACGAAAAAGGAATAAACCGATATGATCGAAGAAACAAACGTAAACGAAACAAACGAAGATACGCCCGCGGCGGAGGAAAAAACCGCAAAGACCGAAAAAGTCGAAAAAGCCGAAAAGGGCAAAAAAACGCACGCCGATAAAAAACTCGAAAACGAGATCGCGGCGCTGAAAAAAGAGATCGAAGACAAAGACGCGGCGCTTGCCGAGGAGAAAGAAAAATATCTCCGGCTCGCCGCCGAGTACGACAACTTCCGCCGCCGCTCCAAAGCCGAGCGCGAGGGCGTGTACGCCGACGCGTGCGCCGACGTCATCGCCGAGATGCTGCCGGTGCTTGACAACGTCGAGCGCGCCGCCGCCTTTACCGACGGGGCGCAGGTACTGGAGGGCGTCAAAATGATGGCAAAATCCTTTGCGGAGACCTTCAAAAAACTCGGGGTGGAGGAAATTGAAACCAAAACCTTTGATCCCCATTTTCATAACGCCGTGATGCATATCGACGATGAAGCTTACGGTGAGGGCGAGATCGTGGAAGTCTTCCAAAAAGGCTATAAAAAAGGCGACAAGGTCATCCGCTACGCGATGGTCAAGTCGGCAAACTAACATAGATCAAAAATAAATTTATATATTTTCGGAGGAAAAGAAAATGAGCAAAGTTATTGGTATTGACCTTGGTACGACCAACTCGTGCGTCGCCGTATTTGAAGGCGGCGAGCCGATCGTTATCCCCAACCCCGAGGGGGCGAGAACCACCCCGTCCGTCGTCGCGTTCGGCAAGACCGGCGAGCGTATGGTCGGTCAGGTGGCAAAGCGCCAGAGCGTGACCAACCCCGACAAGACCGTAAGTTCGATCAAGCGTGAGATGGGTTCAAACTATAAAGTCACCATCGACGGCAAGCAGTACACGCCGCAAGAGATCTCGGCGATGATCCTGCAGAAACTCAAAGCGGACGCCGAGGCATATCTCGGCACCACCGTTTCGGAGGCGGTCATCACCGTCCCGGCATACTTTACCGACGCACAGCGCCAGGCGACCAAGGACGCGGGCAAGATCGCGGGACTTGACGTCAAGCGTATCATCAACGAGCCGACCGCTGCCGCGCTGGCTTACGGTATGGATAAGGAAGCAGAACAGAAGATCATGATCTTTGACCTCGGCGGCGGTACGTTTGACGTATCCATCCTTGAGATCTCGGACGGTGTGTTTGAAGTGCTTGCCACCGCGGGCAACAACCGCCTCGGCGGCGACGACTTTGACGCCCGCGTGATCAACTGGATCGCCGACACCTTCAAGGCGGAGAGCGGCATCGACCTGCGCTCGGATAAGATGGCGATGCAGAGACTCAAAGAGGCGGCGGAAAAGGCGAAGATCGAACTTTCCGGCGTGGCTTCTTCCAACATCAATCTGCCCTTTATTACGGCGGACGCCACGGGGCCGAAGCACTTTGACGCTACGCTGACCCGTGCAAAATTCAACGAGCTCACCGCAGATCTCGTATCCGCGACCATGGGACCGGTAAAGCAGGCGCTTTCCGACGCGGGACTTTCGCCGTCGGATATCTCCAAGGTGCTCCTTGTCGGCGGTTCCACCCGTATCCCCGCCGTGCAGGACGCGGTCAAAGCCTTTATGGGCAAATAGCCCTTCAAGGGCATCAACCCCGATGAATGCGTCGCCATCGGCGCGGCGATCCAGGGCGGCGTCCTCGGCGGCGACGTCAAGGATATCCTCCTGCTCGACGTCACGCCGCTGTCGCTCGGTATCGAGACCATGGGCGGCGTCTTCAACCGCATCATTGACAGAAACACCACCATCCCGGTCAAAAAGAGCCAGATCTACTCGACCGCGGCGGATAATCAGACCTCGGTAGAGATCCACGTCCTCCAGGGTGAGCGCGATATGGCGGCGGGCAACACCACCCTCGGCAGATTCCAGCTTGACGGCATCGCACCGGCACCGCGCGGCGTCCCGCAGATCGAAGTCACCTTTGATATCGACTCCAACGGTATCGTCAACGTCACCGCAACCGATAAGGGCACGGGCAAGGAACAGCATATCACGATCACCTCCTCGACCAATATGTCGAAAGAGGATATCGACAAGGCGGTCAAAGAGGCGGAGAAGTTTGCCGAGGAAGATAAAAAGGCAAAAGAGGCGGTCGAGGTCAAAAACCACGCCGACAGCCTGATCTTCCAGAGCGAAAAAACGCTAAGTGAACTCGGCGACAAGGTCACCGAGGAGGAAAAGGCGCCCGTCAAGGCGGCGATCGAAAAACTCAAAGAGACCGTCAAGGGCGGCAACACCGACGCCATCAAGGCGGACACCGAGGCGCTGGAAAAATCCTTCTATGCCATCAGCGAAAAACTGTACGCGCAGAGCGCACAGGGCGCACAGGGCGCACAGGGCGGCGCACAAACGGGCGCCGACGGCAACACCTATTACAACGCCCAGTACGAAGACAAGACCGACGAAAACAAATAAAGAAAGTTTTGCGAAAGGAACTGAGCCGTGCCGCGCACGGCTCAGATTTTCGCGTATTTGAGAGATTATGGCAGAGAAACGCGATTATTACGAAGTGCTGGGCGTGACGAAAAACGCGAGCGCTTCCGATATCAAAAAGGCATACTACAAACTTGCCAAGCAGTATCATCCGGACGTCAATCCCGGCAACGCCGAGGCGGAAAAAAAGTTTAAGGAGATCAACGAGGCGTATGCCGTATTGTCCGACGAGGACAAAAAGGCAAAGTACGATCAATACGGGCACGCCGCGTTTGAGCAGGGCGGCGCCGGCGCCGGCGGCTTTGACTTCGGCGGCGCGGGCTTTGACTTTGGCGATATTTTTTCCTCGTTTTTCGGCGGCGGATTTGGCGGCGGACAGAGTCGCCGCGGCGGTCCGGTGCGCGGGGACGACATTTACGCGCGCATCACGCTGACGTTTGAGGAGGCCGTCCACGGCTGCAAAAAGGAAGTTTCGTTCGGGCGCGTGCAAAAATGCGCCACCTGCGGCGGCAGCGGCGCAAAGAAAGGCACGAGCGCCGAAACCTGTAAAAAGTGCGGCGGCAGCGGTCAGGTCCGCGTACAGCAGCGCACGGCGTTTGGCATGATGCAGTCGATGCGTACCTGCGACGAGTGCCGCGGCAGCGGTAAGATCATCAAGGAGCCGTGTACCAACTGTCGCGGCACCGGCTACGTCAAGATCACAAAGAAAATCGAAGTCACCATCCCCGCCGGCATCGACAACGGGCAAAATCTGTCCATCGGCGGGCAGGGCAACGAGGGGCGCGGCGGCGGTCCGTCCGGCGACCTGATCCTCGCGGTCAGCGTAAAGCCCCACGCGGTCTTTGAGCGCGACGGCTTTGATATTTACTGTGAAGTGCCGATCACCTACTGGGAGGCGGCGCTCGGCGCGGAAATCGAGATCCCGACGCTGGAGGGCAGAGAAAAATACACCATCCCCGAGGGGACGCAGACCGATACCACCTTTACCCTGCGCGGCCGCGGCATCACGCGCGTGGGCAGCAGCACCCGCGGCAATCTCTACATCACTGTCCGCGTGGAAGTGCCGAAAAATCTCAGCGGCGAGCAGCGCAAACTTCTCGCCGATTACGCCGCCACGTTTGGCGATAAGGTGACAAGCAAGCGCGAAAGCTTTTTCAAGAAGTTTTCCGACTTTTTCAAATAAGCGTAAAGGATCTACGACATGGATATGCAATGGATGCAGGTCAAAGTGACCGGTAAAACCGAAGATCTCGACACCATCAGCGCCGTGATGAGTATGGTGGCGACCTCGCAGATGATCGAGGATTACAGCGACGTCAGCACCGACGGGATGTACGGCGCGCTCCTGGACGACAGTCTTTTGCAGGCGGATAAAACCAAAGTTTCGGTATCCGTCTTTTTGCCGGAGTCGCAAAATCTTGCTGAGGCAAAAGCCTTTATCGAAAGTCATCTTGCGGCGGCGGGGATCCCCTTTACGCTTGACGTCACAGGCTGCCGTGAGGAAGACTGGGCGGAGTCCTGGAAAAAGTATTATCATCCCGTGCACGTCGGAAACATCGTTGTCGTGCCCGCGTGGGAGGACTATACGCCGGCGCCCGGCGAGATCCCGGTAACGATGGATCCCGGTATGGCGTTTGGCACGGGGACGCACGAGACCACGCGGCTGGTCATTTCGATGATGCAAAAGTATTTGCAAAAGGGTCAAAAAATGCTCGACGTCGGCACGGGGAGCGGCATCCTCGCCATCTGCGGCGCAAAACTCGGCGCCGCCGTCGTGCGCGCCTACGATATCGACCCCGTGGCGGTCAAGGTCGCGCGGGAGAATATCGCCGCGGCGGGCGTGGAGGTCGAGTGCGATATCTCCGACCTGCTCTCCGGCGTCAGGGCGGCGCCGGGCGGGTACGATCTCGTCACCGCAAATCTCGTGGCGGACATCGTCGTACGAATGACGCCCGACATCGGCGCATTCCTTGCGGACGACGGCGTCTTGATCGCGTCCGGCATCATCTGTCCGCGCCGCGCCGAGGTGGAAGCAGCCCTTGCGGCGCACGGATTTGAAGTGTTTGACGACCTCGTCGAAAACGACTGGTGCGCGCTGGCGGTCAGAAAGAAAAAATCATAGGATAGTTTTGCGGGGGAACCTTCTTGATAAAGAAGGTTCCCCCGTACCCCTTCCGAAGAAATTTTTCGGAAGGGATTTTTGCATTTGCCGCATTTTCGTTTGTGCCGGTTGAATAATTTACACCGCATAAAAAAGAATACTGATTATTTTTTGCAGGATAATACTCTTTTTTAATGGTATAGGCATTGAAAAACGAAAGTTTTTTTGAAAACGCCAAAGAGAAAAATCTTTGCTATTTGGTGCAATTTTTTCACCTTGTCTTGACATAGACGCACCCGACGCCTATAATAAGAAGCAGAACACGAAGTTTTCGCTGTATTTTACAGCGCGCAAGGAGGAGTGAATTTTATGGAAAAGATCAAAGTCGGGCATATCGGCACAAAACACGACCACAGCCGTGCAAAGCTCGAGGCGATCCGTAAGTTCCCGCATCTGTTTGAGGTCGTCGGCATCGTGCCGGAGACCCCCGAGATCGCGGAAAAAATCAAAAACGACGCCGTATACGGCGGGATCCCGATCATGACCGAGGAAGAACTGTTTGCCGTCCCCGATCTCAAACTCGTTTTGCTGGAAGGGTATGAGCTGGAAAGCGTTGCCGCCGCGCAGCGCTGCATCGACCACGGTCTCCATATCCACCTGGACAAGCCGGGCGGAGAGGACATCGACGCCTATCAAAAACTGCTGGCGGACGCAAAGCGCAAAGGGCTTATCGTACAACTCGGCTATATGTACCGCTACAATCCGGCGGTCAATTACCTCGATACGCTGATCGCCGACGGCAGGATCGGTGAGATCACCGCCATCGACACCCAGATGAGCACCCAGCACGCCGCCGCCAAGGTCAAGTGGCTGGCAGGCTTCAAAGGCGGCGTGATGTTCTGGCTCGGCTGTCACCTCGTCGATCTCATTTTCCGCTATGCGGGCGTGCCGGAGGAGATCATCCCGATGAACAACCGCTCGGGCTTCTCCTGCCCCGAGACCTACGATAACACCTTTGCGATCATGAAGTATCCCAAGTTTATCGCCACCATCCGCGTCAACTCCACCGAGGTCAACGGCTTCGGCCGCCGCCAGCTCGTCGTTTGCGGCAAGGAGGGCACGGTGGAGATCAAACCGCTGGAAGGTCCGACCAAGATGACCTATGCCGACCGCCGCCACAGCGCCGCCGGTCCGTACAACGATCTCAAAATGGACATCCCGTTCCTGCCGCCCACGGGCCGTTACGACGTGATGGTCAAGGATCTGTACCGCTACATCATGGGCACCAAGGAAAATCCGTACAGCTACGAATATGAGTTCCAGCTCCAGCGGATGGTGCTTGCCGCTTGCGGCTTTGACATCGACTTCAAAACGCCGATCGAACTTTAATAGGAAAACCGAAATACAGAAAGGATACCGAAATGAAAGCAGTATTGATTGACAAAGATACCAATGCGCTCCTCTGGACAGACGTGCCGGATCCGACCCTCGGAGAGGACGATTGCCTGATCGAGATCCACGCCGCGGCACTCAACCGTGCAGACCTGATGCAGCGTGCGGGTGATTATCCGCCCCCGCCCGGCTGCCCCGAATGGATGGGACTTGAAATTGCGGGCGTCATCGTTGAGATGGCGGAGGGCGCAAAGAAAAAGTCGAGCTGGAAGATCGGCGACCGTGTGTGCGCCCTGCTCGGCGGCGGCGGTTATGCCGAATACGCAAACGTCAAGTACGATATGCTGATGCCCATCCCCGCCGGCTGCACGTTTGAAGAGGCGGCGGCGATCCCCGAGGCGTATGCCACCGCGTACCTCAACCTCTTCCACGAGGGCGGACTGAAGCCCGGCTACAACTTCCTCATGCACGCAGGCGCAAGCGGTCTTGCCTCGGTCGTTATCCCGATGGCAAAGGCGTTTGGCGCACGCGTCATCACCTCGGTCATTTCGGATGAAGCGGCAAAGTCGATCGAACATCTCGGCGCCGACCTCATCGTCAATACCAAAAAAGAGGATATCCACGCCGTCCTCCGTGCGGAGCGCGACGCCGGCCGTCCGCTGGATCTCGCCATCGACTGCCTCGGCGGTGATTTCCAGGGCGAGTGCCTGCAATATATGCGCTACGGCGGACGCTGGATCATGATCGCCACCCTGGCGGGCGACAATACCACCGTCAACTTAAAAGAACTCTACAAACTCAACGTCCGTCTGATCGGCAGCACGCTTCGCTCCAAATCTCCCGAGTTTAAGGCGATGCTCCTTGCCGAGCTTGTCCGCGACGTCTGGCCGAAGATCGAGGCGGGGCAGATCAAACCCACCATTTACAAGGTCCTGCCGATCACCGAGGCAGAGGAAGCCCACGGGATCCTCCAGCGCTGCGAAAACGTCGGCAAAGTCGTTCTCAAAGTCAAATAAACTACAAACAAAAAATGCACTGCGCGCCGCGCAGTGCATTTTTTTGTTTAACTGTTTTGATCGGTGGTCTCATCGCTCGTTTTGCTTTCATCGCCTTGACTTGTGCTTTCGGAGCTTGAGCTTG
>JAFSUT010000061.1 GCA_017445085.1 Clostridia bacterium | reverse complement strand
GCCGTTTACCGTGTTTTTCTTGCAATAGGCGTTAAAATCGCCCGCGCTTCTCTCACCGAAGAACTTTACGCAGTCAAAACCGCTCGGCGCCGGGTCGTTGCCGCTTACGGAGCGGAAAATGACGCCGCTGTCATCAGCACAAATTGGACTGCCCGCGTTCACATCGGTCGTGGCAGCCACAAGACACCAGTATACCTGACTGCCGCAGTTGATATCGGAGACCGCTCCGGATTGATTGCGTACGCTTTTATACTTGATATCGAATGTCTCATTGGCTTTTTCCTGCGCGTCAAAGATAACGTCCGGCTTTTCCGATTGCTTGTCGATATGGACCTTGTCGCCCAAAATATATTCTTTTGCCCAGATGGCAACGGTTGCCGTGATAGTTGCAACCAGAACGAGAACGCCGATATACGGCAATGCGGCAGCCAAAAACTGCACGGCGGCGAGCAGCCAGACGCAAATCGTGTTCAACGCCGCCACGGCGATACAGGTTGCCGCCATCATATGCGTCACGGCAACCGCCATGGACAAAACGAATACAGCGACGGGGACAACGACACACATAACGCCCATCGCAAGGTTGACGATCTTTTCGATCTCGGCGATGGTTTCCTTTTTCTTTTCCCATTCCGATTTTCTGCCCAGCGCGTTTTCGGCGGTGGACTTACGAACGGCGTCGGAAGTAAACGCTATGATCGAATTCTCAAGATCACCGTCGCAGTTTTCCCAAATATCAAACGATTCTTCATTTGTGAGTTCTCTGATCGTCTCTTTGGCGTCGCTGACCGCGTCTTCGTAATCATTGTTATGCTCATTATCCGCAAGATTCAGGACGACCGATACGAATCCACCTGTATTGGCAATTGCCGCCTGACATTTCCCCATCGCCTCCACGACGGGATAGAGCTGCGTCAGATCAACCTTATCGGAGTTCATTTTGCCCAAAGTGACAAACCAGTCGCCGAGTTTTTCTCCGCTTTCAAACGCGTAACCATTGAGCATGTCGTAAGCCGCAAGATAGAGAAAATCCGCATCCTCACGTTCAATATTTTCCATCTGCCCGGCGGCTTCTTCAATAGTATCGCCTTTGGGAATTTCATTCCCTTGAGACTCGCGAGCCTTGGCGTCTTCATAGTATGTAGTGAAGGTCTGGATCGATTTAAAGAGGTCGCGCGCCGCGTCGCTGTATTCCTTGTGTAAAGCGTTCATCTCGTCGGTGGACAGATCTTCGCTTGCCAGTTGATTCCATAACTCACTTTTCACGGTAAACTGCGCCCAGTTGGTCGTGACGACCGCTCCGTTCTCATCGAGATCGTTGTTATAGGGCGCGATACCGTTTGCCAAAAATCCGTGAACGGCGTTGAGGGTGCCGGTCGTGGACTTCATAATCATCTTTGTGAAGAACTGTACGTCGGTCTTACCGGCCAGGATGTAGTCGCCGAGTTTCGTTTTGTTTGTGTCGCCCACATGGAACAGATTGAGTCCTTCATACGCGTCCAGCGCTTTCGGACTGCCGGCTTTATAATTGGCGGCAAAAAGGGCGGCGGCGCTTTGCAGAATCTGCGCCGTTCCCGCCTTCTGAGAGGCGAGATAGTTCATCATATCTTCGTAATTATAGATCGTATAGCCGGTATCCATCGCCATCAAACGGATATCGGTGATCGCCATATCCTTATTAGTGGTGGCTTTGTAGCCGAGATAGGCGCACTCGTCCGTACTTGTGCCTTGATTAAGGTTTATACCCGAGAAAACATACCCCTGACTTTCAAACCACTGTTTTGCCTTTTCGGCGGAGCCGCCTTCATCTTCGCACTCGTAGATCTTGATATCTTCCACGTAAATCTTGTTATCCGCCGCGCTTGCGATCATCGGATAAACAGCGTGAAGCAACATACAAACCGTCAGAATAGCGCTGATCAGCGAATAGCAGGGTCCTTTATTCTTCGCCATTGCCGCCCTCGCCTCCCTTCATCGTTTTTCTTTTGTAAATGATCGCATAAGCCGCCGCAAGCAAAGCGACGCCTGCTAATGTGATGATCACAATGAGGGAACCTTTGGTGAAAACCGAGGCGGTCACCAGCGGCGCTTCCACCGTTTCTCTGCCCTCAAAGGAAAGCGTTCCGGTTTCGGTATGGAAATAATGCAGCTGATAACCGTCCACATTCCGGAGCGTTTCGACCTTGCCGCTTGCCAAAGTGCTGAACACCACGCTCGACCCCTCATATAAGCCGGCGCAGTAGATGTAATTGTGAGTTGCGCCGTAGTTTTCCAAAACGATGTTCGCCCTGTTTGCCGTGCCTGATGTATTGTTTGCAACAATCATCAAGCCTTTTACGCTGATATCGTAACCGTATCGTCCCGCGTTGTGGGAAACGTAAACGGCGCCTTTGTCACCCGCGTTGTTGCCCGTGATCGTGTCGGTGACGAAAACGACGTCTTCCCGGTCAACAAATACCGCTGCGCCCTCGTCATCCGATTTATTGTTCTTCATCGTGCATTCGCGGATCATAACGGGCTCGTCTTTTTTGACGTCGGCGACCCTCAGGATGTTTTTTTCGGTATAAATGGCGCCGCCGTCGTCGTGTGCGGTATTCGAGGTGAACGTACATTTGTCAAAGTACCCGCCCTCAGAAGAACTGAAATACACCGCACCGCCGTCGTCCTTGCAGGCGTTATTGTCGAAATAACAGGCGCTTATGATGAAAATGCCGTTGTTCCCGCCGTAATAGTAAACGCCGCCGCCGGAATCCTCACTGTAGCAGGTCGTCACGTCCACTTTCTCCAGCTCCAGCCGGCCGACGTTTCTGGCGTAGATCCCGCCGCCGCTGCAGTCGTCGGTAGAATTCATCGTATGGCAGTAATGGATGCGGCAGTTTTTCAGAACGACGATTTTTGCGCCGTTGTTCACGCAGATGCCGCCGCCGTGATAATCTGAACGGCAATCATAGATCGTCCCGCCGTTCATATAGAGACAGGCGGTCCTTTCCACGGTAATACCGCCGCCGCCGTTTGAATTGGCGCCGCCCATGATGATGCCGCCCCGGATATTGCCCCAGCCGCTCTTCACGTTCGGATTACTGTCGTTGATCGTCAGCGTGCCGCCCTCCTTTACAAGGAAAACGCCGCCGTTGTCGATCATTTTGCCGTTTCTCGTGCGGCAAATGTTATGACCGTTCAAATCAACGACAAGGTACGCGTTTGACGGAACGGTGATCTGCCCGTCAAAGGTATAGTCGGATCCGAGCGTCAGTTCAACTCTGTAACCGATCACAGCGGAAGTCATATACTTGACGATCAGATTCATAAACGCCTGCGAGGGGTTGTCAAATTCCTGCCGTATCAGAAGCTCGGACGCTTTTCTTTGGCTTCTATTGGCGCTTTTATAGATTTCAAGCAGCGTTTTACCGCTGTATTTAATCATAACTTCGCCGCCGTTTTCTTTGGTATTGCTCATACGAACAACGCCGTTTCTGTCGGTGGGCTTGAAAAACTCGTTCGGGTCCTCGGTTTGATATGTAAAATATCCCGAAGTGATGATATTATCGTACGCTTCGGTTTTGATCCCGGTCACAGCGGTCTTTTTTAGTTTTCCGGTGAGTTTCAGGACCTTGCCGT
>JAFSUT010000060.1 GCA_017445085.1 Clostridia bacterium | reverse complement strand
CGCTGCCCACTGAGGTAAGAACAGACCCCTTTCGTCTTTTTGCCCAGTGGGC
The DNA here is from genome assembly GCA_017445085.1 of Clostridia bacterium. Classification (GTDB taxonomy): domain Bacteria; phylum Bacillota; class Clostridia; order Oscillospirales; family CAG-272; genus UMGS902. Next base: position 6,624 of record JAFSUT010000060.1, on the reverse strand, counting down.
ATAATGCCACCTCCCCCATTGCTTCGAAACGGTGGTGGCTAGAATCCGTTTCCACAAGCCTTCCCCTTCGAGGGGAAGGGGGACCGCTTGCGGTGGATGAGGTGTATCATTCGATAGGCAGATTGATATGCTTCAATATATCTGCGCACACACCGTCAAAACGGTTGTGGATATCTTCATTGGAATAACGCAAGACAATAAATCCAAATTCAGATAAATAATTATCTCTGATCCGATCATACGCAATTCCGTCGTCGTCAAAGTGCTGTGAACCGTCAAGTTCAATGATAAGTTTCGCAGAGGCGCAGTAGAAATCTGCTATATATTTACCGATGACCTTTTGGCGATGGAACGTTATGGGTAAGTTTTTTAGAAAATCATACCACAAACGCTTTTCTTCTTTGGTCATATTTTTTCGCAGGTTTTGAGCAAATGATTTTAATTTCGGATTGTTAGTTTTGTTCATTGTTCCACCTCATCCGTCTGCTCACGATGTTCGCAGCCACCTTCCCCTCGAGGGGAAGGCAAAGTCGCGAGCAAAAGCGCTACAAAGATTATAGCATAAACCTTGATCTTACACAAGCATTGTGCCTTTCCTCTCGGGAGGAGAGTTGCTGGCGCAACTCTGTCGCCTTTTGCTGGCGCAAAACGCGCGCTTCCTTCAAGCCTTCCCCTTGAGGGGAAGGTGGGCGGCGTAGCCGCTCGGATGAGGTGGAGAGAGCGCGGATTACGCCTCAACTCTGTTGCCTTTTGCTGGTGCAAAACGCGCACTTCCTTCAAGCCTTCCCCTCGAGGGGAAGGGGGACCGCTTGCGGTGGATGAGGTGGATTTAGTTCCTGTCACAACGTAAAACTCGTGATGTCTACATAACTTTACGCGTTCTTTCATCAGTTACGCGATGCTCAACAGCAAAATGCCTGTTTTTCATCTCTTCATCTCTTGACTTTTTCGCTTTAACGCGTTACAATGTGAATAAAGTATGATCGGACGACGGGAGGAAGTGGCATGGGAAAACTGGAAAGCCAAGAGCTGGACGCGCTCTTTCGCGCGGTGCTCTCACTGCAAACGGTGGAGGAATGCTACCGTTTTTTTGAGGACGCCTGCACGATCAAGGAACTCAAGGATTTGGGACAGCGCTTTGCCGTGGCGCGGATGCTTGCGGCGGGCAAAGTTTATACCGAGATCGGCAAAGAAACGGGCGCCAGCACGGCGACCATCGGGCGCGTCAACAAATCTCTGCTCTATGGGCGCGACGGCTATAAAATTGCCATCGAACGCCTCGCGGATGAGGCGTAAATGCGGATAAACATCAAAGGATACGGCGCGGCAAACGAGGGGGAGAAAACGCCCCCCGTTTGTTTTTTATTTGCGGGATGGTGTAAAAAATGCGTTTGTGCAAGTTCTGTTGAGAATTCCTGCGATTTTCGTGCTTTTGTTTGAAATGCACAGACAAAAACTTTTCAAGTTAGTTATAATTTCCAAAAAAACAAAGTCGGGCAAACGAAAACATAAAATATCGTGTTAAATTTTACACGCAAAACTACAAGTGAAAATTTCAGTCGGCGGATTTGTACAAAAAAGCAAACGGTTTATACAAAAAAACTACACAAAATCAAAAAAGCATTGACTATTTTTAATAAAAGGATTAAAATATAGGTACAGTAAAACCTGTAAACTGCACAATTTTGAAAAGGAGAGAAAGATCTATGCAAAAGAAAATCCTCAGTCTCGTTTTGACGTTTTGCATGCTGCTTTCGATGTTCCCGTTCGTTATGGGCGCGTCGGCAGACGAAAACGTCATCGAGGTAAGCAACGCGGATGAACTCCTTGCAGTCATGAGAGAGATCGACAGCGGCGGAAAAATCAACGCTGACGAAGCTGTCTCCGGCTGGGGCGCATCCGACACCATCCGGCTGACGGCGGACATCGATATGACGTCCACCCTCGCCTCCGGTCACCGGTACGTCATCGGTTCCGAGGACCAGAAGTTTGCCGGCATATTTGACGGTAACGGACATACCATTACCATCGATACGTCCGTGCGCGGTCTGTTCGGCAACGTGGGCGGCGGTACGGTCAAAGACCTGACCGTTGCCGGTGCGGCGACCGGCGCAACTCCGTCGGCGGTATCGTCGGCGTTTTGAACTCCGGTACGGTTGAAAACTGCGTCAACCTTCGTACCGTAAACGCGACCGGCACTTCGTGCGGCGGCGTTGTCGGTAATATGATCGCCGGTACGGTCACCGACTGTATCAACCGCGGGGCAATGACCTTCGGCGGCACCTGGTGCGGTGGTATCGTCGGCCTTGCAAAATCTACCGGCGCGGGCAACTTGATCACCAACTGTGTCAACGAGGGGACGATCACCTCGACCAACACGTACGTCGGCGGCGTCTGCGGTTACCTGATCAGCAACCCCGGCAGCGCAGACATCGTCGGCTGTATCAACCGCGGCGCAGTTTCTTCTACCAAGGCATACGTCGGCGGTATTGCCGGCTATCATGAAACGCGTAGCGGCGGCGTCAGCGCACATCTGAACGACTCTGTCAACTACGCCCCCGTTACCGGCCTTTCCTACGTCGGCGGTATTGCCGGTTACGCCAAGGGCGTCAGCGGTGTACCGGCTTATGTTGACAACTGCCTCAACGACGCAGACGTCACGGCGTCCGGCGCGACCAGCTCTACGGCGGACTGCGGCGGCGTTGTCGGTATTATCAACGACGGCTCGGTCACCAACTGCCAAAACCACGGCACGGTCACAAGCACGGGCAACTACAAAAACGTCGGCGGTATCGTCGGTCGTACGGCAACGGCAAGAGACATTACCCGTTACTGCTACAACGACGGTAACGTTGTCACCACCAACAGCCAAAAGGGCGGCGTCATCGGCGGTATCACCTCCGCTACATCCACCGCATCCGATAACTACTGGCTGAGCACCACGGCTGCAAAGGCTTACGGTACTTCCAACGGCGACAGCGACGTTTCGTTTACGGCGGCACAGGCGGCAGAACGCGACACCTTCTCGGCGCTGTTGCTTGCAAGCAACAAGTGGCTCTTCTCCACCGAACTTGAACTTGCGTCTTTCCATACGCATACCTTTAACGTTGCGGTCTCGCAGGGCGACGCCGGACACAGACTCGACTGCGCTTGCGGCGAGCACGGCGAAGTTGTTGCACATGACTTTGACGATGAAAACACTTGTACCGTGTGCGGCTACGTACAGGTCGAATGTGACCACGCAACCACGCACGATGTGATCACCCTTGTGCCGACCTGCGCTACCACGGGTCTCAAAGACGTGATCTGCGACATCTGCGGCAACACCATCGCAAGCGGCGTTGAAGTTGCGGTAGACCCGGATAACCACGTCGGGCATCTCGTCCTCGGCTTCAACAAAAACGAGGCAGAAGAGATCGACTACTACTGCGACGCCTGCGATACGGTCATCGTAGAAGACTACAACTACGCAACCGATATTTACGTATCGGCGACCGGTGTTGAAATTGCGATGGGCACGGTCACCGAGGATAATCTCCCCGGCACCGAGGACAATCCGTTTGCAGACTTTGCGGACGCGATGACCTATGCGGCTTATGCAGCAGAGCAGAACAAGGACGCCGTCACCGTCCATATCCTGGACAGCGCGGTTGCGCCCGCAAACTATGCTACGCCTGCAAGCAACTACCTCATCACCATCACCGGCGGTGAGCTCAACTTCAACACGGCGCCCCGCCGCTTCTTCGCAAACGGCGATATCACCTTTGAGGATATCACCTTTAAGACCAATGCGACCGACGGTGTGTTCATGTTTGGTCAAAACCACAACTTCACCTTTGGTGAGGGCATCGTGATGGGCAACGCCACCACGACAGCGATCACCGGTTTTGCCTCCATCAACACCGTCAAGGCATACGTCTTCGGCGGCTTTGAGGGCACGGCGACCCCCGCGGCGATGGATACGCATCTGACCGTCCGCTCGGGTAACTACTGGTTCATCGGCGGCTGGAACCGCACCGGCGCGGCAACGACGGGCAGCGGTCACGTCACCGTAGGTAAGACCAATGCGAACGACGAACTCGTGACAAAGTATCTCGTACCGTTCAGCACCGGCGACCAGCTCATTTCGGCGGATTCGGAATCTACGATCGTCGTAGACGGCGACATCGACGTACAGTTACTTTATATCGGTACGCAAAACGCAGGTTCGGCCGACAAGTCCTACACCACAAACTTTGTACTGCAAGGTAATATCTCGCCGAACTATCCGGCATACAACGGCGGGCTCGGCTTTGATATCACCGGTACGACCTCAAACAAAACCGGCGTGAACAACGTTTACGTGGATGAGCGTGTACCGACTGCCATTGTGGACAGTTACGCTTTCTTCGGCGACGGCGATTCAGTAAATCCCGATACCGCAGTAGCAACCATGGGTTATCCTACCACCTATTACACCTACATCCAGTATTGTGCAAACGTCCTCGGCGGTCACGTCCTTGAAAATGACGTCTGCACGCGCTGCGGCTTCAGCGCTTCCTGCGCACACGAAAGCACGCATGAAGAAGTGACCCTCGCGGCAACCTGCACGACCGTAGGCTCCAAAAACGTCGTCTGCGACAATTGCTTCACGATTCTCGAAACGATCGAGATCCCGGTAGACCCCAACAACCATGTAGAAGTACACGGCGCTGTCTGGTCGGTCGATGAAGATAACGGCGGCTATAAACTCGTCTGCCCGGCGTGTGAAAACGCGATCGTCAGCGGCGCAGAAGAGCCTGTCGTTTACCTCGACAACAATACGGCGCGTTCCGCGTCCGTCGGTGACGACAACCTCGACGGTCTGACTGAAGCGACGGCGGTCAACACATTTGACGAAGCCTTTGCAAGACTTGCAGTGACCGGCGGTCGCATCGTCCTTGCCGACCGTTACGAAATCTCAAATACCACCACGCTCCCGGCACACGACAGGATGGTCACCATCTCGGCGGTTCTGAATGAAAACGGCGGCGCCACGACCGGCTTCCTCAACAAAGGGCACGGCGCCATCCTCAATATGAACGGCCCGATCACCTTTGAGCACGTCGTTTTCAATGAGGAATTGACCACGACGCCGACCTCCAGCGGTACCTACTACAAGATTTTGACGCTGGCGGCAAACTGGAACGACTTTACCATCGGCGAGGGCGTCACCGCTTTCGGCGGCTACTACATCGTTGTCGGTAACAGCCAGGCAACCCAAAACAGCGGCGATGAGACCAAGACGGTCAACATCAATCTGTACCGTGTCGGGGCAGGCAACACCCGTCTGCCGGATGCGGACAGCGAGACCGGCTACAAGACGGGCGCGACCGCGTTCTATGAGAGAATTTATCTCATGGACAGATACAACGGCAACGGTCTTGTAACGAAGAACAAGACGGTCAACGCAACCTTCCATAACAATACGGCGGGCACCGTTTACTATGCAACCACTTCTTCTCTCGCACAGAATGCGCAGATGGAAAACTGTGCACTCAACCTGACCATCGGCAAAAAGAATGATTCGGATAAGGGAACCGGCGTCAACATCACTGAGCTCACGGCCGCCGGAAATATGTCCGGCGCGACCGGCACGGCATATCTTGACAACTTTACGCTCAACATCAACGATGACGTAAGCAAGATTGCAACGCTCGGTTTGTACAACCTCAAAAATGCAACGATCAATCTCTCGAAAGCGTCCGATGGCAGAACGGTTTCGTATGCTTACGGCATCACGGTCAGCCAGAGCGATGCGTACAAGGCAGGCGCCGGCGCTGACGTAGAAGAAACGGTCACCGCAAACTACGGTTCGCACTCGTTTGTCAAAGGCAAGACCATCCAGGTCAACGAGGCGTACACGCTGACGAGAAACGTCACCGACGAGTGTACCTGGGACGAGGGTGAGATCACCACGGCGCCGGCGGCAGGCGTTCCCGGCGTTATGACCTACACTTGTACGGTTTGCGGCAGAACCAAGACGGAAGAAATTCCGTTTGACTGCACCACACACACCCCGATCGCTAAGGCGGACGGCACGTACTACTGTGCAGTTTGCGGCGAGGTCATCGACGAACTCCGTACGGCTGACGTTGTTGCTTCCGTAGCACCGACTGAAGCAGTTGTCGGCGAGACCTTCACGATGGACGTTTCGCTCGAAGCGACCACGCCTTTCTGGGGCGCGCAGTTTACGGTAGACGCTCCCGAAGGCTTCACGCTCACGGACGCTGATTTCAAGATTGCGGATGCAGGTGAAGAACTCACCGGCAATCTTGCAGTCCTCGGCGGCTCCGAAGTTGCACTTCCGTACAACATCGCACTCATTCATATGGGTACGGAGGAAGATACCCTGGAAAAGACAGTCGTTGTGACCCTCACCTTTGCAGTCGATGAAGAGGTTGAGGCGGGCGACTATGTCATCACGCTGACGCCTGTGGAAGCCATCAGAGCAGATGAAGTTACCACGCTGGATATGATGACTGTCAGCGCAGAAGTTTCCGTTACGGCGGAAGTTGCACACGTCCATGAACTCACGCTGATTCCTGCGGTAGCGGCAGATTGCACGACGGCAGGGAACAACGCATACTACTACTGCGCAGGCTG
>JAFSUT010000059.1 GCA_017445085.1 Clostridia bacterium | reverse complement strand
TCGATCCATGCCGACGGCATCAAGCTCTGCACGCTTGCCGACTTTCACGCCGAGCGGACGATCTACGCCTCCTGGCCGAAAGAGTTTTCGCTGACGAACGCGACCAAAGCCTTTGTCGATTTCGGCGCGGAATACTTCAAAAAGCAGTTGAAATGACCCTTTGCTCTCAAAGAAAAAAATACCGCACGGCGAGGGCGCCGTGCGGTATTTTACTTGCTCAACAAATATATTCTATCACATCCGGCGCGGCAAATCAAGCGGTAGATTTTACAAAAATCCGGCGTGCATTTCGGCGCTTTGTCAATGGAATTTTGCGGATATTTTTGTTATACTGTATACGAAAGGAGGAAACCTCGTAAAATAAACGCAAAAAAGGTGGTTGACTTATGCATCTTACAATCAACAGCAGAGATTTCAACATTCACGGCGACCTTTACGCCATTACCGAAAAACGCATCAAAAAACTGGAAAAGTTTTTTGACGACACGGCAAACGTTGCCGTCCTATTCAAGAAAAAACGCGATCGGGAGATCGCGGAGATCACCGTCGATCATAAAGGCACGTTCTTCCGCAGCGAAGTTGAAAGCAACACTTTCAACAACGCGCTGGACGAGGCCATCGACCTGATCGTCCGCCAGATCCGCAAAAACAAAACGAAACTTGAACGCACGTTGCGCACCGGCGCTTTCACGCAGTTTGACGCGGAGATGGATCTGGATGAACCCGAAAGCAACATCCGCACAAAAACCTTCCCCGTAAAGCCGATGTCGGTGGAAGAAGCCATCTTGCAAATGGAACTTCTTGAGCATATGTTTTTCGTCTTCCGCAACGCGGAAAACGAGGAGGTTTGCGTAGTATACAAGCGAAAAGACGGCGGATACGGACTGATCCTGCCGCAGTAAATACAGGGCCCCGGAGGACAAAGCAAGCGCTTTGTCCTCCATCTTTTTTTATTTTTCGGCTTTTGCCGATCCCCTCTTGAAATCCTACAAAACCTATGGTATAATTCCATAAAAAAGAAAGGCGGTCGATGCTATGATTTCCACACGCGGCAGATACGCGCTGCGACTGATGGTGGACCTTGCCGAGCATCAAAGCGAAGACTTCGTATCGCTGAAAGATATCGCGGCGCGGCAGGACATCTCCAAAAAATACCTTGAACAGATCATCCCCGTGTTGAACCGCGCGGGATTTTTGCAAACGCTGCGCGGCACGTCGGGCGGATACAAACTCCGCCGCGCACCGAAAGACTATACGGTCGGCGAGATTCTCCGCGCCACCGAGGGGAACCTCGCCCCCGTGGCCTGCCTGGAAAGCGATCCCAATTCCTGCCCCCGCGCGGCAGAATGCGTCACCCTCTCGGTTTGGAAAGGACTGCAAGAAACGGTCAACGCCTATCTCGACGGTATCACGCTGGAGGATATCCTCAGCCAAAAGAATTACCTGGACGGCGCAAGTTACAGCATTTGATCCACGCGCCGCAAGGCGCCCTGCACCCGCGTTATTTTAATTTTTTTGAAAAAATCTTATTAAACCTATTGACAAAGTAGGATTTTAGTGTTATGCTATGGTCGATCCCGAAAAACGAGGTGACAAAAATGCAACCGATCTTGGATTTTCGATGTACCTGATGACCCGCATCCCTAAAATCAATTCTAATATTACGAAACAGAGAGGAATACTATGATGTCAAACATTTACACATCCGCAGACCAACTCATCGGCAAGACGCCCCTTTTGGAACTCACCCACATCGAAAAGAAATACGATCTCGGTGCAAAAGTCCTCGCAAAGCTCGAATACTTCAATCCCGCGGGATCGGTCAAAGACAGAATTGCAAAAGCAATGATCGACGCCGCCGAGGCGGAGGGCAAACTCAAAGCCGGTTCGGTGATCATTGAGCCGACCAGCGGCAACACGGGCATCGGTCTTGCATCGGTCGCCGCCGCAAGAGGCTACCGCATCATCATCACCATGCCGGAGACCATGTCGGTAGAGCGCCGCCAACTCATCAAAGCCTACGGCGCGGAGATCGTCCTCACCGAGGGCGCCAAAGGGATGAAAGGCGCCATCGCCAAGGCGGAGGAACTCGCCAAAGAGATCCCGAACAGTTTTATCCCCGGTCAGTTTGTCAACCCCGCAAATCCGACCGCACACAGAGAACATACCGGCCCCGAGATCTATGAGGACACCGACGGCGCGGTAGATATCTTCGTTGCCGGCGTCGGCACGGGCGGCAC